>CAMCWL010000007.1 GCA_945882655.1 Opitutus sp. GAS368
ATTAGTCCGTTGACTCCCCTGCCCCGCCAGAGCGTCATAGCGGGCATGGAATCAGGCTCTGAAGACCAACCCCGCCTCACCGGCGCAGAACGCAGCAAGCTGCGCAGTCTCGCCCAGACGCTCGACCCGAAGGTGTTCGTCGGCAAGGCCGGCGTGAACACGGGCATCGCCAACCTCCTCGCCGAAGCCTTCCGTAACGCCGACCTAGTCAAGGTCCGCTTCACCGCCGAACGCGAAGAGATGGACAAGCAGGCCCAGGAACTGGCCAAGCTCACCGAAAGCGAAGTCATCGGTAGCGTAGGCCGCACGGCGACTTTCTTCAAACTCGGCGCCGAAATTGAATAACCAATGGACGCCTCGCTGTTTCAGTCACGGCACGAGGCATTCATCCAGCAGGCAGAAGCCTCGCTTCGTCTGCTGACGCCGGTCTCCACGACCCGCCCTGCACGACTGCATGAAGCGATGCGGTACTCGCTTGAAGCCGGAGGTAAGCGCCTGCGGCCAGTCCTCTGCCTCGCCTCCGCTGCGGCCTTCACGCCTCAGGCCGACGCCTCCCACGCGGCGACGGCGCTGGAGTGCATCCACACCTATTCGCTGATCCATGACGACCTGCCATGCATGGATGACTCCGATCTGCGCCGCGGCCGCCCCTCCTGCCACAAGTCCTTCGACGAGGCCACCGCCTTACTCGCGGGCGACGCGTTGCAACCTCTGGCCTTCGAACTCCTCGCTACTGGCTACGCGGCCAAGCCCACGCTCGCTACCGCCCTCGTGCGCGAACTCGCCGTGGCCGCAGGCTCCCAGTTACTCGTCGGCGGACAGACCGAAGACATGGACGGGCAAGAAAATGACGCGGACCGGATTGAATTCATCCTCCTCGGTAAGACGGCCGCGATGCTCAGCGCCTCGTTTGCGATGGGCGCGATGGTCGGGGGTGCCTCCGCGGCTGAAGTCGAACATTTCCGCCTCGCTGGCCGCGCCTCTGGCATCGCCTTCCAACTCGTCGACGACCTGCTCGACCTCACTGCAGACGCCGCCGAGCTCGGCAAGCCCGTCGGGGCCGATGCCGAGAACGGAAAATCTACTTACACAGCGATGCATGGTGTCAGCGCGACGAAACAGCGCATTGAGGCGCTGACAATCGAGACCGTCGGTCACCTCCGAGCGACCAAGGGCGACACCGCCTTCCTCGTCGAACTGGTGCGCCGGATGGCCGCGCGCCGCACCTAATCAGTCGTCGAGGCGACGGCCGCCGGAAGGTAGCTGATCAGGCAGGAAAGCGTAGTAGGTGCCGATCCACAGGCGCCAGGAGAACGCGTGGATGAGCGGCGGCACCAGAAAGATGGCGCCGACCGCGAGACGAATCGCCCACACGGAGCCAATCCATTCCAAATTTTTCGCCAACAGCACCAACGGTAAGACACCGAAGGCAGTGAGTCCGTAATTCCAAACGATAGCGCCAAGAAAGAAACCTTCCTTGCGACGCAGCGTCATGCCGCAGCCGCCGCAGGTGGCGGGCGTATCCCACAGGCGCGCAAGCCAACCTGTGCGATCGGACGAGCTGCGGACCTTGGTGCCGCAATCCGGACAGCGACCGCAGGCCGACTTCCAGAAGATGTCCGAGCGAAACTGCATAGAGTTAGGCTATTCCAGCCAACCACGTAAGCAAGCCAAGCAAAAGGCCGGCCACCTTACGGCAGCCGGCCTTGTTAGCGGAACTGAGCGGAGCTTACTCGGCGTCGGTTTCACCCACCTGGAAGCGGGTAAAGCGGACGATCGAGACTTCTTCACCGACCTTGGTCTTCGCAGCGGCGATGAGGTCCTGAATCTTCTGGTCGGGATCGCGGAAGTAAGCCTGTTCGAGCAGGCAGGATTCGGCGAAGAACTTATCCACGCGGCCGGAGATGATTTTCTCCATATTGGAGAGCTGACCCTTCTTGCGGCCTTCGGCAGCGACGATCTGCTTCTCGCCTACGGCGATGCGCTTCTCGAGTTCCGCGATGGCTTCGGCGTCGTTCGCAGCCTTCTGCTCAACGAGCTGGCCCTTGTAGTCCTCGACGATGCGCTTGGCTTCGTCGATAGCCTTGTCGGCTTCGGACTTCGTGAACTCGGCAGCGATTTCGCGCTCCTTAGCGACGACGTCGGCGGAGACCTCGTCGCGGCGGACGAAACGGGCGTTGTTGGCGACGACCTGCATCGCGAGCTGGCGAGCCAGTTCGGCGACTTCCGGGTTAGCGGCGGCAGCCTGGGTCTTGAGGCCCAGTTCGAGGAGAACAGCGATCTTAGCGCCCGTGTGGACGTAAGCGGAAACGCGACCCACGCCGGTGGCTTCGAACTTCAGGACGCGGGAGACCTTGAGGTTCTCACCGATCTTGAGCACCTGATCGTTCAGGTAATCGTTCACCTTGCGGGACTTGTCGGCGTGGTAAGGCTGATCGAGGAAACCATCGACGCCGGTGACGGCGGCTTGTCCCACGAGTTCCTTGGCGAGAGCAATGAAGTTCTCGTTCTTGGCGACGAAGTCGGTTTCGCAGTTCAGTTCGAGGAGCGTCGAGGTGCGACCGTCGGCAGAGACCTGGACGGCGAGGATGCCCTCGCTGGCCTTGCGGTCAGCCTTCTTGTTGCGCGTGGCGACTCCCTTGATGCGGAGGATTTCGACGGCCTTCTCGTTGTCGCCATTGGCTTCAACGAGGGCCTTCTTGCAATCCATCAGACCCGCACCAGTTCGCTGGCGCAGATCGTTAACCGTCTGAGCGGTGATAGCGGACATGGTCGGATTACTTGGACTTACGGGGGCTGGGGCGCTTCGCAGGAGCGGCGCCTTCGACGGCGTCGGAACCTTCGTTGGCCTTGAGCAGCTCTTCGGAAATCTGGACTTCAGGCTGGACGGACTCGCCGGTGTTCTGACGAGCGACCGGGGTCACGGTCTTGCGGTCCTGGGTCACGGCCTTGCGGCGGGCGAGACCGTTCTGGACAGCCTGGGTGAGGACTTCGACCACGAGGCGGATGGACTTCGCGGCGTCATCATTGCCCGGGACGGGGAACTTGAGGAGGGTCGGGTCGGAGTTCGAGTCGCAGAGGCCGATCACGGGGATACCGAGGCGGACGGCTTCGTTGACGGCGATTTCTTCGAGCTTGGTGTCGACGACGATCATCGCGGACGGGAGTTCGCGGTATTCGAGGAGGCCTTCGAAGTTGCGGTTCATACGCGACATCTCGCGCTTCACGGCAGCGGCTTCCTTCTTGTGCATCTTGGCGAGGGAACCGTCCTGCTCCATGCGGAGGTAGGTGCGGTACTTGTCGAGGGAGCGCTTGATGGTAGCGAAGTTGGTGAGCGTACCGCCGAGCCAGCGGTTCACGGCGAAGGGCATGCCGGTCGACTTAGCGGCCTGGCGCACGACTTCCTGCGCCTGCGGCTTGGTGGCGACGAAGAGCACTTCCTTGCCCTTGGCGGCGGTGTCCTCAATGAAGGCGGCGGCGGCGACGAGGCACGCGTGCGTCTTCTCAAGGTCGATGATCGAAACACCGTTGCGGTGATCGAAGATAAACGGACGGCTGCGGGGATTCCAGCGACGGGTCTGGTGTCCGAAGTGGACGCCGGCATCGAGGAGGTCTTTGACTGTGATGTTCATGTTTTTTGGCTCCGTATCCCTTTTCCTGCAGAAGGAGGGGACATTGGATCAGGGAGGACTGACTGGTTTTTTGGTTTTATGTCCGTAGCGATCTGCGGTCGCTACAAACGGTGGAAAGTGGGTTCAAACACCCCTGCTCGACTGGTGCAAGCGGGAAAATCAGCCCAAAGAGGCTCCTTTGGAACTGACAGACCCCTCCGCCCTCCGCACGGTCGGCGCAACGCGATGTCTTGGGCCTACCGGATACTCTTCCCGCTGCTGCTAATCCCGGCCCTCCCATACTATATTTGGCGCATGCTCCGCCGTGGGGGATATGGCACGGGTTTCAGCCAAAGGCTGGGCTTTTTCCCGAAAGTAGGCACAAAGACCCCCGGAAAGCTGCGTTATTGGATCCAGGCGGTCTCGGTCGGTGAAATGGAGGCCATCGGCCCCCTACTCCGCCAACTTAAGGCCACCGGTAAGGCTGAAATCGTCCTGACGACCACCACCAGCACGGGTTTCCGTCTGGCCCGGGATCGCTACGCCGACGTCGCGGACCGTATCGGCATCTTCCCCACCGACCTCTGGCCCTGCAGCGCCCTCGCGTGGAGTCGCATCCGTCCGGACGCCGTCATCCTCGTCGAAGGCGAGCTCTGGCCCGAGCATCTCGCCCAGGCCCGTGCCCACAGCGTCCCAGCCTATTTGATCAACGGACGTATCTCCGACAAGTCCTTCGCCCGCCACCAGCGCTTCTCTCGGCTCTCCGCTTACGTGCTCGGTCATTTCCGGAAAATCGCCGCGGGCAGCGAAGAAGACGTTCGCCGCTTCCGCCAACTCGGCTTCAGCGCGACGCTCACGGGTAACATCAAATTCGACGTCGCCAGCGATGCGCCGATGTCCGTCAACGAACGTTCGCAGTTGCGTGCCGAACTCGGCTTCGGCACCGACCCTCGCACAATGGTGCTACTCGGCTCGTCCACTTGGAAAGGCGAAGAGACGCTACTCATCCGCTGCGTGCGAGAACTACGCGCAGCCGGTACGGATGTCCGCCTCCTGCTCGTCCCGCGCCACTCCGAACGCCGCACCGAAGTCGCCACCGAAGCCAGCGCCAGCGGGCTTTCCTGGCACCAACGTTCCACCGGAGGAGCCGTCGCACCCGCCGACACGATTATTCACCTCGCCGACACCACCGGCGAACTGCGCCGCCTCACCCGCGCTGCGGACCTCGCCTTTTGCGGCAAGAGCCTCCCTCCGCACGAAGGTGGCCAGACGCCCGTCGAATGCGCCGCTGCCGGCGTCGCCATCCTCTACGGACCACGCATGTCGAACTTCCGCGATATCTGCCGCGGACTCGAGCAGGCGAAGGCAGCCTTCAAAGCTAAGGACTCTTCCGAACTAGCCGCCCAGCTCGCCCGACTCGCCCAAGACGCCACCGAACGCAGCGAGATGGGCCGTCATGGCGAGGCTTGGCACCAGGGCAACCGTGGCGCAACCGAACGCACGCTGTCCTGGCTACTGGACGGTCAGTCGACCCGATAAGCCTCACGGAGACGACGAGCTTCTTCGCGCAGTTCGCCGCCGAGGATGATCTCACGCGCCCGCTCGGCACCCGCCGCCGGGTCCGTCGCCTTACCCGCAACCCAGAGCGACGCACCCGCACTGAGGCACAGCGTATCCATAAGGCCGTCGGAAACTCCGCCGACCAGTAAGTCGCTGAACATCGCGATATTCTCTTCGGGCGTACCACCGCGCAGGTCTGCGACCGTACAGGCCTTGAAACCGAAATCACCGGGCAACCACACGGCATCGACAGAGGCAAGTTCGCCGCAACCGCGCACGCGTACTTCACCTGCCGTGGTAATCTCATCCATACCGCCACCCGCCCGCGAGTGCGTCACGAGGCCGCGTTTGACGCCGAGCTCACCGAGCGTGGCTGCGAGCGGTTCGACCCAACGTTCATCATAGACGCCGACGACCATGTGCGCCGGCTGGGCCGGATTAATCAGGGGGCCGAGGACATTGAAGACGGTCTTCGTACCGCTTTCGGCGATCTTCTTGCGCACACCGAGGATAGCCTTGAAGGCCGGATGGAACGCCGGAGCGTAGAGATAGCAGAAGTTTGCCTGGACGAGGCCACGGAGCAGTTGCGCATCTGTGGCTTCGAGGGTGACGCCGAGTCCGGCGAGGAAATCCGCGCTGCCCGACTTCGAGGTAATCGAGCGGTTACCATGCTTGAGCACCGGCACGCCGGCGGCGGCCACGATGAGCGCGCTCGCCGAGGAGATATTAAAGCTGCCGGAGCGATCGCCTCCCGTGCCCACGATATCGATACCCTTCGCCGGCCAGTCGCCAAAATCAGTCCGGCGCGCAAGCGAACGGTAAGTCTTCGCGAAGCCGGTGACTTCGGCGGCGGTCTCACCCTTATGCGCCAGCGCCAGCAAGAAGGCTTCCTTGACCGCGTCTGCGACCTGTACGTCCGCCATCGACAATGCGGCAGCGGCGGCTTCGTCCGGAGCGAGGTCGCGTCCGGCCGTCAGCGCAGCGGTCAGGGCAGGAAGGTCCGTAGCCATGCCGGATTAGCCACGTTCGGGGCGTTCGGGACAAGGGCATTTTCGCCACAAGGGGTTTGCAACGGGGGAAAAGCACCTAATGATGGACCCTATGGACGATGGCGACCACCCCCAGGGCGACTTCGAAGGTTCCGGCAACGCCTCTTGGGGCGAAGCCGACTGGGCAGGCTACCTCCAACGCAACGACCTCGAGGTCGGCCGCTTCCTTTCCTACTACACGGAGGTCAAGGACCTGCCTGATCGTCTCGACATCAGCGCCCGCCGCATGGGCTGGGAAAACGCCGATTGGGCGCCCGGCGACGGTCCCGAGGAAGTGAACGACGCGGACGAAGAAGGCCCCGACCTCCCCTACTGCATCCACCAGCATCCGGTCTATGTGGTGTCTCGCGCGCTCTGCCTGCAGCTCACGCATTCCTTCCATCGCCTGTGCACGGTCGCGGGACCGCAGATCACCGCGGTGGATTCGGCCAATATCATGCTCTCCTTCTGGGATGCGCAGCACCAGATGGTCATGGCGATCAACGCTACCGACACCGGCGACCTACCGCTCGCGCTCGTGCACATGAAGCGCGCGCTGGCGGCCATCAACTATTCCATAGGCCTCACCGCGAGCATCCCGAGCGGCGCTCGCCTCTCCGCCGCCGAAGCTGCGCAGGATATCGAATCGACACTGTTCGACCTGCGGGAGGTTTGCCTCCGCGTGATGGCTGACTGTCGCTGGGACGGGAAGAAGAAGTAAGGCCTCAGGCCTCGCCCTTCTTGTCCTTCGCCATGAATTCGATGAGGCGGTCGCTGAATTCCTTGGCGGAGTCATGCCCCATGACGCGCAAGGCTTGCACCATCGCCGCGACCTCGACGAGGCGGGCCATGTCACGTCCTGGGCGGACCGGGATCGTCATGTGCGGCACCTTGCGGCCAAGGATCTCAAAGGTCTCGACCTCCAGGCCCGAACGTTCTTCGTCCATGCCAGGCTGCCAAAGGACGAAGGTGACCACGAGGTCGACGCGTTTCTCACGACGGACGGAGCGGATGCCGAAGATTGAGGCGACGTTGATGATGCCGATGCCACGGCACTCCATGTAGCCGCGATTAAGCTCCTTAGAAGTACCCTGCAGCTCGCGGTCCCCGATAAGCGTCACAATCACGAAGTCGTCAGCGACAAGGGAGTGACCACGCTCGATGAGGGCCAAGGCGCACTCGCTCTTGCCGACGCCGGAGGCGCCGCGGAGCAGCACGCCGACGCCCTTGATGTCGACCAAGGTGGCGTGAAGATTGGTGCGTGGAGCGAACTTCTCCTCGAGGAGCACGGTGGCTTCCGCCGAGAAATCCTTGGACTTGAGCTGCGTGCGGATGAGCGGGACGCGATGGCGATCCGCGATGCGCAGGAGCAGATCGTCGACAGGGAGGCCACGCGAAACGACCACCGCGGGGATCTGCTTGAAAAAGACGTCGTTCAGCAGCTTCTCGCGGAGCGGAGCGGTCTGGTCGGAAAGGTAGGCCATCTCACCGGCACCGAAAAGCTGCAGGCGCTTGTTGGCAAACTCCTTGAAATAGCCGGTCACCGCTAAGGCAGGACGATTGAGCGACTTCTCCGAAATCATGTTATCAAGGCCCTGCTCGCCCGCGAGGAGCTCCATCTGGAGCATGTCCTTGAAGGATTCGAAGAACTCGCGGACGGAGACGGATTCCGGGCGGGTATCGGGAGCGGGATCGTACATGGCGTCAGAGTTTGAAGCTTTCGCCAAGGTAGTGGCGACGGCTCTCAGGATTATTGACGATTTCAGAGGGAGTGCCAGACACAAGCACGCGCCCCTGGTGGATCAGATAGGCCCGGTCCACGATGGAAAGGGTTTCCCGCACGTTATGGTCGGTAATCAGGATGCCGATACCACGGGCTTTAAGCTTACAGATAATCGACTGGACCTCGGCGACCGAGATCGGGTCCACCCCACTGAAGGGCTCATCCATGAGCAGGAAGCGCGGATTCGTCGCGAGGGCGCGCGCGATCTCCAAGCGGCGACGTTCGCCGCCGGAAAGAGTGAAGGCAGGCTGCCGCGCCAGCTTCTCCAGGCCAAGCTCGGTGAGCTGCTGGGCGGTACGGTCACGGCGTTCGCGCTCGTTGAGATCCAGAGTCTCGACGACGGCCATCACATTCTCCCAGACGGTGAGTTTACGAAAGATGGAAGCTTCCTGCGGAAGATACCCGACACCATTGCGGGCGCGTTGCCACATCGGCATGGGGGTGACGTTACGTCCGTCGAGAAAAACGCGGCCGTGGGTGGCGGGGATGAGGCCAACGACCATATAAAAGGTGGTCGTCTTACCGGCACCGTTAGGACCGAGCAGGCCGACAATCTCGCCCGCGTGAAGCGATAGGCTGACGTCTTGGACGGCGACCTTAGCGTCGTAATGCTTAGCCAGAGCCTGTGCCCGGATGACGCCCTTCTCACTCGTTTCGGCCATGTTTACAGGAGGAAGCGGTCAGCGTCCGTTGTCGAGGTTTTTGACCTCCGGCAAGGTGAAGTCACGACCGAGGAAGATCTTTGGGCGGACTACTTGTCCGGGGTTGGCGTCGTCAGGCGCGGAATCCATCCGCCAGGCGTGCGTGCGCATGTCGTAGGTGACTTCCTTGGCTGGCACGCCTTCGTTACCGAGTCTGTCAACGATACGGGCGTCGCCAATGAGGCGCGCGCTGCCCTTCTCTGGCTGCATCTCTAGGGTACGTCCCTTGGCCGTCGTACCACCCGCGACGACGACGACGTTACCGCGGCCGACGACCTGACGAGCCACGAGATGGCCGGCCTTATCCGGGGCCGCCATGCCTTCGAGCAGGTCGCAGGTGGCGTCAGTGCCATCGGAATCCATCGCCACGGATCCACGGAGAAAGAACTTGGTGAGTTCGGGCGTCGTCAGCACCTCATGGGCGTCAGCGATGAACTCCACATTTTCCCCACCAGTAGACGTCAGGAAAAGATGCGGCCGGGTCGCACCCGAACCGCCAGACATCGTGAGCAGACGGGGGCGACCAGCCAGCGCATCCTTGGTCAGCACTTCCTCGATCTGGACGGCCGGCGTGAGGTCGATCCGTTCAGCGGCACAACGCAAGCCGGGTTGCACATAACGCACATTGCCGGACAAAATCGCCTTACTGAGTTCGTATTCCGAAGCCTTCTTCGGCTTGGGCGTCGCGAACGCTACCATCTGATCCGACTCAGTGGTGACGGTACCAGCGACATAACGCACTGCCCCCATCATCTCAACTTGCATGGCGCCATCTTCGGTCACGACCACGATCTGATTGGCTTCGGCGAGCCCAGGCGCTCCGCCGAGTTCGCCCGCAGGTAGACGGATGGCGGCACGGATGCCGGGACCAGAACGAATCTCGAGGCGATCCTTGAGCGAATCGGTGCGAATCGAGAAGCCGGCCGCCTCGAGCCCGCGGGCTTCGCGTAGTCGCGGAAGTTCCTGGAGATCAAGGATCCGTTTGGCTCGATCCCAGCGGGCTTTACCAGCCTCGAACTGATTGCCCTCTAGACGACCCTTCACGCCGCCTTCGGCCACGAGTAGGCTCGTGCCGTCGCGACCTTCGGTGGCGACCAGCCGGCGGGCCGTGAGATTGGATTGGGCGGAGAGAAAGGATGCGTTGTCCTGCACCTCGACCTGCGAATTACCCGTGGCAACGTCGCGGCGAATCGTGACGAGCTCTCCCGCGAGGTCGGTCGGTTCCTGCTGCTTACGCTGGAGATGTAGCTTCACCTGCTTACCGTCACCGGCGAAGAGCTGTGTCAGACCGAGTTTCGGCTGATGTCGGAGGCGCTGTGCGGAGGCTTTCACCTCCGGCTCCTCGAGTTCGACATGGCCGACAAGTTCGGCGGAGTCATCCTTAGGATCAAAGGTCGCGCTGTCGCCGCGCAACGTCTGCTTATCCAGCACGCGGACCACTCGGCCAGATGCGACGACGGAACGGCAGGTCGCATCGCCACCCGGGCCGTCACTGACGAGGCATTCGAGTCGCTCACAGGTGGTACGCTCGCCGAAACGTTCGGCCACTACGCCGCCCTGGAAGACCATCAACGTGCCGCCTTCCACCGGAGTAGCGTCCATGCGCGGAGCGCGGAGGCGCAGGCGCTTAGATAGGGGCTTGGCGAGATCGAGTTCGGCTACGACATCGGCGAGGATCGCGAAGCTGTCGCCCTTGGGCGTCGAACGCCAGCTCCAGCCCTTGCCCGTCAGATTGAACGCCGGCGACACCGATTGGACGACGCCGTTACCTTGCGCGGCACGTCGAGCGGGGATCATCGTGCCGTTAGGGCTCGTGAAGACGGCCCAAGGCTTACCGCCGCGGAGCGACTGCACCTTGATCATTTCCATATCCCAGACGCCCGCCTCGGCGGCCGGACGCATCACCACGGCGGTCGCTTCCCAAATTTTCTCCGACTTCTCATCCTCCGAGAAACCCGCAAAGGATCCGCCCAGGACATTACGGAAGGAGACGTCTTTCTGCTGCGCCATGGCTCCCACGGCCAGGAAGAGGCAGAGATGGAAGGCTCGCATGGCTTTATGACATCCAGCGGCGAGGGCTAATCAAGCGATTATGCCTTGGGCGCCCGCGGAAACGGCCGATCCGAGACGAAGGCAGGCATTTCGGCGGAACTCAGGACCTCGCCGACGGCGAGCGGATATCCCGCTAGGAATTCGCCTGCCGAAAGCATCTTGCCACCTGGGCGTTGCAATTGCGTCACGACAAGGACGCCCTGTCCGCAAGCAATCCTCACGCCAGCACGATCGGCAGCCACGATGGTACCAGGCGCGGCAGCAGCCACTGAGTCCTCGACCGTCGCAGCACCGACCTTAATCAGGGCGGCACGATGGTCAAAGGTAGAACCCGGCCAGCCCTCGACGGAAAGAATACGCTGACGCAGGACGGCGGCAGGCTGACGGAAATCCAAGGGAGCATCAGCACGCGTCAGGCGCCGAGCATAGGTAACCTTAGCCTCGTCCTGCGGAACTGGGACGGAGGTCGCGGAGAGCACGGACGGCAGTGCGGCCGTGGCGAGTTCTCCGGCAATGACACCGAGGCGGGCGCGGAGCGCCGCCCTGCCCTCGCCGGATTGGACCACGGTCCGCGCCGAAGCATGGATAGGTCCCGCATCGAGTTTACGCACCACCTGCTGCATCGAGACGCCGGTCTCAGCCAGACCGAGTGCGAGGGCGCCTTCAACGGGCGTGGCTCCGCGCAACTCAGGTAGCAGCGAGCCATGGAAATTCACGAAGCCCAGACGCGGTGCGGCGAGGAAATCTTCCTTCAGTAGCTGGCCATAGGCCATCACCACGCCGAGGTCGGCTTGCAAAGAGACGAGGTGCGCTGCATCGGCGGCTTCAAGTTTTTCCGGTTGGAGGAGCATCAAACCTTCGGCCCGAGCCCAGGCAGCGACGGGATTAGGCCGGACCTCCTGACCACGCCCGGCCGGACGGTCCGGTTGCGAATACACGGCCACTACCTCGGTGTCGGGCAAGGCGCGGACCGCGGCGAAAGCCGGGAGCGCGATCTCATCCGAACCGAGTAGGACCAATCTCCGCGGCATGCGTTACTTGCGGGCCTGGCGCGCAGCGCGACCCTTCAGCGAGCGCGGCTTATCCCAGCGGGTGAAGGATTTCTTACGGACCGGTGCGTTTTTGCTGCGCGGATTCTTGGACTTACCAAGACGCGGGCCAGACGGACCGATGGCCTTCTTCGGAGCGGCCTCAATGACGGCCTTACCGGATACCTTCGCGAGCGGCTTGCGGGCGGCACCTTCGATTTCGGGCATCGGGGAACCCGCGGCGGCGCCAGGTCCACCGGTGCGGCGACCCGTCTGCTTGGGCTTACCGACGATGTCCAAGTAGAGCGGAACGCCAGAAAGGTCGAAGCTCTCGTGCACGCCCTTGACGAGGAAGCGCTGGTAGGCGTCCTCGAGGCGTTCCTCGGAGTTACAGAAGAGACGGAAACGGATCGGACGCTTCGAAACCTGCGTCACATAGTAACACTTGAAGCGCTTGCCGGAGACCATGCGCGGAGGGCGCTTGATCATCAGGTCCTGCACGACGCGGTTGAGGCGACCGGTGGAGATGGCGGTACCAGCTCGGACGAAGACGCCTTCGGCAGCATCCAGCATGTCTTCAGCGCGGAGACCAGTCTGAGCAGAGACGAACAGGATCGGCGGCTCCGGCAGGAAGAAGAGTTCGCGGCGGATAGCCGAGCGGAACTTCGCGCGGAATTCCTCTTCATCTTCGAAGCCGTCGATATTCTTATCGCGGAAGGCCTTCTTCGCGAGGTCCCACTTATTGACCACGAGGACGAGGCCGCAACCGAGGAGCGCGAGCTCACCAGCGAGCTGCTTGTCGATACGGGTCACGCCCTGGCCAGCGTCGAGCACGAGGAAGACCACGTCGGTCTCGGCGAGAATCTCGTCAGAACGGACCTGCGAGTAGAAATCGAGGGTGTCGCGTTTGTTGGCGGTGCGACGACCGGCGGTGTCGACGAGCGAGAACTTCGCCTGCGAACCGTCAGCCTTGGTGCGGGAAAGCCCAGCGCGCACAGGGTCGCGGGTCGTGCCAGCGACTTCGCTGACGATCAGACGAGAGGCGCCGAGCAACCGATTGCCGAGCGAGCTCTTACCAACGTTCGGGCGGCCGGCGAGGGCGAGGCGAATCGGGCGCGGGCCTTCTTCGCGCGGGGTCGTCGGCTCAGGGCCGAGGAGCTTGATGATCAGGGCCTGCAGCTGCGGGATACCGCGGCCATGCTCGGCGGAAATAAGCAGAGGCTCTCCGAAACCGAGGGCGAAGAACTCGGACATCAGCCCGTCGCGCTCTTCGGTGTCGGCCTTATTGGCGACGACGACGACCTTCTTACCGGCCTGGCGAAGCATGGTGGCGACTTCCAGGTCGAGGGCGGCACAGCCTTCGGAAGCGTCGACGACGAGGAGCACGAGCGCGGCGGCAGCGAGGGCGAAGTCGACCTGCTCTTCCACGGCGTCGGCGATGAGCTTAGGTGTCAGCTCAGCGCGATAAAGGCCGATGCCGCCCGTATCCATGAGCGTGTAGCGACCTTCGAAGATGTCGGAAGTGATGAGGTCGCGCGTGACCCCGGGCTGATCGTGCACAATCGAGATGCGGCGACCCACCAGACGGTTGAAGAGGCGGCTCTTACCGACGTTGGGCCGTCCCACAATGGCCACCGCGCGCGAAATTTCTGTGTTCCGTTCCATGGGAGGACAGTCACGGCTACCCGCCCGCCTAGCAAGCAAGGATGCGTCAGCGACGCGGGATGGTGTCCAAGAAGCGGGCGATTCGCTCGCCAGCCTCATGGATCTTCTCGTAGCTGGTCGAGAAGGACGCACGGCAGAAACCGGCGCCGGCGGCACCAAAGGCCGTACCTGGGACCATGGCCACCTTCTGCTGTTCGAGGAGCTTCTGGGCGAAGGTCATGGAGTCCATACCCGTAGAAGTGATGTCCGGGAAGGCGTAGAACGCGCCACGCGGAAGGTGGCACTTCAGGCCGAGCTCGTTGAAGCGGCGGACGATGAAGTCGCGGCGTTCGCGATACTTGTCACGCATGTGGAGCATCGAATCACGGCCGTTCCGGAGCGCCTCGACGGCAGCTTCTTGGCTCATGATGGGAGCGCACATGATACCGTATTGGTGAACCTTGAGCATCCCGTCGATGACGGCGGCGGGACCGCAAGCGTAACCGATACGGAAGCCAGTCATCGCGAAGGCCTTCGAGAAACCGTGGAGGAAGACCGTGCGTTCGCGCATGCCAGGCAGTGAAGCGATCGACACGTGGTCGCCTTCGAACGTCAGTTCGGAATAGATTTCGTCGGAAGCGACCAGGAGATCCTTCTCGATGGCGAACTTGGCGATGGCCTCGAGCTTGGAGCGGTCGGCGGTGCCACCAGTCGGGTTCGTCGGGAAGTTCAGGATGAGTAGCTTGCAGCCCGGCTGCCAGGCGGCGCGGAGGGCGGCCGGATCAAGCGCGAACTGATCGGCGGCCACGGTGCGGATCGGGATGGCTTCTCCGTGGCAGAGCGTGACGCTCGGCGCATAGCTCACGTAACAGGGCTCGTGGTAGAGCACCTTATCGCCGGGATTCAGGGTCGAGCGGAGCAGGATATCGAGGGCTTCGGACACGCCGATGGTGCCAAGGATTTCAGTCTCGGGATCGTATTCCGGGCCGTAGTTCTTGGCGACGTAACGGGAGATCTCCTCGCGGAACTGCTGGGTACCGCGGTTATCCGTGTAAGAAGTGCGGCCCTTCTCGAGGGAAGAAATCGCGGCTTCGCGGATATGATACGGGGTGACGAAGTCAGGCTCGCCGATGCCTAGGGACACGGCGTCCTTCATCTTCGACACGATGGCAAAGAAGTCACGGATGCCCGATTTAGGCAAGGTCGCGACATGTCGCGCCACGAAACGGCCTGAGGAATCCATGGTCAGGCTGGGTTCAAGGGCTGACCGAGGGCTGGTCGCGGCGGGAAGCTTCGGCGTTCACGATGAAGCCGTCCTTCTTGTAGGCGCGGAGGAAGAAGTGGGTCGAAGTACCCTGCACGCCGTCGATGCGGGCGAGGCGCTCGTGGACGAAGCCGGCCACCTTGTAGAGATTGTCGGCCGTGACGACGACGAGGAGGTCGTAGCCGCCGGACATGAGGAAGCAGCTCTCCACCTGTTCGAAGCTGGAGATGCGTTCGGCGATACCGTCGAAGCCGCCGACGCCTTCGGTGCGAATCTTGATTTCGATGACCGCGCGGACGCGGTGCTCGGACTCGTAACTCGGATTCAGTACTGGGCGCATGCCCAGCAGGACGCCCTGCTGGCGCAAGGCGGCGAGCTCACGGTCCACGGCTTCGGCGCCGAGGCCGAGGATTTTGCCAATCTGGGCGGTGTCGAGGGCTTCCCCATCGAGGATGAGCTTGAGTACGGAGTTCATGGCGGAAAATCAGGACTGCTTGACCGCGCGGCGGGCGCGGACGGCGGCGGCGAGACCGTCGAGGACCGGGATGGTCTCCTGGAAAGAGATGCACGCGTCGGTGATGCTGCAACCGTAGGTGGAGGCGTCCCTGCCCTTCCAATCCTGGCGGCCTTCGACGAGGTGGCTTTCGACCATCACGCCGGCAATCACGTGTGAACCCGCGGCGACCTGGGCGGCGATGTCCGCAGCGACGAGCGGCTGTCGACGATGGTCCTTCGAGCTGTTGCCGTGGGAGCAATCGATGACGAGGCGGGAGTTGAGGCCGGCCTTCTGGATGCGGGCCGCGGCGTCAGTGACGAATTCGGCACCGTAGTTAGGCCCAGTACGGGAACCGCCGCGCAGGATGATGTGCGCGTCCGGATTACCGGAGGTCTGGAAAATGGCGACGACACCTTCCTTGGTGACGGACGGGAACCAGTGGGACGCACGAGCGGAGAGGCAGGCGTCGACGGCGACCTGAATCGAACCGTCGGTACCGTTCTTGAAACCGACCGGCATGGACAGACCCGAAGCGAGCTCGCGGTGAATCTGGCTCTCGGTCGTACGAGCGCCAATCGCTCCGTAGGAGACGAGGTCAGCGACGTACTGGGGCGTGATTGGGTCGAGGAATTCGGTGGCGGACGGCAGGCCCATCTCAGCGATCTGCGCGAGGAGGCCGCGGGCAAGGCGGAGTCCTTCGTTGATGCGGAAGGAGCCATCGACCTGCGGATCGTTGATCAGGCCCTTCCAGCCGACGGTGGTACGGGGCTTTTCGAAATAGACGCGCATGACGACCAGGAGGTCGGCGGCATGCTTCTGGGCTTCCTTCTGAAGGAGGGCGGCGTACTCCAAGGCGGCCTTGGTGTCGTGAACCGAACAGGGGCCGACGATGACCATCAGACGGTCGTCTTGGCCGGAAATGACCTTGGCGGCATCCTTACGGGCGGTCGTCACGACCTCGGTAGCCTTCTCGGACGCAGGGAGCTCCTGGAGCACGAGGGCGGGAGTCAGCAGG
Source organism: Opitutus sp. GAS368 (assembly GCA_945882655.1). Lineage (GTDB taxonomy): Bacteria > Verrucomicrobiota > Verrucomicrobiia > Opitutales > UBA953 > UBA953. The sequence goes on from CAMCWL010000007.1 coordinate 16,183, forward strand.
GGGTGCTGGCTGCGAATGCGAAGGTCGTCCGTATTATGGTACATCAGGTGAAGGGCCTTTCCCTTTGGGAAAAGGGGGTAAATGAAGGGGTCTGCAGGCCCGGTGTCAATGACGCGTCCCTTATTGACGCGAGGGGCTTTCAGTATCAAAACTGTCTCAAATCGGCATGCCCAAGCCTCTTGCCAGTGAATCGCCGGAGCAATCCGGAGCCTTCCGGGCCTTCATCGCCCAGCAGGGGCTACGTGCGACCCGCCAGCGCATGGCGGTCTTCGAGGGCGCGCGGACCATCCAAGGGCACTACACCGCTGAGGATCTCCTCAAGAAGGCTCGCTCGCTCGACCGCAGCGTTTCCCGTGCGACGATCTACCGCGCCATCCCCCTGCTCATCGGCAGCAGCGTGATCCGCGAGGTCGATGTCGGCCGCGATCACAAGTACTACCTCGCCGAAGCCGGCAGTGCGACCTTCCGAGCCCAGCTCATCTGTGAAAGCTGTGAGACGATCGTCGAAGTCGAAGCCCCGTTCATGGAATGGTACGGCAAGGCCGTCGCCGCCAAGCATGGTATGCGCCCCATCTCCCAGAAACTCCAGGTCACCGCGCTCTGCGAACGTTGCCAGAAGCGCAAGGCCGCCCGCCCATGATCAACTATCCCTCCGCTTCCGTCTTCCCTCCCCTGCCCCTCGGCGGCACGCCGTTGTCCGACCTGCAGAAGGAAGTCATCGACCTCAAAAAGGCTAAGGACGCCATCATCCTCGCGCACAACTACCAGTGCGAAGACATCCAGAACGTCGCTGATTTCGTCGGCGACTCGCTCGGCCTCGCCTACAAGGCCGCTGAGGCGAAGCAGTCGACGATCGTTTTCTGCGGGGTGCATTTCATGGCCGAGACGGCCAAGATCGTGAACCCGACGCGTCGCGTGCTCCTGCCGGACATGAACGCCGGCTGCTCGCTCGCCGACTCGTGTCCCGCCTCGAAACTCGCTGCCGCGAAAGCCGCGGACCCTTCCCTTTACGTTGTCGCGTACATCAATTGCAGCGCGGCGGTGAAGGCGATCAGCGATGTCATCGTGACCAGCGGCAACGCTTCGAAGATCGTCAACCGCGTACCGGCTGATCGAAACATCCTCTTCGTCCCTGACCAGAACCTCGGTCGCTGGGTCTCCGGTAAGACCGGTCGCTCGATGCAGCTGTGGCCGGGCAACTGCTACGCCCACGTACAATTCACGCCGGGCGCCCTACTCCGCACGAAAGCCACGCATCCCGGAGCCCCCATCGTGGCTCATCCGGAATGCACTGAAGCCGTTCGCGAGATGGCCGACATGGTCTGCTCGACCGAAATGATGGTCGGCTGGTGCAAGCAACAGACGGCTGAAACGATTATCATTACTACGGAATCAGGGATGATCCACCGCCTCCGCAAAGAAGTGCCCGGCAAGACGTTCGTATCCGCTCCGACGGATCGTTGCTCCTGTAACGACTGCAAGTTCATGAAGATGAATACCCTAGCAAAAGTGCGTGATTGTCTGCGCGATGGTTCGCCCGAAATCCTGATGGAAGAGAGTATCCGCGTCGCCGCCGAGATCCCGCTCCGCCGGATGCTCGAATGGAGCAAATAGGAGCCAAACGACGTTTCGTATAATGAAATAGGGTAAAAATACTTTTACCAAAGTTTGACAATTGGGATTATAATAAAAGGTTGAGGGCATTCAAATCGCTTCAAAATTATCCGTTAAAGACACGGGTAACGTTAAGCACGCCAACAACTCTATGAAAATCGACCTCAATCCCTCCTCCTTCACTTCGAAGGACGCCTACGTTCGCGCCGCCCTCTCCAAGGCCCGCGACCTCGCCGTGCAGACTTGGGAAGACGAACACAGCGAACGCCAGTCGCTGATCGAACGCGAAGTCGCCAGCCTCTCGAAGCCTGAGCTCGCCAAGCGTCTGATCAAGCTGCTCTCTCGCCCGAACCGCGCCCGCGCCCAGATTTCGGACAGCATGCGCGCCAAGGCCCATAACATGCGCAAGAAAGGCGCCCCGGTCCGCGAGATCGCCGCAGAGCTCGGTATCTCGATCCCGTCGGTCTACAATATCACCAAGGACTAACCTTGCCCGCCGTTCCCGCCTCGCCGAAGGTATCGGCGATGCAGGAATGGAATCGTGGCGATCCGTCGAAAGCCCCCGCTCGCGCGCCCTTGGCCCGGGGCGGGAAGCTGGATGCGCCCCACTTAATCGCGGCCTACCGGGCCGGCATCTTCCCTTGGTATTCCGCGGGCGAACCGGTGAAGTGGTGGTGCCCGGACCCGCGCTTCGTGATGCGGCCGGCTGACTTCCGCCTGACGGACAGCCTGAAGAAGACGATGCGCAAGAAGGGCTGGTCGGTCACCTTTGACCAGCAGTTCGAGACGGTGATGCGTCGCTGCTCCGAAGTCCCTCGCCCAGGCCAAAACGGCACCTGGATCAACGACGACATGATCAAGGCCTACTGCGAGCTACACCGACTGGGCATCGCCCACAGCGTCGAGGTCAACTGGGAAGGCCAGCTCGTCGGCGGACTCTACGGCGTCGCCCTCGGCCGACTCTTCCATGGCGAATCGATGTTCCACCTGAAGGCGGACGCCTCGAAGGTCGGCTTCGCCACGCTCGTCGCCCGCCTGCAGGCCTGCGGCTACTTCCTCATCGACTGCCAGGTCCCCACGCCGCACCTCTCGAGCCTAGGGGCTTTCCTGATTGATCGCGCCGAATTCCTCGAAGTGGTGAAGCTCTTCCGCGACCAGTCGCCCGCGGGCGACGCGTTCGCGCCTATTCCGACTTCGGACGCGACTTGAGCAGTGCGCGAGCTTCCCGCTCATAGACGCGCTCGACGATGACGCAGAGCTGCTGCAGCGAACGTCCGTCGGTGTAAACGGCGATACCAGCCTTCATGTAGGCCTGCTCGCGCTTCTTCATGAGTTCGCGAATCTTGGCCTCCGGATCGTCGCCCTTAAGGAGCGGACGACGCGAATTGCCCGCGGTCCGACGCAGGATGGTATCGACCGAAGCAAAGAGCGTGACGACAATGCCCTTGGAACGGACGAGCTCCCCCATCCCGGGCGGGACGACCAGGCCTCCGCCGCAGGCGATGACGGCACCGTTCACCGGCAGCAGGCCTTCGACGACTTGTCGCTCGAGCGCACGGAAATGATCTTCACCGTGCTCGGCGAAGATGTCGGCGATCGAAACACCGGCCAGTTTCTCGACCAGTTCGTCGGTATCGTAGAAACGGCGGCGCCAACGTTTGGCCAGCTGGCGTCCGAGCGCAGACTTTCCCGTACCCATGAATCCGGCGAGGATCAGGTTCGGAGAGTCTTCCTTGTTCGCGACGGGCGCCATGGAGACATAGCAAGCCCCCACCCGCTTCTCGGCAAGCGACAAGCGTCAGGGGAGATTACTTGGCCGGGAGGGCGTCGAGTGCGGCTTTCGCCTTCGGCGCGATCCGTTCGGAAAGCCCCTGCGAGGCTTCAGTCAGCGCGGCGCGGTCGGCTTCGGCGAACAGACGAGGCACGGAGGCCCAGGCGGCTTCGGTCAACTCGTTGGCCGGACCCTTAAGCAACGGAAGCATCGCAGCCTTGATGGCCGGACGACTCTTGCTGCCAACACGGCCTGCGCGGACAGAGATAATGCGGGCCCAAGCGGCCTTAGCGGCGAGCGAGGCTCCCGGTAGATCGGTCGGGAGATACCTGACAGCCTGCGTTGGCGTCAGACGCAGAATCTCATCTTCAACCTCCTGCACCTGCGAACGCTGCGTCAATTTCGACATGCGTTCCCAGAGAATCGGAGCGGCGACAGAGGAGCTGATGCGGCGGAGCAAGCGATTGGCGCGCTGAGCGGTAGCGAAATCTTCATGCTTCGTGAGCGCGATCAGTTCGTCGTTGGTCAATGGGTACTCCTTCGAGGAACGACGCTGATCGAGCAGGCGCTCGAGGTGGGCGAGTTTGGTTTCCGGCGTGGTGCCCTCCGGGGCGTCATACTCCTGGGGCTGTTTGGGATTGAGCGGGAGGCGGGCTTTGTACGCTGGATCGAGTAACAGGACCTGTCCGAGTGCGGCTTGGACTTCAGGATTATCGGACGTTTTGGCGGCCGCGCGGACGCGATCAAACCAGGCCTTAGCCTCGGGCGAGGCCTTGGCGAAGGAACGCGAGTGATCGAAGATCACCTGCTGGGCGGCGAGACGTTTCTCCGCGACTGCGAGGTCGGCGAAGGTAGAGTCGGAAGGAGCCTCAGCGGCCATACCGATGAGGCAGGCGGCGCAGGCGAGGAAGAGCGAAAGGGGCTTCATGGTCGGGTTTATGAGGGAGTGCTCAGATGGACCAGTTACCGCGTAGGGCTGGCGAGTGGAGGTGGTTGGCCTGGTCGTCATCGATGAAGCCACTGGCATCGGACTTGAAATTGAGCTTACGGCCGAGGCGGACGCACACGGCGGCCAGGTTGACGAGCGTCGAGCTGCGGAAGGCCTCGTGGACGCCGTAGCCAAACGGACGCTTTTCGCGGGCACATACGTCGAAATCATCCTCTTGGTACTCCGGCAGCGGGAACTCGGCGGCCTTGACGAGTAATTCGGGGCGGCTGCAGCGCATGCCGGCGAAGAGCTTACCATTCGGGCCTTCGAGGAAGGGATTCTCCGGATTACGCTCGGCGAGTTCGGATTCGAGGATGATACGGGTGCCATCCTTGTAGGTCATCGTGACGGTCTTCCAGACACCGCAGGCCATGGCGTCCTGGGCAGGAGCATCACATTCGACGGTGACAGGGGATTCGTTATCCTTACCGAGGAAGTACTGGACAGGGTCGAGGAAGTGCTGACCCATATCGCCGAGGCCGCCCTGGTCGAAATTCCAATAACCGCGGAAGGAACCGTGGCAGCGGTGCGGGTGATAAGGAATCAACGCCGAGGGACCGCAGTACATGTCCCAGTTGAGATGCGCGGGAATCGGCTCGGGCTTGAGATCGGGCTTACCGGTCCAAAGATTCACCTTCCAAGCGATACCGCCGACGGGCGCGAGACGGACAGTCAGTGGGCCGCCGAGGACACCACTGGCGACGACTCGCTTAATCTCGCGGGCCGGGCCGACGCCGTAGTAGTTCGTACGGTTGAGACGGAACCAGGTGTTCACGCGGAAGGGGACGCCGGTCTGCTGGACAACGCGGCTCAGGGCGATGCCTTCGCCAATCGTGCGTGTCAGGGGCTTCTCACACCAGACGGCCTTACCGCGACGGGCGGCCATGGCCGCGATGACGCCATGCCAGTGCGGCGGCGTGCAGACGTGGACGACGTCGGCATCAGGGAGGGCGATGACTTCACGGAAATCTTCAGCCATCATCGGCGTACCGCCTCCGGCCTGCTTAATACGCTCGAACTTCTTCTGCATCCGCTGGGCGTCGACATCGCAGATCCCGATGATGCGGTTCTTGCCGGTCATGCGGGGCTCGGAATGCATCGTGGAGATGCCGCCGCAACCAACGATGACATGGTTCAGCGTCTCGCTCGGCGGAACGAAGCCGCGGCCAAGCACGTGACGCGGGATGATGGTGAAGCCAAGAGCGGCGACAGCAGCCTTACGCAGGAAAGAACGACGGGGTAATCGCATGAGGGGTGTTATGAAGAGAAAAGACCTCGTTCAATCATGATAGTTCCCCTATGTTAACGAATGCCGTTATATGGCACTAATCCGCCGTTTAAAGACCCCTTCGCTTTGCTTTCAACGGATATCCTTTCACCCTGAAGTCATGCCACACTCATCCATGCCCATCGCCGTATCTCCGGACGGCATGGCATGTCCACGGACGGCAATCGCGCAGACGGTCACGGTTCCTTTCTACGCCACAACGGCATGGCAGGCCGCGTTCGCACTCCCCTCGCCGCACCTCACCGACCTACCGCGCGTCACCAAAAGCCAGCTGCGTGAACACTCACCTGAAGGCTTCCTTCCTGCTGGCCTCGACCTCAAGACGCTCCTCGTCCGCGGCCTGATCGAAGAAGAGAGCACCTCCGGAACTTCCGGTGCCAGCGTCCGCGTCGTCTTCGGGAAGACCTGGTGGGCCGAACAAGAACGCCGTGCCTTGGTGCGCAACCCCTTCCTCGCTGATCTCTTTGGGGCCAGCCCAAGCCTACGTCGAGCCGTCCTCACCACGCCGGGCTGCAGCGGAGTCAGCTGCTATAACCGCTGGCTGAACCTCGATCAGCGCACCCTCGGCGACACCCTCTACGTCAACCAATCACGTATTCCTTTCACGCTCGGCGAAGAGAAGCTCGCCGGCATGGCCAAGGAAGTCGCCGACTGGGCGCCGATCTTCCTGGATGTCGATCCGGTGCACGGTGCTTGGTTCGCGCTGTACTGCGAACGCCACGGCCTAAAGTTCCCTTCCCTGCAGTTCATCCTGACCAGTTACGAATACACCAGCGTCGTCCACCGCGCGATCATGGAACGAGTCTTCGGCGTGCCGGTCATCAATCTTTACGGGTCCAGCGAGACCGGCCACCTGCTCGTCGAGCATGACGACGTGATGCTTGCCAGCCCAGAGACCGCTCACCTCGAAAGCACCTCAGCCGACGGACTCGGCGAACTCCTCGTGACCACCCTCACGAATCCCTACCTCCCTCTCCTGCGCTACGAGATCGGCGACTTCGTCGAATTTACCCCGGGCGGGTATCGCGTACACGGACGCAAGCGCGACGCCCTGCGCGGCGCCGATGGAAAGATCCTGACCACGCGGATGATCGACCAGGCCTTCACTGGAATCAGCGGCATCGCCCATTATCAACTCCGCCAGAAAGCCGACGGCACGGCGCACCTCTTCCTCCTGCCTGAAGCCGAAGGCGACAGCCTGACCTCTGCCCAAGCCGAGCTGACTGCCGGACTCAGCCACCTCCTCGGCACCACCGTCACCGCAGAATCCGTCAGCCTGATCGCCCCGGAGGATTCAGGTAAATTCCGCCTGACCGTCCGCGAAGCGGCCTGAACCAGGAGATTACCGCCCTAATAGGGGCTTTCGGGCTGGAAAAAAACCCCTCCACCCCCCAACTTGGCCTTTTCACCACCATGGAAGTCTACATCGACGGAAAGTTCTACCCCAAGGCTGAGGCCAAGATCTCGGTCTTCGACCACGGTTTCCTCTATGGTGACGGCATCTTTGAAGGCATCCGCCTCTACCAAGGCTGCGTCTTCCGCTTAGACGAGCACCTCGAGCGCCTCGAGATGTCCGCCAAGGCCCTCTGCCTTGAGATGCCTTGGTCCCGCAAGGAGATCGCCGAGATCGTCTGCGAATCCTGCCGCCGCAACAACCTGACCGACGGTTACATCCGCCTCGTCGTCTCGCGCGGTTTCGGCGACCTCGGCCTTTCGCCGAAGAACTGCCCTAAGCCTTCGATCGTCTGCATCGCCGACACCATCAAGCTCTACCCCGAGGAGCTGTACGCCACGGGTATGCGCATCATCACCGCGCCGACACGCCGCATCAGCCCGGCCGCCCTGCCGCCGATGATCAAGTCTCTCAACTACCTGAACAACATCATGGCCAAGATGGAAGCCCAGCAGCATGGCTTCCACGAGTGCCTCATGCTCAACGAACAAGGCTACGTCGCTGAGTGCAGCGGAGACAACGTCTTCCTCATCCACAAAGGACGCCTGATCACCCCGGCCTCCCATGCCGGCGCCCTCGTGGGCATCACCCGTCAGGTCGCCCTCGAGATCGCCGCCGCCCTCAAGATTCCGACCGTCGAGACGAACATCACGCGCTACGACGTCTGGAACGCCGACGAATGCTTCCTCACCGGTACCGCCGCCGAAGTCATCCCCGTCATCGAAGTCGACGCCCGTAAGATCGGCACCGGCAAGCCCGGCCCCATCACCGCCAGCATCCTCGCGGAATTCCGCAAGAAGGCGTCGCGTGAAGGCCAGATGATTCGCTAAGCAGGCCTGCGCCCTGACGCGCATGCCCGCCGCCGCCAACCCACCGACCGCCGATAGCCGCGACGCCACGCTGCGTCGCCTGTTGCGTATCGCTTGGTCGTATCGCACGGACTGCCTCCAGCTCCTCGGCCTACAGCTGGTCGTGGTCTTCCTGACCGTTGCGGTTATCGCCCTCGCCGGCGTCGGCATCGACTTCGTCCGCCACTTCACCGATCGCACGGTTCCCGCACCACCCCTGCCTTTTTTCGTCCCGGGCGACGCAAGCGATAAAGCCGTGTTCGTCTGGCTCGGCGCTGGTATCCTTGTCGCGGCACTGCTCCGCGCGATTATTTCATACGTCTTTGGATTAGTGTCGGTCCGCTTTCTACACGGCCGTATCGTCGTCAACCTCCGCGCGCAGGTCTTCGCCAAGCTCCAGCAACTGAGTTTTCGCTTCTTCGACTCCAACGCCAGCGGCTCAATCATCAACCGCGTCACCTCCGACGCCCACGCCATCCGGCTGTTCATCGAAGGGGTGGTCCTCCAGCTCGCGATCATCACCATCACCCTGGTCGCCTGCTCGGTCTACATGCTGCGCACTGACTGGCGCCTGACGCTCGCCTGCCTCTCGGTGCTGCCGTTCCAGATCTGGTTCGCGATCCGCTTCTCCCGGAAGGTGCGCCCGGCCTACGAAGAAAACCGTGACCTCATGGATCGCATGGTGCTGGGTTTCTCCGAGAACGTGCAAGGCATCCAGGTCGTCAAAGGCTTCGCCCTCGAGCCGCGCGTGATGGGTCGCTTCGCCGGCTGGAGCGAGGACATCCGCCTCCAGAAGCGTAAGGTCTTCGGCGAGGTTGCTCTCTTCTGGCCCGTCATCGACGGCCTCAATCGCCTCTCCATGGCCATCTTGATCGGCTACGGAGGCTGGATGGTCGCACGGGGTGAAATCGCCTTAGGCACTGGTCTGGTGGCCTTTGCGGGCCTACTGCAGCAGTTCTCCGCCCAGGTAACCACCCTCGCCGCGGTGGTCGACAACGCCCAGGTCTCCTTAGCTGGCGCCAAGCGTATCTTCGAGATTCTCGACACCGACCCGGGAGTGGCGACCGAACCTGGGGCCGCTTCACCCGGACGCTTCCTCGGCCGCGTGGCCTTCGAGAACGTGAGCTTCGAATACCAAGAGAACGCGACGGTGTTACACGAACTCTCGTTCGTCGCCGAGCCCGGCCAACGCATCGCCATCGCCGGTGCGACCGGCGCAGGCAAGTCGGCCCTGCTCTCGCTGATCCCCCGCTTCTATGACCCGCGCTCCGGCCGCGTGACCCTCGACGGCCACGACATCCGCGCGCTGCCGCTGCCGGAACTTCGCCGCCAGGTGGGCATGGTCTTCCAGGAGAACTTCCTCTTCTCGAACACCATCGCGGCCAACATCGCCTTCGGCCATCCGGACGCCACGCAGGAACGCATCGAACGCGCCGCTCGCATCGCCGGTGCCCACGCGTTCATCATGGCGCTGCCTGAAGGCTACGAGACCTTCCTCGGTGAAGGCGGCGTCAATCTCTCTGGCGGACAGCGTCAGCGCGTCGCCATCGCCCGGGCACTCCTGCTTGAGCCGACCGTCCTCTTACTCGACGACCCGACCTCGGCCATCGACCCAGAAACCGAGAAGGAAATCATGGAGGCGATGGAAGCGGCGATGGTTGGGCGCACCACTTTCATCGTGGCCCACCGCCTGAGCACGCTCCGCCGGGCGGACCAAATCTTAGTCCTAGAGCATGGCAAGCTGGTGCAGGTCGGCACGCACGCGCAACTGATGGCGCAGGACGGCCATTACCGTCGCGCCATCCTCGTCCAATCGGAGGGTGCCGTCGCATGAGCAAGGATCGCCTCGAGATCGCGGTCCGCCGCATCCGACCCGATGAAGAAGAGCCGGATCGCCTCCCGCTGCGCTGGTCGACCGTCGCCCGCCTTCTCGCCTTCACCAGCCCACACGGACTGCAGCGCAACACCCTGCTCGGCCTCTGCGTCTTCCGCGCGATGGCCCTCCCTGCCCTCGCCTGGCTCGTGGGCGATATCATCAAAGGTCCCGTGACGATGGGCGACGGCCCAGCGACCTTCCGGGCACTCGCCTTGTTCACGGTCTTCTTCATCGTCGCCGACGTTGCCCTGTACTGGCGCATCCGTCTCGCCCACCAGATTGGCGAGAACGTCTTGCGCGACCTACGCGACAAGCTGATGGCGCACTTGCTCACGCAGCCACTTTCATTCTTCCACGCCCGGCGCCACGGCAGCCTGATCAGTCGCATGATCTCGGACATCGAGGCGATGCGTAACGGGATTCAGAATAACTTCTTCATCTCGTTCGTCTCCCTCGGGCAAATGGCCTGTGCGGCGGCGCTCATGCTGCTCGCCAACCCGCAGCTATTCCTCGTCCTGCTCGCTATCGTGCCCTGCTTACTGCTCGTGCACGGTTTCTTCCGCGGCAAAATCTTGCACGCCTCACGCGTCCAGCAGGAGACCTTCTCCCGCGTGACCTCGGCACTCGCCGAGACGGTGCAAGGGATCCGCGTGACGCAGGGCTTTGCCCGCGAGGATACCAACGCCGGCATCTTCACCCGTCTCGTCCGGAGCCTCGCCGATAACGTCGTGAAGACCGCTAGCCTCACGTCGCTCTACCTACCGCTGCTCGAACTCAACGCACAAGGCTTCATGGCTGCGCTCATCGGCGTCGGCGGCTGGGCAGCGCTTTCCGGCACGGGCACGAGCCTCGGCGACCTCGTGACGTTCTTCTTCCTGGCCGACCTGTTCTTCTCGCCGATCACGATCATCGGAACGCAACTGTCCGAAGCCACCCTCGCGATGGCCGGTGCGGAACGTTACTTCCGCCTGCTCGATACACCGCCGGCCTGGACCGACAAACCGACAGCCGGCGAATGCCCTCCGCTCAAAGGCCACGTGGAGTTCCGCGACATCCACTTCGCTTACATCCCGGACCGCCCTGTGTTGCACGGTATCTCTTTTGGCGCCCAGCCGGGGCAAGTCATCGCACTCGTCGGCCATACGGGCTCAGGCAAGTCCACTATTATTGGGCTACTAGCTAAGTTCCAGCTGCCGCTCACGGGTCAGGTGCTGATCGACGGCCATGACCTCGCCGATATCCGCCAGGAGACCCTACGCCGTCAGATGGGCTTCGTCTTCCAGCAAAACTTCCTCTTTGCGGGCACCATCGCGGAGAACGTGAAGTCGCCACGCCCGGACGCGACCGACGAGGAAATCCGGCAAGCCTTCCGCGACCTCGACTGCCTCGACTTGATTGAAGACCTTCCCGCCGGCATCCACACGCCCTGCTCCGAGAAGGGACGCGGCCTCTCGATGGGCCAGCAACAGCTCGTCGCCTTCGCTCGCGCATTGCTAGCCAACCCGCGCATTCTCGTTCTCGACGAAGCCACCAGCGCGGTCGACACGCTCACGGAAGCCCGACTTCAGGTCGCCCTCGCCCGCCTGATGAAGGGCCGCACCTGTTTCGTGGTCGCCCATCGCCTCAGCACGATTCGGCGAGCTGACTGCGTCATCGTCTTGGACGAAGGACGTATCGTCGAGCGCGGCACCCACGAAGAACTCCTCGCACTGCAAGGCGCCTACGCAGGGTTGCACCGCGACTTCCTCAGCTCGACGACCTGAACGCGCCTACTTGGCCGCAGGGTCAGCACCGAAGCTCGGCCGACGTGGCTTGGCCTTCTCTTCCGATTTAACCGGCGTCTTCGGATCGATCAGGCTCGTGGGAAACGCCGCGGCGATACCTTGGGTCCGAACGCTCGCGTAGAGATCGCCGAGGGGGGATTTGCGGAAAGTTTCGACCTGCAGGCTCTGATAGGTGACCACACCCTCATTGGGCTTCACCGCCAAGGATACCTCCAGCCGCACCGCTTGACTGATCGGACCACCCGAGAATTTGACATCGTTCCGACCTCCGAGCGTAACGAGAGCGAGCCCCTTCGGATCTTGGTGCACCGGCACACTCCAGGTCTCGGCGGCGACCAAGCCGGGGGGCAGCATGAACAGGACGGTGCGAACCGGGCCACCGGGATTACCCGGGTAGACGAGCCGACGACGAAGCAGCGGCCAATAACGGCGGCCCTGCTCATCGACCACCTCGACACCTCCAGGACCGTCGACGACCAGCACACGCTCCTTCAGGAAAAGGACCTCGGCCGAAGTCAGTTCAGCCTGCACCGCACCGGAGCGACGGACGGGGCCTTCATCGACAGCCACCTCCGCCGAGACGAGCACCACGAGATCGACTGGACCGGCCACGCGGTGATCAATCCAACCAATGACGCCATAAGGGATGACCGTCATGGCTGCAGCGAGGAGCAGACCTCCGCCCAGTGCCTTCGGGAATTCATAGCGGGCCAGCAAGGCCGTCATCAGTGCCGCACCGGCGAAGCCCGCCGCATGCACTGAGATATCCGTACCGAGCGTCCACTGGACCATCTGAAAGTCGTCGGCGGATCCGAACCAGCGGACCCGGAAGAACATCGCAATCACCCAAAGGGTACCGGCGGTGGCTCCGATGAGCGGCGCGTAACGAGGACCCGTGCGCTCATAGACCTTGGAGAGTAACGCCGACAGCAGTGCGGCGAAAATCCCGCCAAAGAAGGCGGCCTGCAAAGAAGCTACGCCCGTGAGGGCGGCGGCGATCACAAGGAACGCCCATGTGAACCAATAGGTCCGGGCGTAAGTGTTCATTCCCCGACAATCGTACCGGGAGGAACGATGGCGCCCTTCTTGACGACGATGACGCCATCACGGACGAACAAAGCGTCGGTCTCCCATTTCTCCGGCAGGCCAGTCGGGGCGAGGCGACAGCCGGCGCCGATGCGCGCGTTCTTGTCGATGATGGCATTACGGATAAGGCAGTTGGGTCCCACGCCGACATCAGGACGCCCGAGGGAGTGGTTCTTGGCGAGGTCATGCGGACGTTCGAAGGCGTCAGCACCCATCATGACCACATTCTCGAGGCGGGAGCCGCCGCGGATCACTGAGCGCACGCCAATGACACATCGGCTTAGCTCGGAGTCGTCGACAATCGCGCCGTCAGCCATCAGAACGCGCTGCGAACGAGCGCCGTTGAGCTTGGCCGGAGGCAGGTAACGGGAATGGGTATAGACCGGATTCTGGCCGTCGAAGAAATCAAACGGAGGTACCGGGTCGGTGAGGGTAAGGTTACATTCCCAGAACGAGCCGACGGTGCCAATGTCCTCCCAGTAACCGTCAAAAACGTAGGCCATCATCCGCTTTGAGGCGAGCAGGCCAGGGATGACTTCCTTGCCGAAGTCGGTCTGGGCTGGGTCGGCCAGCGCCTCGCGCATGACCTTGCCGGAGAAAAGGTAGATGCCCATCGAGGCCAGGCAGTAAGGCGTATCAGATTTATCGGACAAGCGGGCGCGGGCGTTACCGCCGAGGACAAGAGTCGAGATGACCGCCGGATCCTTCGGCTTCTCGACGAACTCCACGATCCGGAGGTCAGCGTTGACGCGCATGACACCGAGGGCGCTGACCTGGTCGGATGGCATGGCCTTGGCGGCGATAGTGACGTCGGCAGCGTTCTCCATGTGCTGGCGCGCGAGTTCTTCGAAATCGAGTCGGTAGAGCTGGTCGCCGGAAAGAATGAGCACCAGATCCTCGTCCTTCAGATTATAGTGATGGAGATTCTGCCGGACCGCGTCGGCCGTGCCCTGATACCAGGTCTCCTTGTCACCCGTCTGCTCGGCGGCGAGGATGTCGACGAAGCCGCGGCCGAAGCCGTCGAACTTATAGGTCTGCTGGATGTGCTTGTGAAGGGAGGCCGTATTGAACTGCGTCAGGACGAAGATCTGGTTAAAGCCGGAGTTCAGGCAATTGCTGATCGGGATGTCGACCAGTCGGTAATTACTGGCGAGCGGCACCGCCGGTTTGCAGCGGTCCTTGGTCAGGGGATAGAGGCGGGAGCCACGACCGCCCCCCATGATGATGCTGATGACGCGAGGAAGGGAAGGCATGGCGGGATGACCTACCTTCCCTCCGGTCGCCCTTGCCCTCAAGCGGAAAAGGGTGAATGGCGGCTTGAAGACGGCACCGTGACGGGGTTGCATCGGCCTCTCGCATGGCCTTCGCCTTCCACATCCTCGGCACGAGCAGTTCTGGCAACTGCTCCCTACTGGAAGCAGGCGGCACGCGCATGATGCTCGACGCGGGGTTCCAAGGCCCCCGCCTGGAGGCTTCATTACAGAAGCTCGGCATCGAGGCACGCGCCCTCGACGCGGTCTTCATTACCCACGAGCACGCGGACCACTGCGTCGGCCTCCCTGCCCTGCTCCGCCAGAATCCCATGTTGAAGGTGTTCGCTAACCGCGAGACGGCCCGACGGATCAAGGATTCACTCAAGTCGCAACCGGACTGGCAGCTCTTCGAAACCGGCACCACGTTCGAGTTCCGCGGCATTCAGATAACCTCGATTCCCATCCCGCATGACGCCGCCGACCCAGTCGGCTTCGCCTTCGATCTACCCGCCGAAGACGCCCGCCCCGCCAAGCGGCTAACCTGGCTGACCGACCTCGGCCACGCCACGCCGGTCGTGAAACACCACGTCGCCCTGGCTGACATCCTGGTACTCGAGGCAAACTACGACGATGAGATGCTCGATCTCTCCAAGCGCCCGGCCTCACTCAAGCAGCGTATCCGCGGTAATTTCGGCCACCTCTCCAACGTCCAGACGAAAGACCTCCTCCTCGGCCTGCGTGAATGGCAGACGACCGAGCTCTACCTCGGCCACCTTAGCAAGGAGTGCAACCGCACCATCATCGTCGATGCCCTCATGAACGAGGTGCGCGACCGGAAGACCGACCTCCGCATCACGGTGGTCGACCCCCTGGAAGATAATCCAATCAGCCTCTGGTAAGACTTACTTCCTCGGCGGCACGGGCACTTCGTCGCCGGCGGCAGGCGCGGACGGCGGAGCAGGCACAGTGCCCGTCGCACGAATGACAGCGCTCTCAGCCACAGACTTCGCCAAGCGCTTAACCGCGGCACCGCAGATGGTCGAAGGCGGGTTTAGATCCTGCGCTGCAAGCCAAGCGGTGAGCGCAGCAGCTTCGGCTCCGTCTTTCTCAAGTTTTTCGGCAGAATCAATCAGACCCGAATAAGCACCCACCCGAGAGGAAATATCGGCGCGCGTCTTCGCGAGCACGAGATCGTCGGACTCCGATTTGTAGGCGTCCACGATGACATCCCACGCGAGATACGGATTGTTCTCCGTGAACAAGACGCTGGCTTTTTGGATCTTGAAATCGAGCTCGCCGATTCGCGCGATGACCTTGAGGAGCTTCGCGGAACGCTCTTTGTCCTGGGCCAGAGCCAGACCAAACGGAACCTTGTTGTTATAGATGTCTCGCCACTTCGCGTCGGCGAACAGGCGGTCGAACTGAGGCACCATCTGGGCCATGGTATCTTGGCGGCTGACCACTTGGGTCGCAAAGTCCTTCACGCCGGGATTCTGGGGCCAGATCTTGGCAGCGCGCTCCAAGGCGGCCTCAGCCTTAACCGTGTCGCCGGCCAAAGCCGCTCCCTTGGCGGAAAGCAGGGACATGTTCGACGCGTTCATCGCGTTGGTGACCTTGGAGAGAATCGGGGCACCGGGGAAATCGCGGGCGCGGCCGCGGACCTTATTGACGTAGCCCTCGACGCTGCCGAGGTCACGCTCATCGCCGAGGCGCTGCAATTCGCGGAGATCCTTCCAGAGGGCAAGCATGTCACGCTTCTTCTCCTGCGGGTAGGACATCACGACAGGTTCAAACTCACCGAGGAAGAAGGTCTCCTGCAGTCGCTCAAAGGCGCCGTAGAGCTCACCCTGCTTCACCAGGTCATCGACGGTCTGCATCCCTTTGGAGGTATCCTTGATCGCCTCCCGGGAGAGCATATCGAAGGATTCGAGGGTCGGCACGAAATCGGAGATCGGGAAGAACTCTTTCACTTCCTTCGCTCC
>CAMCWL010000008.1 GCA_945882655.1 Opitutus sp. GAS368
CGCCGACTTGAAGGCGGCCAAGTCCGTCCGCGCTCTTGGAAACTCGAACTCCTCGAGAAAGAAATCCTGCCGCTGCTCCCCAAGCTCACCCAAGGCGGCCTCGCTCATGGCGGCCTCTTCCTTGGTCGCGATAGCGTGCAGGTGAAGCTCGACTACTCCCGTGCCGATGTCCGCGTCTGGCCGGACGCGGATAATCACCCGCTGATTAATCCTCCGCGCCGACAGGTCGAGAAGCAGGACATCAATCTACGCGAAGTCCTCGGCGGGGGCACGCTCCACACGGCCCGCGCGGGACGACTCTGGAAGAAACTCGGGCTGATCGACGCCGCGGGCCGACCGACCGAACGCGGCCACGTCGCTTCGCTCTTCCAACACGGCGAAGGACTCGCCGTGGCCGCTGCGCTCGAGGACCTATCCTACGACGCCCACGCCATCGCTTGGGACCTTGCTGAGCTCCGCGCCGGCGAACGCGTGGCCTCAGCCGGACGTAACTCCAGCCGCCTTGGTGCCTGTTGCCGCCTCGCTTATAAGTCCCTTACCGCCGAAGGCTATCTGCGCGAAGGCCTGCCTGCTGGCTTCGGCGAAGGCTGTGCCGAAGCGCTCAAAGGCTTCGCTCTCCACGGCAAGATTCCACCCGTCGACGCCGAAGGACACGGGCCAGGTCAAGGCGACCTCGAAAGGGCCGTCCTGGAATGGCGCAGCACGCTGCAACTCATCGCACACGGCCCCTCCCACCCTTCCGATCGCTGGCAACAGTTGCGCGTGGCGGCCCAAGAGGTGCTTGGGCGCGTCATCGGCAAGGCGGCTGAGCGCCGCTAAGGCTTACTTGCCCAAGATGGCTTTGGCCGCGGCCTTGGCCATTTCGCCGGCACCGGCGGTGTTCGGATGCACGCGATCCGGCAACATCTCGGGGGTCTTCACGAGCGCTGCATGCATGTCGATCACGCCACAGCCGAGTTCCTTGGCCAACGCGTCGACCCGCGGGATCTCCTTCTGGATATTCTCCTCGTTGATGCCGTAGTTACCCTTGCCAGGGACCGGCACGGGTCGACAGACGAACACCTTCGGCTTCGACTTTAGGGATTGGAAAGACTTCACGAGCTCGCGGTAGTCGGCGACGAACTCGGCCTCGAACTTCCAGTTCTGCGGCTTGGTGTCGTTAGTACCGAGCATGATGACCACGATTGCCGGCTCCATCGCGAGGGCGGCCTGATATTTCTTTTCTTTCCAGTAAGGGAAGTCGCCCTTCTTGAGGAGCGTGCGGCCGCTGACGCCGAAGTTACCGACCTGATAGCCCTCACCGAGCAAAGCCTGGAGCTGAGACGGATAGGACTGGCCCGACTTAGCACCGGCACCCTGGGTGATGCTGTCGCCGACGCAGGCAACTTTGATGGGTTCGGCGGCGCGGGCAGTCATAAGGGAAAATAACGCGAGGAGGAGGATTCGCATGGGGTCCGCCTAATCAAACCGACCCAAAGGCCTTTCCAAGGCCTAAGTCGCCCCTTTTGCCCTTCCCTGCGGCCCCAGCAGACGCTAACTTGTCTGGACAGTCATACATGTGCGTTCGCGCGGAGTAATCCGTGAGGAAAGTCCGGACACCACAGGGCAGGATTCCCGCCGCAAGTCGGGGCACGTCGCAAGGCGTGACGGAAAGTGCCACAGAGAAGATACCGCCTCCTCCGCAAGGAACGAGGTAAGGGTGAAAAGGTGGGGTAAGAGCCCACCGCTCGAAGGGTAACCGACGAGGCAAGGTAAACCCAATCCGGTGCAAGACGAACAGGGACCGTTCGAGGTCGCCCACCAAGGTCCCGGGTTGTCGCACCGCCGCAAGGCGGGTCCGCAAGGTCAGAGAAATGAACGCGCAGGGGATCGGCGAGAGCCACCCAAGGACAGAATCCGGCTTATAGTGTATGGCTCAAAAGACGGAGGGCCGAACGGAAACGTTCGGCCCTCCCCCTTTGTGGACTTTTCAGGTCGCTCAGCTACGCTGCGCGATCGGCGAGTACTTGCGCTCGGTGTTGCCAACGTAGATCTGGCGCGGGCGATGGATCTTCTGCTTCGGGGTCTCGGCGATTTCCTTCCAGTGCGAGATCCAGCCGGGCATGCGACCGATGGCGAAGATGACGGTGAACATCTCGGTCGGGATACCGATGGCCTTGAGGATGATGCCCGAGTAGAAGTCGACGTTCGGGTAGAGGTTGCGCTGCTTGAAGTACGGGTCGTTGAGCGCGGCTTCTTCGAGGCGCATGGCGATGGCCAGAAGCGGATCGTTGATGCCGAGCACCTTGAGGACCTTGTCGCACTGGGTCTTGATGATCTTGGCCCGCGGGTCGTAGTTCTTGTAAACGCGGTGACCAAAGCCCATCAGGCGCACCTGCTTGGTCTTGTCCTTAGCGTCGGCGATAAACTTCGAGCCGTCGTCGCCGGAAGCGTGGATTTCCTCAAGCATCTCGATGACGGCCTGGTTGGCACCGCCATGCAGCGGACCCCACAGGGCGCAAACGCCGGCGGAGACGGACGGGAAGAGGTTGGCGCCACCGGAGGCGACCATGCGGACGGTGGACGTGGAGCAGTTCTGCTCGTGGTCGGCGTGCAGAAGAAGAATCAAGTCGAGCGCGCGGGCGATCTCCGGATGGACGGCGTAATCGGCGTTGGGCTGCGAGAAGAGCAGGTGCAGGAAGTTGGAGCAGTAATCGAGACCCGGCTTCGGGTACACGGGCGGCTCACCTTCCTTGGAGCGGTGGGCGAGCGCGGCGAGGGTGCGGACCTTGGAGATCAGGACGGCGGCGGTCTCGTCGAACTTGGCCAAGTCATGGGTACGCTCGTTGGTGCCGAGCTCGGGGTAGTAGCAACCAAGGGTATTCAGGGTGGCGGACAGTACAGCCATCGGATGGGCGTTACCAGGGAAGCCGCTGAGCGCGATGCGCAGGCCTTCGTGAATCTGCGAGTTGTCGAGGATGCGGGCCTTGAAGGCGGTCAGCTGGGCGGTCGTCGGGAGTTCGCCGTAGACAAGCAGATAGGCGGTCTCGATGAAGTTGGACTTCTCAGCGAGCTCTTCGATGCCGTAACCGCGGTAACGAAGGATGCCCTTCTCGCCGTCGATAAAGGTGACCTTAGATTCGCAGGCGCCGGTGTTGGCGTAGCCGTCGTCGAAAGTGATGTAGCCGGTTTCGTCGCGCAGCTTGCGGACGTCGACCCCGCGTTCGCCTTCGGTACCGACGACGATGGGGAGGACGATGTCTTTACCGTCCAGGTTGAGAGTGGCGTTTTGAGTGCTCATAGCGGGGGTGGGGCCGCCGGAGTCGAAAACACGCCTCAGCGGGCTGACAAAGTCAGGAAATTGCGGTAGAGTTGCAAGCCTTTGACCTGACTTTTCTCCGGGTGGAACTGGGTCGCGAAGACCCGGCCTCGACGGACACCGCTCACAAACCGGCCGGCATAGTCGGTCTCGCACCAGACCAAGGAAGGGTCGGTCTCGACGACGCGGTAGCTATGCACGAAATAGAACGGTTCCCCTTCGGCCCGCAGGCCTTCGGTCAGGGGGGCACCCGGCTTGAAGATGGCCTCGTTCCAGCCCATATGGGGGATACGCAGACCGGGCTGGGACGGGAAACGGCGGACAACCCCGGGGAAGATAGCCAGACCAGGGCGGTCAGCCTCCTCGGAGCGCTCAAAGAGAACCTGGAGGCCCATGCAGACGCCTAGGAAAGGGCGGTCGGCGGCGATCCACCGCTTCAGGAAGGACTCGAAGTCGGTGCGGCGGATGCAATCCATGCAATCAGCCATAGCCCCCTGTCCCGGGAACACGACCATCTCAGCCTTCTCGGCTTCAGCCGGAGTGGCGGCAAGGAAGGCGTCGGCGCCGGCGGCGACCATAGCACGGCTGACGCTACGAAGGTTACCCATCCCGTAATCGATGACCGCTACCCGCGGGCGGCGCACTGACCCAGAGGCTTCCACGGTCAGGCCAGCGTACCCTTGGTGCTCGGCACGCGACCGCCCTGACGCGGATCGACTTCCACCGCCTCACGCAGCGCGCGGGCGAAGGCCTTGAAGAGCGCTTCGGCGATGTGGTGCGGCTCATCACCGTACTCGAGCTTGAGGTGCAAATTGCAACCGAGCGAATTGGCGAGTCCCTGGAAGAACTCGCGGACGAGCGCGATATTGAAGTCCTTCACCATGTAATTAGTGATCTCGACCTGATAGACCATCATGGGACGATTGCTGAGGTCGACGGCGCAACGGGCCAGCGTCTCATCCATCGGCAAGATGAAGAAACCATAGCGGCGGATACCGGCCTTATCGCCGAGCGCTTCCTTGATGGCCTGACCGAGCACGATGCCCACGTCTTCCACGGTGTGGTGGTAGTCGACGTCGGTGTCGCCGGTAGCCTTGACCTTAAGGTCGACCAAGGAGTGGCGGGAGAGGAGCGTAAGCATGTGGTCGAAGAAAGCCACACCAGTGGCGATTTCCGACGAACCGGTACCGTCCAAGTTCACCTCGAGGGCGATCTTGGTCTCGGCGGTGTCCCGGCGGATGCTGGCTTTGCGAACGACTGCGCTCATACCTCAGAAATCCCCGCGGAAGGCGGGATTGTCAACCTCACCCTTCCATCCAAGCCGCCACGGCCTGCAGGAATACGTCCGTTTCCTGCTCCGTGCCCACGGAGATGCGCAAAGACTTCTCGGTGAGGCGATGGTTCGGGAAACGGCGGACGAGAATCTTGCGGGCGCGGAGGAACTCGAAGCAATGCGCGGAAGTCTCAACGGAAGCAGCGCGCTTCGAGGATACCGGGGCGGCGAGCACGAAGTTGCCAGCGGCGGGATTGACCTGCCAGCCGAGCTTGCAGAGTGCGGTGACGAGTCGTTCACGCGTGGCGCAAATCTGCGCGAGGGTGACGTCCAGCCACTCGCGGTCGTCTAGCGCCGCGGCGGCCGCGACCTGCGCGAGGCGGTCGACGTTATAGCTGTCGCGGACACGGTGCAGGATCTCGGCGACTCCCACCGGGCAGAGCGCATAACCGACGCGCAGTCCCGCTAGCGCGTGCGCCTTGGACATCGTACGCGTGACGATGACGTTCGGCAGTTCGCGGGCGAGAGCGACGCAATCAGCGCCAGCGAAGGAGGCGTAAGCTTCATCGACGACGAGCATACCCTTGAAGGCCTTGGCGACGGAGCGGACGACGTCTGGCGTGAAAGAAACGCCGAGCGGGGCGTTCGGATTCGTCAGGAAAAAGACGGAAGCGCCGCTCTTCGCAATGGCATCGACGTCGACGCCAAGCTGATCAGTGACCTCGACCTTCACGACGTCGGCGGCCTGGGCCGCAGCGAGGACGGGATAAAGCGAGTAGCTCGGATTGAGCATGCCAATGGGACAACCGGGGCCCGCATAGGCGCGGATAATCAGATTAAGGATGTCGTCCGAACCATTGCCGGCCACGACGCGGGCGGCATCAAAACTGTGGAAGCGCGCGACGGCCTCACGCAAGGGCGCGGAGTCGGGTGAAGGGTAAAGGCGGAGCGAGGCACCATCATTGACCAAGGCGGCCCGAATAGCCTCGAGCGAACGTAGGCTCGGCGGATAAGGGTTTTCATTGGTATTCAACTTCACCCATCCCCCGCCCTGCGGCTGTTCTCCGGGGACATAAGGCGACATGGCCGCGACATGCGGGTTCGCGGCGGGAATCTTGGCAGACATCAGCGTAACTTGAGTTTGGCGGCGGCGAAATCCTGGAGCAGCGCGCGGGTCTTGCTGGCGTCTGCACAGGCGACCACCTTGGCGGCGAGCTCGCGTAGCTCAGACACAGCGGAATGGCGGAGTACGAAACGAACTTCGGGCAGAGCCGCCGGAGTCATGCTGAGCTCATGCACGCCGAGGCCGATAAGCAAGGGCGCCCAGAGCGGATCGCCGCCGAGTTCGCCACAGACGGCAGCCGGAATCCCACGCTTCTGGGCGGCGGCGAAGATAACCATCAATGTCCGGACCACGGCGGGATGGCACGGGTCGTACAGCGAAGCGACGCGCTGGTTGCCGCGATCGACAGCCAGCAGGTATTGTACGAGGTCGTTGGTACCGACACTAAAGAAGTCAGCTTCGGCGGCGAGCTCGTTGGCGACGGCGGCAGCGGAGGGAATCTCAATCATCGCGCCAAGGCGGATCGGTTCGGCCGCGCGGACACCTTCACGGGCGAGCTCGGCTTCGACGTCGCGGAAAATCTCTTTGGCTCGGCGTAGTTCCTCGACGCCGGAAATCATCGGGAACATCACCTGCACCGGGCCATGCGACGCGGCACGAATAAGGGCGCGGAGCTGCGGACGGAAGACGTCCGGACGTTCGAGACAAAGGCGAACCGCGCGATAGCCCATGAAAGGGTTGGCTTCGTCGGCGAGATCGCCGAGGCGCTTATCGCCACCGAGGTCGAGCGTACGGAAGGTCACTGGGCGGCCCTTGGCGGCCTTCACGACTTCGGCATATTCCTCATATTGGACCTGTTCGTCCGGCCATCCATCGAGGCGGAGGTAAAGATTCTCCGTGCGATAAAGGCCGACGCCACGGGCGCAGTAGGCCAAGGCGTCCTCCATCTCGGCGGGGTCGCCGATATTGGCCTGTAGGCAGAAAGCGTCGCCATCCGTCGTGAGGTCGGGCAAGGCGACCTCGGAAAGCACGCGGTCGCGTCGGGTGCGGATCGCCTGTTCCTTATCGCGGTAGCCTTCGATCGTCTCAGGCGTCGGATTGATGATGATGAGGCCCGATTCGCCATCCACGAGGATGACATCACCTTCCTGCACCGCTTCCATTAGGCCTTTCACGCCGACGACCGCAGGAACGTCGAGCGAACGGGCCATGATGGCAGAATGACTGGTACGTCCGCCCTCTTCGGTCACGAACGCCAGTACCCCACCGTCGTGCAGACCGGCGGTATCCGAAGGGGTAAGGTCGCGCGCGGCGACAACATGGGACTGCGCGGCCTGGCCAACGCGTTCAGGCTGGGTTCCGAGCAGCTGGTCAAGCACGCGTCCGGTCACGTCACGAATATCCGACGCCCGCTCGCGCAGGAAGTCGTCGTCCATCTTCTCAAAGATCTCGATGTAGCGCTGGGCGACTTCCTGGAAACAGAACTCGACGTTGAAGCCGCTGCGGCGGACTTCCTTACTCACGTCGTCGATCAGAGCGACATCCTCGAGGACGAGAAGGTGCGCGTCAAAAATCGAGGCTTCGGACTCGTTGAGTTTACGGGCGATGTCGTCGCGCAACTGCGAGATTTCCAGACGGGTGGCCGCTAGAGCCGCTTCGAGGCGACGGATCTCGGCCTCGGGGTCGGCGACCTTTTCGCAAGAGACGATGGCCATACCCCGCATCAGCGGGTAGGCGGGACCACGAGCCACTCCAGGAGCGGCGGCGATACCCTTGAGGCGTACCTCGGGCCTATGGTTTCCGGCCTTCATCCGTGGGTCAATTGACCGCCACAGAACGAAGGAAGCAAGGCAGGATTAGCCTCAGACCTCAACGGCCGACGGCTCGTCGGCGGGCATAGCCATCTCTGGCATCACGAAGTTGGGCATCGTGAGCTCAGAGCCCTCTACGCCTTGAGAGAGATCGAAGTCTTGAGAGAGATCGAAGTCTTGAATCGAGTCGGTAATCAGGCGAAGAGGGATATCGGTGCCGACCAAGACCTGTGCTTCAGCCGCCGGGGCGTCCACGTAGGAAAGGAGTCCCGAGTACTCAGCCGGGATGGTGACCTGGAGTTCGACAAGAACCAGCGCGAGCAGACAGAGGTGGGCGAAAGATCGACCCATGCGCTGACCGAAGGCATGCAGCCAAATCATCACACCTGAAATCGAAAGCTCTTCGCGACGGCTGAGGAAGCTGAGCTGGGCCTTATGGAGGCGGACGCGCGACTGGAAGCGGACGCGAAGTTCGGGAGACTGACCGAGGGCGGCACGCAGACGGGCGACTTGGGACTCCGAGGCATTACCCTCAAGGAAAGCCACTACCAAGGATTCGAATTCAGAGGTGCTCATCCGCGGAACTCCTCTCCCATGAGTTCGCGCAAGGCTTCGCGGGCGCGATTGATGCGACTCTTGACGGTACCAATGGAGAGACCGAGGTCTTCGGCGATCTCTTCATAGGACATGTTGCGGACGTTGCGCATCGTGAGGATACGAGCGTGTTCCGGCTTCAATTGTTCCATGCATTCGGCAACTTTGTTGACGAATTCATTGTGCTGGGCCTCGTGGCCGGGGCCTTGGGCACCGTCCGAAAGGATGTCATGCAGGGTGGCGCCGGGGTCGTCACCGAGGTCGGCGTCGAGGGACATGGACTGATCACGCTTCCGACGGCGCCAATACCAGTAACGGTTACGGGCCAGATTCGTGCCGATCTGATGAATCCAGGTCGAGAAAGTCGCCGTACCCCGGAAGGAAGCCAGCACACGATGGGCCCGAATAAAGGTATCCTGCGTAATTTCCTCCGCGTCCTGGCGATTACGCAGCAGGGAGAAGACCTTCGCGAAAATACGCCCCTGATACTTCAGAACCAGTTCGTTATAAGCCGAAAGATTCCCCTCACGGGCACGGTCCAAGGCGGACTGGTCGGCTTCGGTCTCCATTAAGGGAAGATTAAGGGGGTAAAGGAAAACAGGTCAAGGGGGGACCTATAATCGTGCTTTCATATCTTTACAGTCGTACCTCGCTAATCAACCTATTTCAGACCCCACCTCGGAGCCGATGTTCACTTCCAGCAAGAACCCCCCCACCCTCTCTTGGGTAGACTGCCTCAGCGGAGCCCGAGGTCTCATCGACAGCCTCCCTTCCTCCCTGCCTGGCGACGACGCCCACCCGTCCCTTTCGTTGGTCAAAAACGGCGAGACCCTCGCCCTTGAACCCTCCGGACACGGTTCAGCCCTCGTCAATGGCGCCCCGCTCCGTCAGCGACTCGACATCTCCGAAGCCACGACAATCCAACTGGCCTCTGCCCTCCTGGTCGCGGCCCCGGCCGACCAGCAGAACTTCACCTTCATCCGTACTGACCTCTGGGTACTCTTCGACGCCCAGACCGGCGACCAGCTTGGCGAATTTCCTCCGCAACGCCTGCTCGAGGTCGCCCAAGAGCTCGGCCGGGCCACCGACACGCTCGCCTGCACGCCGCAGGGACTCGAAGTCGGTTTCAGTCTTTCACAAATCGCGCCACTGCTATCGCCACAGGAAGAAGCGCCCATTCGTCCCAGCGGCAAGGCACTGCTCGCCGCCGAACAGAACCGCGGCGCCCACCTCTGTCCGGTCTGCTGGACACGCTTCGACGCCGGCGACGCACTGAGCATCGCGGTGCACGAAGATCTGCGCGGCGACCCCATCCTCGGCTCCGATGTGCGCCTGCGTTTCCAGCCGACCCGCTTTAACGACCAAGGCCTCGCCCTCGACCCGATGGGCCTCGCGTGTACCGACATCGCCTGCCCGCACTGCCGCCGCCAACTTCCGCCGGGCTACCTCGATCGTCCGCACCGTATCATCTCGCTCATCGGCGCACCCAGCGCTGGCAAGTCCTACTACCTCGCGGTGCTCACGCGCACGTTGCAAGACCGCCTGCCAGAGGACTTCAACCTGGCCTTCAAGGATGGCGACCCCAGCGGCAACATGCTGCTCAACCAGATGCGCAACACGCTCTTCTCCGCGGCCACGCCGGAAGACGCACTGCTCGGCAAGACGGCCCTCGAAGGCGCGACCTACGAGAAGCTCCCCCGCCTCGGCCGCATGGTCTCCCTGCCCCGACCGTTCATTTACTCGATCAGCCGCCCCGGCCAGCAGCGCAACGAGACCTCGGTCATCCTTTACGATAACGCCGGCGAACACTTCGAGCCCGGCATCGATATCCATGATTCGCCCGGCGCGATGCACGTCGCGACGTCGAGCGGACTTATTTTCCTCTTCGACCCCACTGCCAACGCGCGTTTCAAAGCCAAGCTCGTCGGCGTCGATGACCCACAGTTCACGCTCAAGGGACGCATCGACCAACAGGATAGCATCCTAGCCGAGATGGAGACCCGCATGAAGCGCGTTCTCGGACTCGCACAGGACGAACGCATCAAGACACCACTCGCCTTCGTCGTCGGCAAGTCGGACACTTGGGAGAAGCTCCTGAGCTCCCCGCTCGAACCGATCATCAAGTCCGGGGGGCTCGATCTTGCCGCCGTCGCCCGCAACTCCGCCCGCGTCCGCGAGGTGCTCGTCACACTCTGCCCCGGCCTCGTGGCCTCGGCGGAATCGCTCGCTGAACAAATCAGCTACTTCGCAGCTACTTCATTCGGACACACTCCGGTGATGATTCAAGCCGGACTGAACAAAGGCCGTATCGCCCCCGACCCGCAGCGCCTTGCGCCGGCGCACGTCGAAGAACCCCTCTATTGGCTAATGCACCTCGCTTCCCCGGCGATGTTCCCCTCGTCCGAAAACTCCGCCCGCTGATGCCCCTCCAACTTATCTTCACGTCAGCGCCACAGGGACTCACTCCCGGACGTAGCGGCTATTGCACCATCGCCCGCCACCGCGCTATCCCTGACCGCCTAGCCCAGTTGCTTGAGTCCGTCGGCACGCCGCATGAACGCCCCGAAGGCGAGACGTACACGTTCCGTATGCTTGAAGCCGGCGGTAAGAACTGGTGCGTACTCTCACGCTTCGTCGCCCGCGGCCTCGACTACACGCAGCGCGACAACCGCCTCGCCCATCACCTGATCTTCTCTCTCGAAGAAGCTGCCGTCCTCCCGCCGCCCGCCGCCATCGCGGGACGCTGGAAAGGCTGGCGCGACGAATGGTCCGGAGCTCCCACCTGGCTCGAAGGCGAGGAACGCCCGCTTCAACTGGAAACGCAGACACCCCTGACGCCCGCCGTGACGTGGCGCGAAGAAACCGGCACCGGCGCGAAAGCCGCCTGGCTCATCAACGCTTCCGGCCCCGCTGCGGTCGGCCTGCTCAATCCACCCGAAACCCTGCGCCTCCTCCGACTCCTCGCCGAAGCCTCCGCGCTCCTCGGTAAGTCTGCTTGGGCCGCCACTTTCACCACCGACGCCACCACCACGGGCAGCGACGGCTTCCTCTGGGCCGTCAACTCGACCTCCGCCGCGGCAACAATCGACTTCACCACCGCGAAGTCTCTGCCCGCCCCCTCGGGCGATATCGCCCGTCAGGCCGCCGCCGGACTGACTTCGCCGAAAGCCGTCGCCGGACAGCCTCAGCGTCGCGCCGCCGCCGCGCCCTCTGCCGCTACCTCCGGCAACAATTCAGCCGCCTGGATTATTGGAGGAGTCATCATCCTCGCAGCCGGAGCCGTGGCACTGTTCATGCTGAACCGCCAGCCCGAGCCCACGCCTCCCGCAATCATCGTCGAAGTCAAACCGCAGCCTTCTCCGGCCGACAACGCCAAGAGCGAAGAGATCCTAAAAGCCAACCGCGCCCTCACCGAAATCCAAGGATTAATGGACTCCGATGATTTCATGGGCGCCGCCAAGCTATGGGCGGAGACCAGTAAACTTTCGCCGACCTTTGTCCGTAACTACCGCGAACAGATTCTGCCTCGAATCCTCAGCAACTTCTCCACCAGCGTAACGAAGCAACTCCTGAGCCGTTTAGATCGTCCAGGAATCCTGAACGACCCGAAGTCCATCCTGGCATCAATCACCGAAGCCAAAGAAGCTCTCCAGCTCGGAGCGGAAATTAAAGTACCGCAGGACGAACCATGGAAGCGCCTGCAGGCCTGCCTCGATCGCGCCCAGTCTCTGACCACTATCGAAGTGCGCCCGACGATGGTGATCCCCGGCGAATGGCGAACCGGCGAATCGGGACCAAACTCCCCGTCGCAGGCCGACTTCACTCTTTCCCGCTCCGCCGCCGACGCTGTGACCAAGTTCGTCGAGGCATCCGGGGCAACCCAGCGCGTGTCCGTTCAGATTCGTATCCGCCTGCTCGCCTTCACCTCCCCTCACCTCCGCGACGACAGTACGAAATACCTTAACGGCGAGATCCGTCGCACGCCACAGGCCACCTGGATTGAATCGACCCCCGAGCCCGGTAAACTCCCTGCCATCGGCATCGGACTGAGGAATGGCCGCAATGAAGTCTCGCTCAACTTCCCCACCGGCGAAGGCGCCCGTGGTGGCGCAAATCGCTTGATTGAAGTGATTCTCCCGAACGGTGATCGTCAGTGCTTCGCGCTCATCAGTGACCTCCCCGCTCTCCAGCCGCTGAACCTCGGCCCGGATGCACTGCTGCTAGACGCCGACACGGGCGTCATCCGTCCTGCCCCCTGGGCCGAAAGCGCGGTCAATGCCTTCATCTGGACCAATGGCTCAATCGGACTTTATCCGAATGGCCACGAATTCCCCGATCGCGACCTCCCTTCAATCCGCGCCACTCGCTCCATGCTCGAGACCGACATCATCCGCCTTGAAAGCAAGCAAGGCCCCGGCACGCCGCCCTACGAAGTCGTCGCCCAGCGCCGCAAACTCTTCAAGGAAGGTAAGCTCATGCAGGCGGGTGCTCCGTGGTCAATCCAAGCCATCGACGTGAACGGTGCGGCCGGACCCCGACTGCTGGAATTCCGCTGATCCATGCAGGCCGAACGCCTCATCGCCCGCATTCGCGGACAGCTCGAACTCGGCACCCCCGACCTCGAGGCGCGTTCCCTCGCAGGCGAATACGCCGCTCTGTGCCAGCGCGCCCGCGAGCGCCTCGAACAGTGTGCGACGCTCGTACGCAGCGGCAACGAGCACGCCGCCTTCCAGTCCGCGGAATCCGACCCTGATCTCCTTGGGCTCTGCGCCCTGCTGAGCTTCGCGGAGTCTGACCGTTGGCACGCCCTCTGCCGGGAGCGCGGCCTGCCCGCCGGCTTCCCTCTCGACGGCCAGCATGTGCTCGCCGTCGAAAGCCTCTACGGTCGCGAGATCGGCGAAAGCCACCCGCTCTACGGCGATTACCGCGACGCCATTCGCCGTCGCGAGGAAGACCGCGCCCTCTCCGTCCTGCGTTCGATTGTTCGGATTAACCCGAACGACCCTAACGCCCGCTCTGAACTCGCCCGACTCTCCGCCAAGTTCCTCCGGGAATCACTCGGCAAGGTCGCGACCTTCTTTGAGCAAGGCCGCGAAGAGGAAGCCGTCGAGCTGATGAATCGCATGGAGCGCTTCGGCGCCAACGACCTCGCTGACGAGCCGCGCTGGGATGACGCCCTTGCCCGCCGCGTGGCCTGGCTGCGCTCAAAGGCGGCTCAACAGGTCACGACGCTCGTCGCCGACGCCGCTGAAGCGCGCGCGGGAGGCCACTGGGAAGCCTGCGCCGCCTCACTGGGCCGAGTTCGCTCCCTCGAGCGCGACCATCAACTCACCCTGCCCGCCGAACTCTCTACCCAAATCGTCGAGCTCGAAGCCTGGGCTGGCGAACTAGCTGGCGTCGCGGAAGCCGAAGCCAGCCTGCGCGCCACGATTGAAAGCCTGAACGACGAATGGGCGACACTCCAACAGGAAGCCGCCCGCGGCTCCTCTCCCGCCATTCTCATCGTCCGCCTGAGTTCCTGGCTCGAGCGCGCGACGCCGCAGGCTGAACGTCTACCCGAAGGCATCCTGCGCGAAGTGCGCGCCCTCCGCCAGAACACCCGCGCCCGCTTGAACCGACGCTACATGGTGATGACGACCTCCTGGGTCGCCAGCCTGTTGCTCGTCATTGCGGGCGTGGTCTACTGGAATATCCTCAAGACGAAGGAAGAAGAATCGCGGGACCGTTTCTCCGAAGCCTCCCGCCTCATCGAACTCTACGATCATCCGGCCGCGCTCGTCGCGCTCGACGAATTCGAACGCGGCGGCATCTCCGCTGCCGACCAAGCCGTGCGTAAGGCGCAGACGGCTCCGCTCCGTCAGCGCCTGGCCACGCAGAACGCCGATGGGCAGCGACTGCATCTCGAAGCGCTGGCGCTCGCGGATCGACGTAAACAAGGTCTGACTTTAGGTAACGTCGCCGAGACGGAAAGCCGCGCCAGCAAGTATCTTCAGGAATTCAACCAAGTGGGCGGCAGCCTTCAGTCCAAACTCAAGGCCATCCTCCCGGAACCCGAAGGCCTATTATCCGCCTGCCGACAGATGCTGGATCGCACCCGCAACGACGTCGCCACCCAGATCGTGCTCCTCAACAAAGCCATGGGGGATGACAACGTCAGCGACCTCGCCAAGGCGGCCGAGGCCCTCGAGCGCCTCCGCCTCCTGCTCAAGACCTTGACCGACGCTAAAGACAAGGACCTCGACTCCGCTTTGGCCGCAGCCGACCGGGCCGAGTTACGACTCGCGGGCGAACGTAAGACGATCGCCGCGCTCAAAGGTCTCGGTAAAGCAGCTGACCTTGCGGGCTACCTCGCCGCCCTCTCCGATACCGCCGCGAATACCGTCGGCGAAAAATCTGACCTCAGTTCCCGCGCCTCCTTCGTCTTCGCCCGTGCACCCACTCTGCAAGCCCTTCCACGTTCGGCCCTCGCCCCACGCGTCGGCGCAATGTGGGATGCTGCCGCCACGGCTGACCCGTCAGGCATCTTTAATCCCGCTATATTGACCGACGTCGAGCAACGCGGTCTGCGCACCCTCTCCGATACGTCCCAAGCAGATTCGCTCCGCCGCTACACGCTCAACCTTTATTCCGTCCGCGGAATCGCGACGGGCCGCACAGTCTTCGTGATTGGCGACATCACCGAATCCAAGCGGAACATCACGGATGGCGTCGAGTTCAGCCAGAAGGCCAAGGAGCTTACCCGCGAAGGGGCGGTGGTCGAAATCACCTGGAGCCGTCGCGAATTCAATAACGGGGTGCGCGCGGGCGAGGAGATTACCAATCCCGCTACGATCAACGAATTAGACTTCATCCGTCAGGTCAGCCGCTTTCAGGACGCCAAGACGGGCAAACTACTCGAACCGCTCATTCGCACGATGGACCGAGTCCGCCGGAGCGACTCGCGCTACCCGGAGTTGCGTGCCTACCAACTCCAGGAACTTTATAGGCTCGCGACCAGCCGACCAGACGCCTGGGGCTTACTCTTCTCTCCCTCCGCCCAGCGCGATGCCGAGCAGTTACGCCGCATCACGCAAAATGCGCTGCGTCCTTACGACTTCCTCTTCAAGGACAAGTGGGCCGACATTCAGCTAGAGTTGCGCGCCTTCCTGACTCCCCCTGGTGGCGCCGGCTACGCCGAGGAGGCCCGCTTCTGGCGCGCGACCTTCGCCAACCTACGTAATCGTAAGCTCATCTTCGCCGGCTGGGTCGGCCGTGACGGTAAGCCCGAGCTCCGTGAGACGATCAAGGGTAGCGCGCTCTACGGTCTCGATAACGAAGGCAAGGCCACGGTGCTCTTCCGCGTCGGCGACGACGGCGAGGTCAAGCGTGTCGCTGAAGCCGCACCCCTCACCCCGTTGCTGCGTTACCCTGGCACTGTCGCCGAAGCCGCGCAGGCGGCCGGCATCCCGAAAGGATTGCTCGCGCCCGAAGGCGGCTGGGAAACCCTCCTCCAAGGCCGAGATCTCTGAACGATGTCACGCCCTACCCAATTCCGCCTCCGCTGGAAAGGCGCCGTCACCGGCCCCTTCCCGCTCGTTCGCGTGAGCGAGATGCTCCGGGCGGGCGAGATCAGCCTCCTGCATAACATTGAAGTCGACGGATCCTGGATGACAGTCCGCGATTACTTCCGTGCCATCGGCCTCAGCCGCACCTCCTCGGTTTCGTCCACAGATTCGTCCGGACACGGCGCCGACACACCGCCCCCACCGCCAGGAGCAGAGCTCCCGCTCGGTGAATCACTCGCGCCCGTCGACGCCCGCAATGCCGCCGGCGAATCTCTCGAGCGTGCGGTGCGCGAAGGCTACCTCTGGTGCGGCTCGACCTTCCTGCTCCCGCCGCTCTTCGCATTGCTCATCTACGCAGTCTACATCTTGGATACCGACCGCCAAATCTCGCGCACGATGCTGCTCATCCTGCTCGCCTTCACGACCACGCCGGCGGCACTCCTACCAATCCTCTTCGTCCGGAAGCTGGGCGTGACCCTGGAACAAGAAGGCCTGTCGGACATCCGCCAAACTCAGGCAAATCTCGTGATCGTCCTCGGTTTCCTGAGCCTAGCCCTGTGGATGCTCTGCTTCTTCGTACTCCTTCCCACCCACCCCTAAGCCTCAATCGGCTTGACGAGCCAAGGCGGGACGGCTGGACTGACCGAACTCGGTTTTCGGTAGTGTAGCTCAGTTGGTTAGAGCGAGGGACTCATAAGCCCTAGGTCGGCAGTTCGATCCTGCCCACTACCACCACCGAGTGCACTCTTTCCGCTTAGGCCTTCAGGATGGCCGAGACTGGGATATCCAGTCCGTCCTTCCACAGGGCTTCCAGGGCGTAGCTCTTGCGGATATCGTCGCGGAAGACGTGGAAAAGAACGTCGAAGGCATCCACGACCGTCCAGCCGCTGTCGCGCTGGGATTCGGAGCGGGAAGTCACGCCAACATCATCAAGGGCATGCTCAAGGGCGATGCGCAGAGCGCGCAGGTGCGGCTCGGACGTACCGGTGGCGATGACAAGGAAATCAGCGATGGAAGAAATCTGGCCCATCTCGAGGACGCGGATCTCGACGGCTTTCTTGTCATCCAAGGCGCGCACGGCGGCGATGAGGTGGGCCGGAATCTTCGGCATGACCACCATCGGCTTGGCGGCAGCCTTCTCGCCGCGGCTCTTGGCCTTCAAAGCAGGGATGGCTGGGATGACGCGGCGTGCCGGGCGGACCGAACGGGCGGCAGGCTTGGCCGACTTGCCAGCGGGGCGACCCTTAGCGGCAGGCTTGGCGGAGGTCTTCTTGGTCTTCTTTTTAAGGGCGGACATGGTCAGGCTTGGTAAAGGGAGCGCTCATCGATGTGGCGGGCGACCGCTAGGGGCAAGCCGTTTCGGGGCGAATCACCGCGGCGCAGGGCCTCGCGCAGGGCGGTGGAGGAGACCTGCACCGCCGGCGCCTTCAGCACGGTCAAGCGAATGAGCGCCGCGATGGCCGGAGGGGGCACAGTCGAGATACCATCACGTGACAGCACGGCAAATTCTACCAGACTGCACAGCTCGGCGACCTCCTTCCACCGATCCAGCCTGGCCAACTGATCGGCCCCGAGGACCCAGACCCGCATGGCCTCAGGAAACTCTTTGGCTAATTCGCGGGCGGTCTCGACGGACCAGCTGGTGCCATCGCGATGGATTTCTCGCTCATCAATTACGGCCCACGGGCAATCTGCAAAGGCGAGGCGGCACATCGTCGCACGGTCGGCAGCGGAGGCCACTGGCGCGCCTGACCGCAAGGGCGCCTGTCCCGCTGGAATAATGCGGACCTCATCCAATCCCAGCTGCTTATGCGCGGCCACGGCTGCCGCCACATGACCCGCATGCGGAGGATCGAAAGTCCCACCTAGGATACCGATGGCAGCAGGCATGGCGCATTACGCTCCGGCCGGCCGCCGGTGGCAACCCAAAGCAGGCTTGAGCCCGAGCCCTTCCGCCGAAACACTGCCTCTATGGCGTCTGCCTCGCGATTCCTCCCCCCGGGCTTCGACCCCACGCAGACCGTGGCGGTCATCGCCGGTAAAGGCCGCTACCCCGCCCTGCTCGTCGAATGTGCCCACGCCCGCGGCGCCAAGGTAAAGTTGATCTCCTTTGAAGAAGAGACCGACCCAGCCCTCATCGCCACCTTCGCCCCCGCCGACCACCGCGCGATTCCTGTCGGCAAACTCGGGCAGATGCTCGACGCCCTCAAAGAACTCGGTGCCGCTGGTGCCGTGATGGCCGGCCAAGTTACCCCGCGCAAACTATTCACCGGCATGGTGCCTGACCTGAAGCTCATCGCGCTGATGGCCTCCCTCAAGGAACGCAACGCCGAGACCATCTTCGGTGCCATCTCCGTCGAGATTGAGAAGATCGGCGTCCGCATGCTCGATGCGCGCATCTTTCTCGAGGACCACCTCTCCACACCTGGCTGTATGACCGGCTGGGCCTGTGGCATCGGCGACGACGAGCTTGAATTCGGTACGCGCATGGCCCGCGAGATGGCCCGACTCGACGTCGGTCAGTCCGTCGTCACGGCCAAGGGCACGGTGATTGCGGTCGAAGCCTTCGAAGGCACCGACAACATGCTCCGCCGCTGCTCGCAGACCGGCGGCAAAGAGATGCTGCTCATCAAGACCGCGAAGCACGCCCAAGACTGGCGCTTCGACGTTCCTTGCTTCGGCGTCAAGACGCTCGAAAGCATGGCCGAAGGCGGCGTGACGAAAGCCGCGCTCGAAGCGGATGCGGTCATCCTCATCGATAAGCCCGCCGTTATCGCCCGGGCCAAGCAGCTCGGCATCGACCTCTTCGGCTTCGGCCCAGTCTGAAAAACCCGAAGGACTCAGCCTTCGAAGAAATTCCAGGCGACGGCGCTCTCGGCCAGCACCCACGCAGCCACCAAGGCAAGCGCCAGCAGGACCCATTTACGATGACGGGCCCAGATTTCTGGCGTCTCCGCCGCATGATCCAATCCGCGCCGCGTGCTCAGCAGCAACTTTAGGCGCGCATGCCAAGCTAGCTTGGTCTCGCCTGAAAGATCCTTATGGGCATACGCGTTGACCCGGTAATCGGGCTTGCGGAACAGCTGGGCGAGACGACGCAACACATCCCCTGCATACACCCTTTACCCACGCTTTACAAGCGGAGCGTCTCTGGGTAAGTCAAAGGCGTGAAGTCCACCACCCGGTCCCTCCGCGCCCTCAAAGGCGTCCGGCCCATCGTCTGCCTGACCGCCTACGATGTGAGCACGGCCCGCATCGCGGACGCCGGTGGCGCCGACCTGATCCTCGTCGGCGACTCCTTAGGTAACACGGTCCTCGGCCTCCCGGATACGGTGGGGGTGACCCTCGACATGATGCTCCACCACTCCGCCGCCGTCGCCCGCGCCAAGACGGAAGCCCTCGTGGTGGGCGACCTGCCCTTCGGCCTGGCCCACGACAGCTTCCCCAAGCTCCTCGGCTACTGCCGCCGCTTCCTCCAAGAAGGCGGCGTCAAGGCCGTGAAGATCGAAGGCGGCGCCTCCCTCGCGCCGGCCATCGCGCGCCTCGTCGACGCCGGCATCCCGGTCATGGGACATGTCGGCATGCTCCCTCAACGCGTCCACTCTGCCGGTTATCGTCGTCGCGGACTCACCCCTGAAGACCAGAGGCAAATCCTGATCGATGCCCAAGCCGTCGCCGCTGCCGGCGCCTTCGCGGTGGTCGTCGAATGCGTCGACGAAAAATTCATGCCAAAGATCACCGAGGCCATCTCCGTCCCGACCATCGGTATCGGCTCTGGTCGCGGTTGCGATGGCCAGATCCTCGTCATCCACGACCTGCTCGGGCTCACGCCGGAGCCTCCGCCCTTCGCTCGACCTGAAGCCAACCTGCACCGTGACGCGGTCGCGGCCGTCCGCCGCTGGGCCACCAAGGTGCGCACCAAGAAATCCAAATGAACTGCGTCATCTTCGGAGCCGGCGGATGGGGAACGGCCATGGCCATCCACCTCGCCCGCCAAGGTCAGACCGTCACGCTCGTCCCGCGCCGCGCCGAACAGGCCCTCGCGCTCGCCACCACGCGCGAGAATAAGGAATACCTGCCCGGACACCGCCTCGATGATTCGATTCAGATCGGACTCGAACCGCTGCCGGCGCTCATGGACGCCGACCTGGTCTTCCTCGCCTGCCCTTCCAAAGGCCTACCGGAATTACTGAAATCGATCGGGCCGGCCGTACGCGGCTCGTCGACCAAGATGGCCATCTCGCTCTGCAAAGGGCTCGACCTCACCACGCTGCGTCGCCCGTCTGAGATGATGGCCGACGCCTTCGGCACAATTCCAGTAGGTACCCTAAGCGGCCCAAGTAATGCCGACGAAGTCGCCCGCGGACTCCCGACCGCGCTGGTGCTCGCTGCGATTACGGACGACGCTCTCCTTAAGGATGTCCAAGCAGTCGTCAGCGGACCGACGCTGCGCGCCTATACTTCGACCGACCTCATCGGCGTCGAGATCGGTGGCACGCTCAAGAACGTCTACGCGCTGGGCGCCGGCCTATGCGATGGTCTCGGACTCGGCTCCAACGCCAAAGCCGCGATGCTCACCCGCTCGTTACAGGAAATGGCCCGACTCGGCGAAGCCCTCGGCGCGCGTCCCGAAACTTTCCTCGGCCTCGGCGGCGTCGGTGACCTGATGGCCACCGCGCACGGCTCTTGGAGTCGCAACCGTTCTCTCGGCGAACAGCTGGCTAAAGATCCGCAAGGCACGCTCGCCGCACTCACCTCCCGCAAGGAAGCTGTCGAAGGCCACCGCGCCGCCGAAGCGTTGTCCAAGCTGGCAACCAGCCGAGGCCTCGAAGCCCCCATTCTTTTCTGCCTGCACGCGATTCTCTACAAGGGACTTGATCCCCGCGCCGGCGTCGTCGCGCTGATGACACGCGACCTCCGTTCGGAGGCATGAGCGCCGCCGACGTCGAGTCGCGCCCCTCACCTATCGCCGGCCTCGGACTCTTCGCGAAGCGGGAGTTCACGGAGGGTGAACGGATCTCCCGCTACTCTGGCGTGACGACCTTGGAGCCCCCGTCGGCAGCCTCCTCCGGCGGTAAAGTCTACGCCCTGGAAATCGCCCCAGGGAGATGGCTGGATGGGACCTCGGAAGATAACCCTTCTCGGCACGCCAACCACGCCTGCCACCCCAATGCAGAACTCATCTGGCACGAGGAAGAATCGGAGGCTTGGCTGACCGCCCGGAGACCGATTACCGCGGGTGAAGAAATCACCTTCGACTATGGCTTTTCATTGGCCGAAAGCCTCTTTCACCCGTGCGCCTGCGGGGCATCGGACTGCGTCGGTCGCATTATCGCCACCCCCTTGCGCCCCGCCCTCCGCCGCCACCTGCGTTTTTCGCGTCCAAGGGATTGACCACCCGCATCAGGAAGGTCAGTTTTCGCAGGTCAAACAGTCCATTTCTCCATGAAAAAAGTCGCCCTTACCGAGCTCGATCCCCGGCTCCAAAAACAGATCACCGCCGCGGACCAGCAGCTGAAGACCAACCCCCAGTACGCCATCGAGGTCCTCACGGGCATCCTCGTCCGCAATCCGGGCTGCATTGAAGTGCGTCGCACCCTCCGGAAGGCCCAGAAAGCCCTCCACGGAACGAAGAAGGGTCTCTTTGACGGTATCGCCGGTGCCCTCACCTCGGGCAAGATTGCCAAGGCCGTGGAAGCTGACCCGATCGCCGCGATTGCCGCCGCCGAAGAAGTCCTCGCCAAGAAGCCGATCGACTCCAACGCGAACAAGACCATCGCCCTC
This sequence comes from Opitutus sp. GAS368, assembly GCA_945882655.1. Taxonomy (GTDB): domain Bacteria; phylum Verrucomicrobiota; class Verrucomicrobiia; order Opitutales; family UBA953; genus UBA953. Next base: position 21,368 of record CAMCWL010000008.1, read on the forward strand.
GCCGCCACCAAACTGGAATTCCACGATCTCGCCGCGTTCGCCTACGAAGAACTCGCGAACAACGAACCCACAGAGATTCAGCACTTTGTTGACCTTGCCAATGTCTGGATCGCCGCCGGTGAAAATGATAACGCCCTGAACGCTGCCGACAGAGGCCTCAAACTCTTCCCTGGCAACGGCGACCTCCAGGAAGCCGTCCGCAAGGCCTCGGTCAACAAGACGATGAAAAAGGGCAACTGGGAGGACAAAGGCGACTTCCAATCCAAGCTCAAGGACAAGGACGAAGCACTCCGCCTCGACCAGTCCGCCCGCACGGTCACCGACTCGGCCACCGCCCTCGCTCAGGCCGCCGAACTCGCCCAGAAGATCCAGGCGTCTCCCGATAACCTCGACCTCTACCGTGACATCGTCCGCATGTTCCTTATCGCCGAGGACCTCGACAGTGCGATCGCATGGCTCCAGCGCGGCCGCCTGACGACCCTCGGCAAGGCCGACACCTCCCTTGAACGTCAGGAAAGTGACCTCGTTATCCGCCAGTACGAGCGCAACTCCAAGCAGCTCCGCGAGGCGATCACCGCCAACCCGGCCGACGCCGCCAGCAAGGACGCCCTCGCCAAGAACGAGACCGAGCTCAACGACTTCCGCCTCAAGACCTCCATCGCACTGGTCGAACGCTACCCGAACGACTTCGCTTACCGCTACGAGCTCGGCACCCTCCTGCTCGCCGCCAACCGTCTCGAGGATGCCGTCCAGCAACTCCAGTACGCCCAGCGCAACCCGAAGTTCCGTCAGCCGGCCCTCCTCGCCATCGGTCTCGCCTTCACTCAAGGCGGTAAGTTTGACTTGGCCATCGAGCAGCTGACCGCCGCCAAGAGCGAAGTCCAACTGATGAACGACCTGAAGAAGGAAATCATCTACGCCCTCGGCGACACCTTTGAAAAGATGGGCAAAGACAAGGAAGCCGTCGACGAATACAAGGTCATCTACATGGCCGACTCGGGCTACCGTGACGTCGCCAAGAAGATTAACGACTTCTACGAACGCCAGAAGGGCGCAACGGCCTAAGCCTCACCTCCGCCTTCACCCTCTTGCGGACGGCTTCACCCGCCCGCCTCCCTTTTCCTGCCCATGGCACTCACTCCCTTTAAGAGCAACCTCATCGCCGACGTCGGCATCAGCATGGGAGACGAAGGTAAGGGCCGCCTCATCCCTGAGATCGTCCGCGAACTCCAAGCCCTCACGGGACGTCGCGACGTGGTCGGCACCGTCCTCAAGGTCAACGGCGGCGCCAACTCGGGCCACACAGTCGCCGGACTGAAACTCAATCTACTCCCCGGCGGCGTGGCCGAACATGACGTCGCCTGCCTGGCCCTCGGCTCTGGTGTCGTCGCCGACCCGCGCAAGGCGCTCTGGGAGGCGCTGCCGCTCGAGAAGATTGGCATCCCGGTACTCAACCGTCTACTTATCGACGAGCGCTGCATGATCAGCGACGTCTCCCACCGCATCCTCGATCTAGCTTGGGAAGACTACCGCATTAACGTCCTCGGCCACGAAGCCCGTGGCTCCACCGGACGTGGCATCACGCCCGCCTATGCGGATGAAGTCGGCCAGTTCCAGATTCACTATTCTGAATTCCTCGGCGCCAAGTCCGACTACGCGACGCGCCTCTCATCCCGCCTGAACCGCGCCGCCTCGATTGTGCGCGACGTCTGCAAACTCTCGCCCGACAAGTGGGCCGGACTCTTCGCCAAACTCACCGAAGCCGAACTGCGAGCCAACAAGGGCGCCATCGACTCCGGCGTCTTCACGGCGGCGGAATTCGACTTCACCCGCTTCGCTGGCAAGGAACCGTTCACCTTCGACCACGCCGCCGTCCTCGATTGCTACTGGAAGGCCGGCGCCTCGCTCGCCCATACCATCGGCGATGTCCGCGAACGCATTCTTGGCGACCTCGCCGCCGATCGCCGCATCATCGGTGAGTTCGGTCAGGCCTACTGGCTCGACAAGCGCGCGGGCTTCGCCCCGAACGTCACGGCCTCGCATACCTACACGCCAGAGTTCTTCCAGTCCGCCGGCATCCCGGTCCAAGCGATTCATACGGTCGGTTGCTGCAAGGCCTACGACACGAAGGTCGGCACACACGTCTTCCTGACAAAGATGCCGGAAGAACACCCGCTCCAGCGCGCCCTCGCGAAGCTCGAGTTCGGCACCAGCACCGGTCGCCAGCGCATGGTGGGCTGGTCCGACCTGGTCGAAAAGGCCGACGCCCTCCGCTACGGCGGTTACGACGACATCGTCCTCAACAAACTCGACGCCCTCTCGCCCCACGGCGAATGGAAGGGCGGCGACCTGCTCGTCTGCACGGGCTACCGTGACGCGGCTGGCAAGGTCGTTTCCGGCGTCCCTCGTAACGACGCGGTGCGCCGCACGCTACAGCCCATCTACGCCACCCTGCCTGGCTGGACAGCCGATATCACCAAGGTGCGCTCCTACGCCCAGCTACCCGCTGAAGCACGTCGCTACGTGGCCTTCACAATGGCAGAGATCGTCCGCCTGGCTTCCCGCGGCGGTTCCCTACCCTATCTCCCGAACCTTCGCTACATCGGCGTGGGTCCGGACCCTGACCAGATCATCTCCGACGTCCCCGCGACGGCCGAGCTCATCAAGCAGGCCTAACTCACTTCCGCTGCCGCGCCGATGGCTGATCTGGAACATAACTTCGCCATCCCGCTCTGGGCTCTCGTCGACCAATCCAAAGTGGAGGCCGGCACATCCGATATGCGCGGCCTCGCCAAGGAACTCGGCAAGTGGCTGGCGCACAATTTCGATGTCGACCACAAGGGCGTGGCGATCGAGGAACCCTCGGGCACCGAACCCGGCGCGATGCCGATGTTCGTCGTTGCAAGCGTCCCGCAGGCGCAATGGCACGTGATGATCGCGCTGGCCCAGAGCCGCGATTGTAAGCTATTCGTGGTGCTGCCGACGGAAAGCGGTGCCTTCGGCCTTCAGGAATTGAACATCCCAAAGCCGGAGTGATCAGGCCGCGAAGACCTTGACGGTCTCGAGATGCAGCTCGGCCACCTGCTCCAAGGTCAGGCCTCCCCACTTGTAGCCGCCCGCCAAGGCGAAGATGTGCGGAATCTTCCTGGCCCGCGCCCAGTGGACGACGAGCTTCTCGCGCTTACGGATCATCTCCTTGGTGATGCCCTTCATGCCACCAGCCTTCTCATAGGTGTCCATGCCAGCGTTATAAATCAGAAAATCCACGCGCTCCAAGGAGTGTAGTGCATCCTCAACGTGTCCGAGGTAGCCCTTCGGATTGTCGACCTCGACGTAGAAGTGCCGAGCCGGATCGGATGGCTCCCAAGAGTCGAACGAGTTCACGGTGACATCAGCCAAATAGACCTGCTTATGGTCGCCGAGGATATCGAAGGTGCCACCGCCCGCATGCGCATCGAGGTCGAGAATCCCAACGGTCTTGACCTTCTTGAGAGCCTCAAGCGCGGCGAGGGCCAGTCCATTGAACTGGCAGAAGCCGTTACCAGAATTCTTACGAGCATGGTGCAGTCCGCTGGAGAGGCTGCCGGAGCGGCCATTCTTCAACGCCTCCTTGACGGCATCGCGCATGCCTCCAGTCGAGGCGAGGATGCTATCCAGTAACGGCTGCGACCAAGCGCCGACCTCCAGGAAACTCCCCTTGTCCTCGAAGGTACTGCGCACGTGCTCGGGCGTATGGATCAGTTCGAGCTCTTTCCTGGTCGCAAGCTTGGGTGCCTCCAGCCAGACCTCACCCGCGTTGCCGGCTTCGATCATCTCGGCGACCAGCTTGGACTTAGTGACGGTCTCGGACTTCCCTTCGACCACGTAGGCGGGGCTATAATAGACGGTGAGCGGCGGCTGCGGCATGAGGATGTTATGCCTACAGCCAGCCGCCCCGTCAAATCCGCCCCCTGTCATAGGTTGCGGTTGGCTTCGGGCTGTTGCTTCGCCATGGTCAACGTGTCGCCCACCATGCCCTTCGACCCCAAGATTCCACGAGAACTCGCTAATAAACTGGGGCGCGAGGCGATGAAGGTCATCGACCTGGGTCTCTACGCCACGCCGACCAGCCAACAGGTCGACATCGCCGCTGACATCGCCGCGGCCGTCGCGCGGACCACCCATCTACCGCCCGACCATCGGCATACCACCCCTCGTACGGGATTACACGCGACAGCCATCGAAGTTACCGATGAGACCTCCCTGTCCGCGGCCGCCCGCCACGATGCGGCCGGCCTGCGCTCGCTAGTACTCAACTTCGCCTCCCCGACCGTCGCCGGCGGCGGCTTCCTCGCCGGCGAACGCGCCCAAGAGGAATACCATTGCCGCTCCTCGGCGCTCTTCGCCTGCCAACTCGGCGGACCGATGTATGCCTTCCACCTCCAGCAGGGCAACGCACTCCGTTCTGATGCGATGATCTATTCCCCGGACGTTCCCGTCTTCCGGGACGATGAGCATCGCATGCTCGAGACGCCCTTCAAGGTCACCTTCGTGTCAGCCGCCGCCTGCGACGCCCGTGATGTCGCCCCACTCGATCAGACGAAGATTCCCGGTGCCATGAGCGCACGCATCGTCAAGGTGCTCGCGATTGCCCAAGCCAATGGACACGACGCGCTCGTACTCGGCGCCTGGGGCTGCGGCAACTTTGCTAACGACCCCGGACTGATTGCCGACCTTTTCCGCCAGGCCCTCGACGGACCCTTCAAGGGTGCATTCCGTCGGGTGACCTTCGCGATCGTAGACACCACGCCCGATCAACGTTGCCTGAACCAATTCCGCTTGGCGCTCTCGCCCAAAGCCCCACCGGGGCACAACTGAGGCGCTTATTTGAGGCGGCCTAGGATGGCTTCGCCGACAGTGGCCCCAAGGAAATCGTAGCCGGCTCCGGTGAAATGCACGTCCAACGGCGGCTGGAATTCCTTCAGGCGAGGGGTCATCGCGCCGAAGAGGTCATCCGTCGGGATGCCGTGCTTCTTCATCACCTCGGCGGCGAGGGCATTCTTCTCGACAATCGACACGGCGGTCTGCTTCTGGGCGGGATTATCCGGAATCGGCGTCGTGCTGGCCCAGATGAGCTTGGCCCCAGTCTTCTCGAGGCGAACGACGATCTCTTCGAGCCGCTTCACATAATCGGCCGCCGGTGTGGCGCGGTCATGGATACCAAAATTAAAATGGACGACGTCCCACTTCCCTGCGCCGAGCCAGGCATCGAGGTTCTTGAGGCCCGAAGCAGTGGGACCGCAATTAGCCGGGGCGCGGTGGACGTTCGCCTTACCCGCGAGGGCCTTGCGGGTGGGCTGGGTGTAGCCACGCGAAACGGAATCCCCGATGAGTAGGATGCGCGGTAGCTTCGGGTCGTCCTTCACGAAGTCCCAGGCACTCGACTGGCCGGCGATCTTACCGCGCTTGTGCAGAGGTAGGTAAAAGCCGTTACCTAGGTTCGCCTGAAGTACCTTCTCCCACGCTTGCTCTTCCGGCGAGAGCTGGGCGACCAAAGCCTGATACTTCACTTCCACGGCGGCATCCTGGGCCGCTTTCTTGGCAGCCGCCTCCTTGGCGTTCGTTGGCTCGCCCTTCGGCGGTTCAGCGGCGACCAAGACGAGGGCAAGACTGAACAAGGCGAGCAGGTGCTTCATAGTGGGGTAAGCTGATGCAACCATCCCACCCCAAACCTTCAAGCCGTCACTGCCGCCCTCTTGGCAGGATGCCTTACTGGGCGACTCCGCTCATCGGGTGCCCGATGACAGCCTTCCAGGCAATCTCCTGCAGCAGACGGTTGAGCTTCTCGGCTTCTGGAAGTTTGGTGATTTGACTGACGACAGGCAAACCGACCGGGCTGCGTCGATAGATGACCGAGAAATGACAATACGCTGAGAGGACGCGAATCTGTGCACCAGGATGCCCGAGGGCATCCGTGAAGAGTTCGTTCTGCGTCTTGATGCCGGGGGCTTCGCCTTTGATGACCTTGTCGCGCAGGGCCATGACAGCTTCTCCGCTGGGCACGATGACGATCTTCGCCGCCGGGATACGCTCATTGAGTTCCTTCACGTGATCTTCAATGAGTTTGAAATACGGGTCGTGCTTCGAGCGTAACTGCGCCAGGGTGGCCCCATCGCGGTCGATGGATTTTGGCTTACTCTTGGAGAGCCAGATTACCGGATCCTCAAAGGGTACCCAGTTCTGCTGAAGGGTCAGACGAAGCTTGGGGTTATGCTCCAGACCGAGCTTGGCGAAATTCTCAATACCAGGATCCGGCAGGAACGTCGGCGCCATGGTGAAGAGGTCAGCCTTACCGGCCTCAAGGACCGGCTTCGCCTTATTCTTCTCGGCCGGCAGGTCCCAGTGCTGGATGACCTTGGAGCCGCCGATGGAAGAAATCGCCAGCTGCTCATGCCCCTGGATACCCGCGGCCTTGGCCATCTCGGCGACCAACGGAGGCATCCACACGTGGAAACTATGGCCCGCGGTTAGCACCTTAAGGCCGGCCGGCGGCGCCACCTGCGCCGTCAGTCCGACGGTCGCGAGGACGAACAGGAGCAGACCGCGAAGGAGGCGCATCGTCCGGCTTACTTGCTAGAGCGATAAGGCCCGGCCGGAAGACCGTCCTTGCCTGCAGAGTAAACGCTGATCTCGGGGAAGTTAGCCCAAGCGTAACGCACTTCCTTAGGCGCCTTGACGCCGGTGACGGTCACGGTCGCGCCGTCCGCCTTCGCCTGACCGAAGACCCACTTGTCGTCGGCTCCGAGCAGACCGAAGCCCTTGCCGTCGTTCTTGAGTAACACCGGACGATCGTAAGTCAGCACGAAGGCATCGCCCTGACGTTCCGCTTTCTTCACGCGCGGGGCTTCGCCGTCGGTACGGGTTTTGTAAACGCGCTGGAGGGCGACATAAGCGAGACGCTCGCCGACGGGTAGCTTGTCCTTAGGATGGATATCCTTCTCTTCGCCAAGATCGATGTTCACAGACTGCATCGCGCCCGGGACATTGTCGGCGATCCATTCCATGGATTCGCGGATACGGGGCCAGCCACCGTCTTCGACGGCGAGCTCCGGCTTGCGCGCCATGAAGCGAGGGAGCTGGACAATGATGAAGGGGAATTCCTGGCCCCAGGCCTTGTGCCAGGATTTGATCATCGAACCAAGGACCCACTTATAGGCCTCGGGCTGACCGGCGTTGGATTCGCCCTGATACCAGATGGCGCCGCGCACAGAGTAACCGACGAGCGGGGCGACCATGCCGTTCCAATTCATGTGCGGACCGTTGGTCCAAACTGGGGCGACCTTACCGGCATCCTGCTTCAGTTTAGCGAGAGCAGCCTTGTCCTTCTCGACTGCGATCTTGGCATTGAGTTTCTCGAGGGCGACGGCGCGGGCCTTGATGGCCGCCGTTTCCTTGGCATCGAAATCCTTGGCGTCAGGGACGTCGGCATACATGCCCTTCGGGCCCCACGCTTCGGCGCGAGTGCCTCCGATGGAAGTATGAATGACGCCGACCGGCTGCTTGATGTTGGCGCGGAGTTCGCGGGCGAAGAAGAGCCCCGTGGCAGTCAGACCCTCGACGGTCTCCGGAGCGGCGAGCTTCCAAGAACCATAAACTTCTTCGGCCGGCTCGGCCTTGGGTGTACGGGCGACGGTGAAGACGCGGAGACCAGCGTCGGCGGGGCGGGACTTAGCGTCCGCGGCGGCGGTGGTGTTCTTGACGACCCAATCCATATTCGACTGGCCAGAGCCGATCCAGACCTCACCGACGATCACGTCGCGAGCGGTGAAGATTTCCTCGCCGGAACTGACGACGAGATCCTTACCCTGCTCGGTGGCCTTGAGGCCGCGAAGCGTGGCGCTCCACTTGCCGTCACTGCCGGCGGTGGCCGACGCTTCAGCCGAGCCGAGCTTCACGCTGACCTTGGAGCCCGGATGGGCCTTGCCGAAGACGGCGGCGTCACCGGCCTGGAGGACGGCGTGGTCAGAGAACAGAGAGATGAGCTTCAGTTCTCCGGCGGATACGAGCGCGGAGCAACAAAGCACGAGGAGTGCGAGGCGGGGTAGCATGGGGACAGCACAACTTGCCAGCGAAAGATGGCAAGCCTGTCCCCGGAAGACGGTTGAAACTCCTCGGGCCAGGCGCTGTTATATCCTTACTATGAAGCACCTACCCCTGCTCCTCCTAGCGGCCCTCGGCTTCGCAGCCGACGAAGCCCCGCGCCCAAACCTCCGACCCGAGGGACCGACCCCCGAAGGCCGCGCCAACCCGCGCCTCCCGGTCCCACTCTCCCCTGACGAACAGAAACGCCTCCGTGAGGCCATGGAGAAAGCCAATCAGGACCCAGCCGTAAAGGAAGCCCACGAGCAGGCCGCCAAAGCCCAGCAGGCCGCCGCCGAGGCCCAGAAGAAAGCCCGCGAGGTCACCGATGAAGCCGCCCGTAAAGCCGACCCCTCCGTAGCCCCGATTCTTGAAAAGATCCGTAAGGCCATGGAACAGCGTCAGCCCGAGGTCCAGCCCCGCGGTGAGCAACCTCGCCGCCCCGAAGGCAGCAACCGCCAGCCGAAAACCGAGCCGGGACGCGGACGCGAAGACGGCAACCGTCAACCCGAGGCCCAACCCCGTGGCGAAGCCCCGCGCCAGCGCGAAGGCAATCGCGAGGAGCCAGCTAACCGTGGCGGCATGATCCCCGGACTTTCTCCTGATGAACAGCGCCGCGTCCGCGAGGCGATGGCCAAGGCCAATGAAAACCCGGCCGTCCGTGAAGCTCGCGAAGCAGCGGCCACCGCCCAGCGCAAGGCGATGGAGATCGCCGAAGACGCCGCCCGAAAGGCCGACCCTTCGCTGGCCCCGCTCTTCGAGAAGATGCGCAAAGCAGGCGAAGCGCAGCGCGGCCGCAAGCAGCCTGAATAAGCACGGTATCGTCCGTATCGAAGGCCGGCCGATTGGCCGGCCTTTTTATTTCCCATTACTGACCACGATGCTCATATTGCCCATATGCGCCTCCCCACGCTCGCCCTCACGGCACTCAGCCTGCTCAACCTCGCCCACGCCGAAGATGCGCGCCTTGGTCCGCTCAAGGACCTCAACGGCACGTTCCCCTTCCCTGCGCCGAAATCCGTTCAGGAATGGGAGCCGCGCCGTGACTTTTTCCAACGCCAGCTGACGATTTCGCAAGGCCTCTGGCCGATGCCGACGAAGACGCCGCTCAATGCGGTGATCCACGGCAAGATCGACCAAGGGGACTACACGGTCGAGAAGGTCTACTTCGAAAGTGCGCCGGGCTTCTTCGTGACGGGCAATCTTTACCGGCCTAAGAATATTTCGGGTAAGGTGCCCGCGGTCGTCTTCCCGCACGGACACTGGGCCGACGCGCGTTTCGTCAACCAGTCCGACAAATTCGTCCGCGAAGAGATCGCGACGGGACAGGAGCGTTTCGAGCAAGGCGGGCGCTCGCGCTTCCAGTCTATGTGCGTCCAGCTGGCACGCATGGGCTGCATCGCCTGGCAGATCGACGCCCTGAGTGATTCGGATTCGAAGCAGTTCACGCCCGAGATCATCCACAAGTTCGCTAAGCAGCGCCCGGAGATGAACCGTACCGAAGGATGGGGACTCTACAGCCCTCAGGCCGAAGCCAACCTGCAGAGCGTCATGGGACTGCAGACGCTCAATTCAATCCGTAGCATCGACTTCCTCCTCACTCTTCCCGAGGTCGACCCCGCCCGCCTCGCGGTCACGGGCTCCAGCGGCGGCGGCACGCAGACGATGCTCCTGGCGGCCACCGACCCCCGCCTCGCGCTTTCCTACCCAGTCGTGATGGTCAGTACCGCAATGCAAGGCGGCTGTTCCTGCGAGAACGCTACCTTACTCCGAGTGAACTCCGGCAACGTCGAGATTGCCGCCCTCTTCGCCCCTAAACCGCAAGGCATGAACACCGCAAACGACTGGACGAAGGAAATGGCGACGAAGGGATTCCCTGATCTGCAGAAGCTTTATGCGCTCTACGGTAAGAAGGACTTCGTGACGCTCCAACGTGGCGAACACTTCCCGCACAACTACAACGCAGTCACGCGTATGGGTTTCTACGAGGTACTGAACCGCCACTTCAAACTGGGCCAGCAATCGCCCATCGTCGAAAAGGATTATGTGCCGCTACCCAAAGAAAAACTCACAGTGTGGGACGATGCCCATCCGGCTCCGAAGTCCGGCGACCCCGACTTCGAACGCGGCCTATTGAAGTGGCTGAAGTCCGACGCGGAGCAGCAACTCCTCGCCGCCGCCAAGACGCCCGAAGGGCGCGAGCACACTCTCCGCCCAGCCATCGAGGCCCTCATCGGCCGCCCTTACGCTCAAGCCGGTAAGATCTCTTTCCCCGAGGCCAGCACGCAGTGGCGCGACTCACACTTCCGCACCCAAGGCAAGCTACTCAACGCGACTTACGGCGAAGAAGTCGCAATCGACTGGCTGCAACCGATCAACCCGACCGGCGAAGTGGTGATCTGGCTCGATGACGCGGGCAAGGGTTCCGCCCGCCTGCCCGACGGCACCATTCGCCCCGAACTACAAGAACTCATCGATCGCGGCGTCGGCGTGCTCACGGCCGACCTTTTCCTGCAGGACGACAAGAAGCTCAAGCAGACCCGCGTCGTGACCGGCCCCCGAGAGGT
>CAMCWL010000009.1 GCA_945882655.1 Opitutus sp. GAS368
TTATTACCTTTGCCGGCGAGGACCAGAATCCGTTTCGGCTTACGGCCGAGTAACGAGACCGCTTCGTCGGCGACCCCGCGCGCGGCGAGGTTCATCAGCTTCCAGGAAAGGGCTACATCGCCGGCGATGAACGCCGCTTCGGCGGCCGCGGCTTCCACGCAGGAAAGGACCGGCAGACGGGCGGAGGCGCTCATGGTCTCAGCGGACCAGCACCACGAAGGCTTGGGCCAGCGTGTCGGTGTGCGTGAGCGAGAGCAGCAGGCGGGAAGCACCGCGGGCGGCGAGCAAGGCGCGCGCTTTATCATCGAGTTCGACGACGGGTTCGCCTGCGGGGCCGTTGAGCACGCCGACGCTGGTGAGCGCGAGTTCCGCGCCGATGCCGGTGCCAAAGGCCTTGCTCGCGGCCTCTTTGGCGGCGAAGCGGGCGGCCAGAGACGGATAAGGGTCGGCCTTCGCGAGGCAGAGCTTCTGTTCAGCTGGCGTGAAGACCTTGTCGAGGAAAGTGGCGCCATGCTTTACGTGTGCGGAGCGGATGCGGTCGACCTCCGTGAGGTCCACGCCGACACCGAGCACGTTGCCGCCTTCGAGGTTCATGCCTTCAGGTGGTTCTTCATCTCGGCCACAGCGCCACGGATACCCGTGAAGAGGGCGCGGGCGACGATCGAATGGCCGATGTTGAGCTCGTGCAGGTGCGGGAGCGTCAGGATCGACCGGATATTGTCGTAGTTGATGCCGTGGCCAGCGTTAACGATGAGCCCGAGACCATGGGCCTGTTCGCAGGCGACACGCAGACGGGCCAGCTCGGCTTCGGCCGCTGGAGATTTCCACGCGTTGGCGAAGGCGCCCGTGTGGAGTTCGATGACCGGTGCGCCGACGCTAACCGCGGCTTCGATCTGAGGGGCGTCGGGGCCGATGAAGAGAGAGACCTCGATGCCCGCAGTCTTCAATGCTTGGGTGGTCTCGCGGACGCGGGTGAGCAGGCCGGCGACGTCGAGCCCGCCTTCGGTCGTGACCTCTTCGCGTGATTCCGGGACGAGGCAGACGGCGGCGGGACGGAGCTTCAGGGCGAACGCCGTCATCGCAGAGGTGCAGGCCATCTCGAGATTGAGGCGGATGCCTGGGATCGCGGCGATCGCATGGACGTCGGCGTCTTGAATATGGCGGCGATCTTCGCGCAGGTGGAGCGTGATGCCGTCGGCGCCGCCAGCGAGGGCTTCGCGCGTGAAGGCCACGACGTCGGGCTCCGCATGCGGCGACATGTGCGCACCGCGGTAGCGAGCTTGGCGCAGCGTCGCGGCGTGGTCGATATTGACGCCGAGGAGGATGGGACGGGTGGACATCGGACTTCGGCTTGTAGCAATAGGCCTCGGCGGGCCTGGGTCAAAGGGAACCGCAGGGGCCTAGGTCTTAAACCTTGGGCTTCTTGACCAGGCCGCGTTCGAGCGTGAGCCGGAGCGAGGCGGCGGTCGGCGACTTCTTCTGCTTGGCGAGAGATTCAGGGTCGCCCGCGTGTACGAGTTCGCCGCCGGCGTTGCCGCCTTCGGGGCCGATCTCAAGGACCCAGTCGGCTTCGGCGATCACGTCAGGGTGATGTTCGATGACGACGACCGTATGGCCTTGGTCGACGAGCGCATGGAGTAGTTCGATCAGGCGACGGCAGTCGGATTGGTGCAGGCCGATGGTCGGCTCTTCCAGGATGTAGAGGTTAGGACGGATCTCGCCGCGCGAGCGCTCGCGGAAGGTCGGGAGACCTTGGGCCAGTTCGCTGACAAGCTTGAGTCGCTGCGCTTCGCCGCCCGAAAGAGTCGGGCTGCTCTGGCCGAGCGTGAGGTAGCCCAGTCCCGTCTTCACCATCAGTCCGCAGAGGTCGCCCAGTTTGGCGTCGAAGGAAAGGAACGCCGCCGCTTCCTCGAAAGTCATCGCGAGGAGGTCCGCCGCAGACTTGCCGTTCCAACGGATGGCCTTGGCGGCCGAGCCATAGCGCGTGCCCGCACATTCTTCGCACGGCACGTAAGTGTCGGGCAGGAAGCTCATCTCGAGCTTGATGCGTCCGGCGCCGGAGCAAGCTTCGCAGCGGCCGCCTGAGGTGTTGAACGAGAAGAAGCCGGCGCCATGACCGCGGATGGCCGCTTCAGGGAGTGAGGCGAGGCGTTCGCGGATGAGGTCCCAAGCGCCGATGTAGGTCGCCGGCGTCGAGCGCGGTGTTTTGCCGATCGGCTCTTGATCGACGACCACCAGCTGACGGAAACCTTTGAGGCCCGATAGACTAGTGAAGGCTGGCTTACCCTGATAGGAGACGACAGCGAGGGCTTCCTTGCCCGTCAGGCCATCCTTCTTCTTGCTGACAGCCGCACGGATCGCCGGAGCAAGGAGGTCGGTGATGAGGGTGGATTTACCCGCACCCGAGACGCCGCAGACGACGGTGAGTCGTCCGACGGGGATCTGGACATCGAAGCCCTTGAGGTTGCGGAGTGCCGCGTTCTTTAGGCGGACCCATTCGGCGGGCGCACCCTTGCCTGCAATGGGGCGGCGGGCCCCGCGAAGCGGATGAGGGATGGCTTCCTTGAGGAAGCGACCCGTGACGGAGTCGGCTCGTTTCTCGAGCGCGGCGGCGGTGCCTTGCGCAACGATCGTGCCGCCATGGACGCCAGCGCCCGGGCCCATGTCGACCACCAGGTCGGCGGCACGCATGGTGTCTTCGTCGTGCTCGACAACGAGGACCGTGTTACCGCGATCGCGGAGATCTTTCAGCGAGCCGATGAGCCGATCATTGTCCCGCGGGTGCAGACCGATGCTCGGTTCGTCGAGTACGTAAAGCGCGCCGGAAAGCGTCGAGCCCAACTGCGCTGCGAGTCGGATACGCTGCGCTTCGCCGCCCGAGAGCGTGTCGGCGCCGCGGTCGAGTGCGAGGTAGCCAAGGCCGACGGAATCCAAGAACCGCAGGCGGGCGCCGATTTCGGGTAGCAATGCGCCCACGATAGCTTTCTCGCGGGCCTCGAGCTTGAGTCCGGAAAGGAAGGCGAGGGACTCGTCGGGCTGCAGGCGGAGTAATCCGGGTAGCGAGAGCGAGCGGCCTTTCGGGCCGGCGAGTTTCACCGAGCGACCAATGGGGCCGAGGCGTTCGCCTTGGCAGGTCGGGCAGACTTCTTCGCCAACGCGATCAGCGATTGCGTTCTCGTTGATGGATTCCTCTTCGTCGGAGGAGAAGGTCGTGACTTCGAGTCCATGCCCACGGCAATCGGGACACCATCCGCGAGGGGAGTTCCAAGAGAGATGCTTCGGGTCGACTTCAGGGAACGATTCGCCCGTGGCGGGATCGCTCCGCGATGTCGACAGATAGGCGACTTGATGGCCGTCGGCGCCGAGGAGGACGCACGCGTTCTTTCCCGCTGCCAGCACCTGGCGGACGAGTGTGCGGAGGGCTTTCTCGCCAGATTCTTCGGTCTCATCGGGCAGGCTGATCAGTCCGTCGGCGCGAATCTCGCCGAAGACTGCGTCAACGTCGTGTTCAGAGTAACGGTCGAGGCCTTCGAAGCCTTCGACCTTGAGCATCTTGCCATCGCAACGCAGGAGGCGGAGCCCTTTCGTCTCGGCCCATTCGGCCAGCGGGCGATGATGGCCCTTGCGGGAGCGGACGAGCGGGGCCGCTATAAGGAGCGAACCTTTCTTCAGCGACTTCGCCTTCTTGGCGACGAGGCGGACGACCGCATCTTCGGTCATCTCCTCGAGCGGTTCGCCGGTGGTCGGGCTATGCAATACGCCGGCGCGGGCGAAGAGCACGCGGAGGTACTGGGCGACTTCGGTGACCGTCGCGACGGTGGACTTCGCGGAGCCGCGGGTCACGCGTTGCTCGATGGCGACCGTGGGCGGTAGGCCTGTCAGCGAATCAATATCAGGCTTCGGCAACTGTTCGACGAACTGGCGGGCATAGGCCGAGACGCATTCCAGGAAGCGACGCTGGCCTTCAGCGAAAAGGATATCGAACGCCAAGGAAGATTTACCCGAGCCCGAGACGCCAGTCATCACTGTGAGCGAGCCGTGCGGGATCTCAAGCGAGACGTCCTTCAGATTGTGTTCGCGGGCGCCGCGAAGAGAGATGGAGGTCGGACGTGGCTTACTCGCCGTGGTCGAAGCGGAGGCGAAGGCATCGTCGCCCTGTGCGAGGAAGCGGCCCGTGACCGTGCCGGCTTTGGCGACTTCGGCGGGCGTTCCTTCGGCGACGAGGTGACCGCCGGCGGGACCGGCTTCGGGGCCCATTTCCAGAATCCAGTCGCAGGACTTCAACACGTCGAGGTGGTGTTCCACGACGATGAGCGAGTGGCCAGCCTCCGTGAGGCGATGGAGCAGGCCGATCAGACGCGCAACGTCCTCGCGGTGCAGTCCCGTCGTCGGCTCGTCGAGGAGCAGGAGGGCGCCAGGTTTGCGCGTATCAATCTTCGAAAGATAACGGACCAGTTTGAGGCGCTGGGCTTCGCCGCCGGAAAGAGTGGTAAGTGGCTGGCCCATCGAGAGGTAGCCGAGACCTACTTCTTCGAGGCAGGCGAGCTGGGCGGAGGCCGGCGTGCGTTCGCCGAGGAACTTACGTGCCTCGGTCACCGACATCGCCAGCAGATCGCCGACGGACTTACCGTCATAGTGAAAACTTAGCACTTCGTCGCGGAAGCGTTTGCCATTACAGGACGGGCAGGGGAGCGCGACGTCGGAGACGAACTGCATCTCCACCGTCTCCCAGCCCGCGCCGCCGCAGCGTTCGCAGCGGCCTTCGCCAGCGTTAAAGGAGAAGTGCGAGGGCGTGAGGCCAGCGGCTTTCGCCTCGGCCGAGTTGCCGAGCAGTGTGCGAATCGCGTCCCAAGCACCAACATAGAGAGCGGGGTTGGAGCGTGGCGTGCGTGTGGCGGGCGACTGGTCGATGAGCGCGACCTCGGCCGGCTCCTTATCGAACTTCACCCATTTCAATTCCTTGGCTTCGTCGCCTGATTCCGGATCGCGGCGGCCGATGACCTGATGGAGTAGCGTCGACTTGCCGGAGCCCGAGACGCCGCAGAGTCCGACCAGGCGGCCGAGCGGGATCGAGCAGGCGAAGTCGCGAAGATTGTTCACCGTCGCACCGCTGACGCGGAGTCGCGGCGTCGTGTCGGTAATCGGGCGCGGGTTGCGCGGCTCGGAGACACGGCGACCCGAGAGCCAATTGCCCGTCGCGGAATCCTTGATCTTCAGGATGCCTTTCGGGACGCCCTGATAGAGGAGATGGCCGCCTTCGGCGCCGGGGCGTGGGCCGATTTCGATGAGCCAGTCGGCAGCGCGCATGACGGATTCGTCGTGCTCGACGACCACCACCGTGTTGCCTTGGTCGACGAGACTGCGGAGGATACCGACCATGCGCGAGAGGTCGCGGGCGTGCATGCCCACACTCGGTTCGTCGAGCACGAAGACCGTGTCCGCGAGGCAGGCACCGAGGCAGGACGTCAGGTTGACGCGTTGGACTTCGCCGCCCGAGAGCGTGCGCGAGAGACGGTCGAGGGCGAGGTAGCCGAGGCCCACCGCTTCGAGGTAGCCTAGGCGAGCGAGGATGGCTTCGAGGGCGTGGTCGGCTGGATGACGCGAGTCCTTCGGCGCGAGGGGCGCGAGTAGCGTGCGCAAGTCTGATACCGGCGAAGCGTAGAGTTCGGGGAGCGATTTGCCCTGCCAGCGCCAGAAGAGCGATTCCTCGCGGAACCGTCTGCCGTGGCATTTCGGGCAGGACTCGTAGGCGCGCCAGCGGGAAAGAAAGACGCGCACGTGCATCTTATAGGTCGTCCCTTCCAGCCAGCGGAAGAAGCCGCGGATGCCGTACCACTTTGAATCGTATTCGCCCGGCACGTAGCCCGCCTCACCGTTCTCGACGATTTTACGGTGTGCGGCAGAAAGCTTCTTCCACGGAACGTCGAGCGGGATAGCCGCCTTGCGGCAGGCGCGGACGAGGTCCTTCTGCGATTCGCCATAGACGTTGCCTTGGAAGGGCGCGATCGCGCCTTCGGCGAGCGTCAGCGCTGGGTTCGGGATAATCTTGTTCCAGTCGAGGCCGATGACGCGACCGAAGCCGCGGCACTCTGGGCAGGCGCCCACGGGCGAGTTGAAGGAGAATAGTGCGGGCGAGGCCGGGCGGAACTTACGTCCATCGATTGGTGACTCGAGGGCTTCGCTGTAGCGGGAGAGTTCGCGTCCCTGGTCGTCGAGCAGGCGGAGCCGGGCACCGCCCAGGCGGAAGGCCGCGAGGGCTGCTTCATGGAAGCGTGAGGCTTGGTCGGCAGCGATCGTAACGCGGTCCTGGATGACGAGCAGTTCAGTCGCATTGGCCGGGATCTCGTCTTCGGTCAGGCGAATCCGCTGGCCGGAGGCGAACGCGCGGCTGAAGCCCGCTTTGGCGAATTCTTCCGCGATGGTCTTCCATCCCAGCGTCTCCGGTTTCGAGACCGCGAAGGCCAGCGAAATGGATTGGCCCATGAAGCGTGCGAGGGAATCCTGCCACGCGGCGTCCGGTCCGCGAGGGACGATGACCTGGCCGTTGGCTGGATCGATGAGGTCGGCGCGGTGGGCGAACCAAACTTTGAACCAATCGCAGAGCTCCGTCATCGTGCCGACGGTCGAGCGCGAGGTGCGGACTGCGTTGCCTTGCTTGATCGCGACGGAGGGGCGGACGTTCTCCGCGGAGTCGAGGGCTGGCGAGGGGAGGAGTTCGAGGAACTGGCGAACGTAAGGGCTGAACGTCTCGACGTAGCGGCGTTGGCCTTCGGCGTGCAACGTGTCGAAGACCAAGGACGACTTGCCGGCTCCGCTCAGGCCCGTGACCACGACCAGCTTGCCGACGGGGATGTCCACATCGAACCCCTTCAGGTTGTTCTGGCGGACGCCACGGAGGCGGATGGCGTCTGGTCGGGGGGCGGACATCGGACCCTCCATCGGACACGATTCCACTCGCTTGGCAAACCTGCTAACGTACTCGGCAGCGAATCACGCCCTGCGGGGTAGCGACCGCCTTAACTTTAATATCATGCGGCTCGTCCGGGAGGCGCGACACCAGTTGGAAGGCGTGGGCGTGGCCGAGCAGGAAGGTCTTGCGGGGCGGCTTGGCCAGGAGGCGGTCGTAGAAGCCGCCGCCGAAACCGAGGCGTCGGCCGGCGCCGTCGAAGCCCAGACCGGGCACGAGGACCAGCCCGGCTTCGGCCAGCTTAGCGACCGGGGTGGACGGCTTCGGTTCGCGGATTCCAAGACGCGAGGGTTGGAGCGTGGCGAGGTCGGTGACCTCGTGGAGGATGAGCGTCGTCTTGTTCGTCACGCGCGGGAGGAGGAGGCGTTTACCTTCGAGGAGCGCGAGTAACATCAGCGCGTCCGTCGGTAGTTCGCCACCGAAGGAGGCGTAGAGGCAGACCGTCTTCGCCTGTTTCCACTCTGGGAGCTGCGTGACGAGGCGGGCGGCCGCATCGCCAGCGATCTGTAGTTCGCGGGGGGTGAGGGCTGTGCGGCGGTCCTTGAGTTCCGCGCGCAGGCGGTCCTTGTCGGCGCGCGCATCCATGGGCCTCAGAAAATCCGGTTCAGCGTCAGAGTCAACAGGACGACAGGCAGGTACAGGATCGAGGCGAGGAAAAGGGGTTTAGCCGCTTCTGCCCGGCGGCTCGGCACACCGAAATCCAGGCAGAGCTTAAAGAACCACGCGCCGGCGATGAAGGAAATCCAGACGTAGGGGCTGGTCCATCCCGGAAAGAAAAGCGTGGCGATAGCCCCGGCGACAAAAAGCATCGGAATGATGAAGAGCAGCGCCCAGATGGCGGCGGAGCTGCCAGACGGGTCATCGACGGTGGCCACCTTGAAGCCACCGCGTGCGTAGTCTTCCCGGCACATCACCGCGAGGGCCATGAAGTGGGGGACTTGCCAGAAGAATAAGAGAGCGAAAAGCAGCCAGCCCATCGTATCGATGTGGCCGAGTTTGGCGGCCGTGCCGATGATCGGAGGAATTGCGCCGGGCAGCGAGCCGACGAGCGTGCACCATGAAGTCATCGACTTCAGCGGGGTATAGAACAAGAGATAGGAGATCGCGGTGGCGGCCGTCAGGGCGCCCGCGAGCGGCTGGTCGGTGCCAACCCAGACGAGGATCACGCCGAGTGTCAGTAGCAGTAGGCCGAAGAGGAGCACGGCGCCGGGCTTCAGGATGCCGGCCGGAATGGGACGGTTGCGCGTCCGATCCATTTTGGCATCGGCGTCGCTCTCCCACCACATGTTGATGGCGCCGCAGCCGCCGGCGGCGAGGGCTGTGCCGATCGCCAGCGAGACGAGCACCTTGGGGTTGGTGGCTTGGCTTGGCGCGCTGCAGAAGTAACCGGCGAGAGCCGTGAGGACGGAAAGGAACGACAGCCGGGGCTTGGTCAGCTCCCAGTAGGCGGCAGGCACAGATCCAGCGCGTTCGCTCATCGGTCTTGTCGTGGCGGTTTTGCGCGACGGGTTAAAGGTAAATCAGTCACCGCGGCTCAGGCGGCCGACTCCTTCGTCGAGCGTCTGGCCAGCATGACCGCTGCACAGAGGGAGGAAAAGAGGGCTGCACCGACGACGAGGTGGATGGTGCGGACGTGCGGGTTAAGTGGGAGCTGGATGCTCAGGATGCCGAGTAGGACCTGCAGGAAGATGAGCACGACCAAAGTTGCCCAGCGGAGGAGTGGGAAGCCTTGGCGGGCCAGCTGGACGGCGAAGAAGAGCACCGCCGTCCCGGCGAGGAGGGCACCGCCGCGATGGAGCAGGTTGACCCACCAGGCGACACCCGTGCCGATGGAGGGGATGAACAGGCCGTCGTGAGCGGAGGCGGCCCACAGTGTGAAGTGCCCTTGGCGCATCACCGCACCGATCACGATGACCGAGAGCGTCAGGGCGGCAGCGGCGACGCCGGTAAGGAAAAGGGAGCGCGGTGCGGTGCGGCCAGCCTGGTGCCAAGCCGTCGTATGGGTGAGGGCGATGATGGCGAGGAGCGCGAGCGTGAGCTGAGCGTTGACCGCGTGACCGACCGCGAAGGCCACTGCCTTGAAGTTACCATCGCCGCCGATGTTGAGCTGATCTAGGAGAACGCGGAGCCCGCCGAGCAAGCCCTGGAGGACGACCAAGCCGACGAGCGTATAGGCTGCGAGCCGAATCGCGCGGCGGCTTTCGCGGAAGCCGTGGGCGACGGCGATCGCGATGCAGAGCAAGCCGAGGACCGTGGCCGCGAGGCGGTGGGAGTGCTCGGCGAATTTGTCGATCTCCGTGAGCCATCCCGGAGGGTTGATGGAGCCGTTGGATAGAGGCCAATCAAGGAAGGCCATGCCGGCGCGGATGCTCGTGGTGAAGCCACCGGCTTGGAGTACCAGCACGGACCAGCCGAGCGTGAGCAGGCACAGCCAAAGAAGGCGTCGGTCGGGTGCGGAGGCTTCCGGCTGGCTCATGCTGTCATATCATCGGCCTTCTTTCCCGGCGCAAATCCCAACCAGCCATATCTCCAGTCTTTAGCCCCGCCGATGGGGCTTATCAGGAATGGGCGGCTGCGCGACCGAAGGCCCGGATTTTGCCGACGAGGTTCGTCAGCCCGTTGCGGCGGTTGGGCGAAAGGTGCTGCGTGATGCCGACGGCGGAAAGGAAGTCCGTGTCGGTGTCGGCAACTTCTTGCGGCGGCGCGGCATCGTAGAATTCACAGACCAAGCTCGCGATGCCCTTGGTGATGAGCGAATCGGCGTCGCAACGGAAGCGACAGACGCCGGCCTCGAGGGACGGCACCAGCCAGAGGTTGGAAGTGCAGCCTTCGATGAGGAAGGCGTCGAGTTTTAGGTCGGACGGCAAGGCGGGGGCGGCCTTGGCGCGGTCGATCACGTATTGGAAGCGTTCGTGGTGGTCCGCGAAAGGTTCTAGCTCCGCGATGAGCTCGTCGCGTCGGCGTAGCAGCGTCATTGGATGATTAGCGACCGGCGAGCGCCTCGGGGTCGAGGTTGCTGCGAATCAGCGGGGACATCGCCGCCTCGAGCTTGCGCTGGCGATCGGCGGGCAACTTCGACTCGGAGCGAAGCCATGAGACAGCTTCCTGCCAGATGGCGGGCGAAGGACGGCGCATGGTCAGTAGGAGCTCAAGTTCGTCCGCGACGGACTTGCGCGTGCCGTAGGTTTCCGTCTGGCCGGCAAGGATACGGGCGGAGATGTATTCGGATCGCAGCTGGGAGTAGCGGGGGAAGAGCGTGATGCCAGCTTCGAGTACGCGCACGGCGGCGTCGCCCGCGCGAATGGAGCGCAGGTGGCGGCCGACGGAGCGGTAGGCTTCGGGGCCGAGGTCCTTGGCCTTGAGGAATTCGGTGAGATAGCGGTCGCCGATGTCGCGGTCGCGTTTGGCAATCACCGCGTCGGGCTTCTGGCGGGCGTGGTAGGCGATCGCGATGAGTGCCTGCACGATGGCTTCGTTGGATTTGAAGAAGGCTTTATCCGCGGCGACGATCTGCTGATACTGCACGATGACCTGGCCAGGGTTGGGGCCATTGAGGATGGCTTCGAGGTGGAGCGCGGCGAAGGTCGCGCGTTCGAGGCCATGCTGGGCGGCGGAATTAGCGAGGGCCCCGGTGAGTTCGGCGTAACCTTTCTCCGCGGCGAAATTGGCGAGCGCGATCATCGGCGCCGAACTACCGGCGTATTGCGCGAAGGTCAGGCGGAGTTCCTTGTCGAACTCGTCCTTGAGACCGAGCCGGTCGAGCAGCTGGAGTTTCTGGATGTGAGGGAAGGGCGCCTTCTCGTCGGCCGAGATGCGCTCCTGTGTCACCGCCAGCGCCATCTTGTGTTGGCCGAGGAGGATATGGAAGCGGGCGAGTTGGGAAAGAATCGCGTCACGGCCGGCCCCTTTGAACGCGGACGTCTTCGCCTCGAGTAGGTTGATGGATTCCTGGGTCTTGCCGCCTTCGAAGAGCGCGCGGGCCTTGAGGAGGAGGCCGTTAGGCTGGGTATCCAGGCTGCTGGCATTGATGATATTGACTGCGTCGGGGTACCTGCCGGTCCAGTAGAGCGACGTGGCGGCCGACATCGAGAGCGAGTCCCGCATGTAGGTCGGCATGTTTTTAGTGACTTGGATCAGCTTGAGGCTCTCGTCGATGACCTCTTGGTCGCGTTCCCGGGCTTGGAGTAGCTGGAAATAGCGCTCGAGGTAGTCCTTGGTAAGGGGGTCGTCCACCGGGAGGAATTCTAGCCCGTGCTTGAGGGTCTGGATACCGTCGTCAGTTCGGCCAGCAATATTATGTAAAAAGTTGGCGTAGAACAACTTAGCCTTTGCATTGCCCGGATTGCAGCGGATGGCTACCTGGGCGAGGCGCAGGGCATCGGCCATCTGGCCGGCGTCTTGGGCGGCCATCGCCTGTTTGGTGAAGTATTCCGCCAGCTGGACGAGGTGCTCTTGGCGGATTTTGGCCGCATTTTCGGGCTGATCCTCGAGTTTAGCCAGGGATAGTCGGATGATTTGGAGCAGGGGCTTATCCTTAATCAGGTCTGCTTTAATGTAGGTCTGGCGGGCGTAACTCAGGATGGCTTCCTTTTCCTTGAGGTGGGGGAGTCCGGCCAAGACGATGATTTCAGCATCCTCTTCGGCCTCTTTGCTGGCGGGGGCGGGTGCCTTCTGGGCGGCCGGGGCAGGGGGCGGGGTCTGAGCCAGACCCGAAAGGCAGGACATCCCAATGAGGAAGGCGACGGTCAGGCGGTTAGACGGCATGGGAGGGGTTTTGAGTAATGGCGTGGGCATCGGAATTGTCCCGCCAAAAAAGACGAAAGGGGGGCGGGGTAGGGAGAGGAGTAAAGAAACCTTAAAATCCCCGCACTTTCCTCTTGCATGAGGGGCCTCGACCCCTATGCCCAAACACTCTTTTCCCAATTTACCGAGGTCCATGCCTACCATCAACCAGCTCGTCCGTAAACCGCGTGTCCAACCCAAGGCCAAGTCGAAGTCGCCTGCCTTGAATAACTCGCCCTTCCGCCGCGGCGTCTGCGTGCAGGTTATGATCCGTACGCCGAAGAAGCCGAACTCGGCTCAGCGTAAGGTCGCCAAGGTGCGCCTGACCAATGGCCAGGAAGTCATCTCCTACATCCCCGACGAAGGCCATAAGCTCCAGGAGCACTCCGTGGTCCTCGTTCGTGGCGGTCGCGTAAAGGATTTGCCCGGCGTGCGCTACCACATCGTCCGCGGCCCCCTCGACTGCTCCGGCGTCGAGAAGCGTCGTCGCTCCCGTTCCAAGTACGGCGTCAAGCGTCCGAAGGAAAAGAAGGCCTAATCCGTTTCCGCACCCAACTCCCTTAGAATATGTCTCGTCGTCGCAAAGCAGCCAAGCGCGCCCATCTCCCGGACGCCCGTTACGGCTCCCCCCTCATCAGCCAGCTCATCAACGTCGTGATGAAGTCCGGCAAGAAGTCTATCGCCCAGACTATCGTTTACGGTGCGATCGAGAAGGTCAGCGAAAAGCTGATGAAGGGCAACCCCGTCGAGCTGCTGCTCGGTGGCCTCGAGAACTGCCGCCCGAAGCTCGAAGTGAAGAGCCGTCGCGTCGGTGGTGCCACTTACCAGGTCCCCGTCGAAGTCTCTCCTGAACGTCAGAACAGCATCGCGCTGCGCTGGGTCGCCGCTGCCGCCGCTGGCCGCAAGGGCACCACGATGTCCGAAGCCCTCGCGGCTGAGCTCGTCGACGCTTACAACAATACCGGCAACGTGGTGAAGAAGCGCGAAGAGACCCACAAGATGGCCCAGGCCAATCGTGCCTTCGCCCACCTCAAGTGGTAATCAGAAGGTAATTTCCGAAGCACTTTAACGGTTCCGACCATGGCCAAACTTTCCGAATTCAATTCTCCGTCTCGCGCGTTCCCTCTCGAGCACACGCGTAACATCGGCATCGCCGCGCACATTGACGCCGGCAAGACGACGACCACGGAGCGCATCCTCTTCTACACCGGCGTGGTGCACAAGATGGGCGAGGTGCATGACGGTACCGCTACCACCGACTGGATGGAACAGGAACGCGAGCGTGGCATCACGATCACCGCGGCCGCCATCTCCGCCGGCTGGAAGACCAAGGAAGGCCATTTCGCGAACATCGACCATCGCATCAACATCATCGACACCCCGGGCCACGTGGACTTCACGGCCGAGGTGGAACGCTCGCTCCGCGTGCTCGATGGCGCCGTCGCCGTTTTCTGCGCCGTCGCCGGCGTGCAGCCCCAGTCTGAGACCGTCTGGCGCCAGATGAACAAGTACGGCGTTCCGCGCGTCGCTTTCGTGAACAAGATGGACCGTACCGGTGCTGATTACTTCGGCGCCGTCGACGACATCCGCGAAAAGCTCAAGGGCAACGCCCACCCCCTCTTCATCCCAATCGGCCAGGGCGAAGAATTCAAGGGCATGATCGACCTGATCAAGAACACCGCCTACCTCTACGACGAGACCGATCCGAAGGGAATGAAGTTCGACGTGATCGAGATTCCCGAGAAACAGAAGGAAGAAGCCAAGATCTGGCGTACCAAGCTCATCGAAGGTCTCGCCGACTTCGACGACGTCCTCGCCTCCAAGTACCTCGACGGCCAGGAAGTGACCATCGAAGAAATGCGAACCGGCATCCGCAAGGCCACCCTTTCGCTCAACTTCATCGGCGTCATCCCCGGCTCCGCTTTCAAGAACAAGGGTGTCCAGATGCTCCTCGACTGCGTTGTCGACTTCCTCCCTTCCCCCATCGACATGCGTCCCCAGAAGGCGTTCATCGACGACGGCGACAAGGAGATCACCATCGGTCCCGACGACAAGGCCAAGGTCACAGGTCTCTGCTTCAAGCTCTGGTCCGACCCGCACGTCGGCCAGCTCGTGTTCTACCGTGTGTACCGCGGACAGCTCAAGAAGGGCGAAGCCCTCTACAATCCTCGCACCCGCAAGAACGAGCGCATCTCGCGTATCGTGCTTCTTCGTGCCATGGACCGCGAAGAAATCGACGTCGCCTACTCGGGTGACATTTGTGCGATCATCGGACCGAAGGACATCGCCACCGGCGACACCCTCACCGCCGAAGACGACCTGATCCTCGAGAAGACCACCTTTGCTGAGCCCGTTATCTCGATGTCCATCGAGCCTAATTCCAAGGGCGACCAAGAGCGTCTTTCCATCGGCCTGCAGCGTCTCGCCCAAGAAGATCCTACCTTCCGCGTTACCTCCAACCCCGAGACGGGCCAGACCCTCATCTCCGGCATGGGTGAGCTTCACCTTGAAATCATCGTCGACCGCCTGAAGCGCGAGTTCAAGGTCGAGGCTAAGTCCGGCAAGCCCCAGATTTCCTACCGCGAAACCATCAACCTGGCTTCGGAAGGCGTGGGTAAGTTCATCCGCCAGTCGGGTGGCCGTGGCCAGTACGGTCACGTCGAAATCAAGCTCGAACCCAACCCGCCCGCAACGCGCGTGGCTGGCGAGAAGGGTGAAGAAGTCGTCAACGAAATCGTCGGCGGCGTCATCCCCAAGGAATTCATCAAGCCTGCCACCGAAGGTATCCTTGAAGCCGCCAACAACGGCACCGTCGCCGGCTACCCGGTGATCAACTTCAAAGCCCGTATCGTCTTCGGTTCCTTCCACGAGGTGGACTCGAACGAAATGGCGTTCAAGATGGCCGGAATCTTCGCCTTCAAGGAAGCCATGAAGGACGCTAAGCCGATCCTCCTCGAGCCGATCATGAAGGTCGAAGTCGTCACCCCGGAAGAATACCAGGGAGACATCATGGGCGACCTTAACCGACGCCGCGGTCAGATCCAAGGCATGGAAACAAAGGGTGGCCTCTGCAACATCGAGGCCCGCGTCCCGCTCGCCGAAATGTTCGGCTACTCCACGGACGTCCGTTCCCTGTCCAAGGGCCGCGCTTCGTATTCCATGGAGCCCGCCAACTATGAGCAGGTCCCGGCTCAGATTCTCAAGCAGGTCGTCGAGACCTCCTCCCGCGCCCCGGCCCGCACCTAATCTCCCTCCCCAACTCCCCCTTCCCGATGGCCCGCACCAAAATCCGCATCAAGCTCAAGGGCTTCGACTACCGCATGGTCGACCAGTCCGCCAATGAGATCGTCGACACCGCCAAGCGTACTGGCGCCCGCGTTACCGGCCCCGTGCCGCTGCCGACCGATATCTCCCGCCTTACCGTCAACCGTTCCCCCCACGTGGACAAGAAGTCCATGGACCAGTTCGAGATCCGCACGCACAAGCGCCTGATCGAGATCATGGAGCCTAACGCCCAGACCGTGGACGAACTGAAGAAGCTCAACCTGCCTTCTGGGGTTGACATCAACATCGTAGTCTAACTCTTCAACCCTCCACCTTAACCTCCAACCCAACGCAGGACGTCCAAGCCCCTCTATCAGGACCAAGATTCCGCAAGGAATCCTAAGCCTAATGCAGGTCAGCAATGACCAAACGGCGGAAACGCCACCTGCCTCTTAGAAAAATGAAACACCAGCTACTCGGTAAGAAAATCGGAATGACCCAGGTCTATGACGCGGACAACAACCTCGTCCCTGTCACGGTCGTCCAAGCGGGTCCCTGTCCCGTCACCCAGGTGAAGACCGTCGATAAGGATGGCTATGATGCCGTTCAGATCGCCTTTGGTCCCCAGAAGGAAAGCCGCATGACTGCCGGCGAAGTCGGCCACCTCCGCAAGGCAGGCGTCGCTCCTCACACCCATCTTCACGAAATCCGCCAGCCCGGCGCCACTCAGGCCAAGGTCGGCGACGTCATCACCGTCGAGAAGTTCACCGCCGGCGAGATGGTGGACGTCATCGGTACCGTCAAGGGCCGTGGTTTCCAGGGCGTCGTCAAGCGCTACAACATGGATGGCCAGCCTGACTCCCACGGTCACATGATGCACCGCCGTATCGGCTCGATCGGCATGCGTCAGACTCCGGGTCACGTCTTTAAGGGCAAGAAAATGCCGGGCCACATGGGCCAGGTGCAGCGCACCGTCCAGAATCTCCGCGTCGTCCAAGTCCTCGCGGAAAAGAACCTCCTCCTCATCAAGGGCAGCTTCCCCGGCGCCAACGGTGAGGTCGTCCTCGTGCGTCCGGCCAAGAAGGCCATCGCCGCCAAGTAACCCACCAAGCATCTCAGCGATATGAAGCTCAAAGTTTATAAGTCCGACGGCTCCGCCTTCACCGAAAAGGAATTCGATATTCCTTCCTTCGAAGGCTCCAAGGGCGTTGCCCTGCTCAAGCAGGTGATTGTCTCCTACCAGGCCAACAAGCGTCAGGGTACCTCCAAGACCAAGGATTACGGCGAAGTCGCCGGTTCTGGTAAGAAGGTTCTGCCGCAGAAGGGTTCCGGCGGCTCCCGCCACGGCGACAAGCGTGCCCCCCAGATGTTCAAGGGTGGCGTCGTCTTCGGCCCTCGCCCTCGCGATTGGTCCAAGACCATCACCGCTCAGGCCAAGAAGATTGCCCTCCAGCGCGCGCTCTTTGAGCTCGCCGCTGACGGTGGCATCTCGGTCATCGAGAAGTTCGAAGTCGCCCAGCCCAAGACCAAGCTCTTCGCCAAGGTGCTCACCAACGTGAGCCCTGCCGGCAAGCGCCTCCTCGTCGTCGACACCACTTGGTCCGACAGCGTTGTCCGCGCCAGCCGCAACCTGAGCCGCGCCATCTTCTCCAACTCTTCCAATCTCAACGCTCTCGATCTCGTGCGCACCCCGCGCATCCTGATCTCGGAAGACGGCCTCAACAAGGTCCTCGAGCGCGCCAAAAACTAAGCCTGTCATCCCATGAAGCCCGCTTCTGAAATCATCAGCCGCCCAATCCTCACGGAAAAGGCCTCCGGCCTCGCCGAAGCCAACAAGTACGTCTTCGAGGTCTACCCTGGCGCCGATCGCGCTCAGATCAAGAAGGCCGTCGAGGCCTCCTTCAAGGTGACCGTCGAGAAAATCAACATCCTCATCCGTAAGGGTAAGCTGCGCCGCAGTCGTCTCTCCGGAGGTTCGATCTACACCGAGACGAACTCTCGTCGTGCCATCGTCACCCTGAAGAAGGGCGACGTCATCTCCCTCGCCTAATCTCGGAGCAGCAAAGCCATGCCCATCATCACTCATCGTCCTATCACCCCCGGTACGCGCTTCCTTGTGCGCGTTAAGACCGAGGGCCTGCACACCGGTCGCCCCGAGCGCTCCCTTACTGAGTTCAAGCACCGCGCCATGGGCCGTAATTGTTACGGCCGCATCACCTCTCGCCGTCGTGGCGGAGGCCATAAGAAGCTCTATCGCGCCATCGATTTCCGTCGTGACCGCCTGGACTCCCCGGCCACCGTCCTCCGCATCGAGTACGATCCGAACCGCACTTCCCACCTGGCCCTCATCGAGTACGCCGACAAGACCCTGAACTACATCCTCGCTCCGGATGGCCTCAAGGTCGGTGACAAGGTTGTCAGCACCAACACCGCCCAGGAGCAGCTCACCCCGGGACTTTCCCTGCCGCTGAGCCTGATTCCTCCGGCTACCTTCATCCATTGCATCGAAATCGAACCCGGTAAGGGTGGTCAGCTCGCCCGCTCCGCCGGCGGCTTCGCCCAGCTCTTGGGTCTCGAGGATGGTCGAGCCATCTTGCGCATGCCTTCTGGCGAACAGCGCTACCTTAACGCCGATTGCCGTGCCACCGTTGGCATCGTCGGCAACGTCGACCACCACAACGCCAGCCTCGGTAAGGCCGGCCGCAGCCGCTGGAAGGGCATCCGTCCTCGTCAGCGCGGTATGTCCATGAATCCTGTCGATCACCCGAACGGCGGTGGCGGCGGTAAGAAGAAGGGTGGCGGCGGTCGTCAACACCTCAAGTCTCCGTGGGGCCAGCTCGCTAAGGGCTTCCCGACCCGCACCAAGGCGAAGGCCTCCAACAACCAAATCATCCTGCGCCGCAACGGCCGCAAGGTGAAGCAGGTCTAACCCTTCCTAATCCTCTCATAACATGGCACGCTCCCGCAAAAAGGGTTTCTATGTCGACGCCCACCTTGTCGACAAAGTCTCCGTCGCCCAGAAGGCCAACAGCCGTAAGCCGATCAAGACCTGGTCTCGCCGCTCGACGGTCACCCCGGACTTCATCGGTCTCAATCTTGAAGTCCACAACGGCAAGGCCTTCGTTCCCGTCTATGTGACGGAAAACATGGTCGGCCATAAGCTCGGCGAGTTCGCTCCTACGCGTACCTTCCGCCAGCACACCCAGCCCTCCCGTAAGGAAGCTCAGTAATCCACACCGTGCGCAACGTCCTCACCATGTCCGCTCTTCTCGTCGCCGCCACCGCGGTCGGCGCGGAAGTCCGTGCGCTTGGTGCGGCCGAAGCGGATGGCAAAGCTCCGGTCGTCGCGGTCGTCTCCGCTCGCGCGACGGATCTGGTTGTTCTGGATGGCGGACACGACCGCGGCTTCCGCCCTGGTACGGTCTGTAATGTGAGCCGTGAAGGTCGCGCCTTCGGCGCCCTCGTCATCGCCGAAGCCGGTTTGCACCGCTCGGTCGCCCTCATCCTCTCCCTCGACAACTCCGCTGGCATCAATGCCGGCGACCTCGTCACTCCCCGCGCCAATCCCCGCATCTAACCCAACCTTTACCAACGTCATGGAAGTCCACGCCACCACCCGTTTTGCCCGTATGTCGCCCCAGAAGGTCCGCGAAGTCGCGCGCCAGATTCAGGGCCTCCCCGCCGAAGAAGCCGTCCAGCTCCTCCGCTTCATCCCGCGCAAGTCCGCCCGCCTTCTGAGCAAGACGCTCGCCAGCGCGATCGCCAATGCCGAGAACAACCATAACCTTTCCAGCAGCGATCTCGTAATCGTCTCCGCTACGGTTAACCAGGGTCCGGTCATCAAGCGTTCGATGCCGGCCGCCCGCGGTTCCGCTCACCCTATCCACAAATCCATGAGCCACATCCGCGTGTCTCTGGGTTCCGCCACCAAGTAATTTTCGAAACATGGGCCAGAAAGTAAATCCGATCGGCTTCCGTCTAGCCGTCCGCCGCAACTGGGAATCCCGCTGGTACGCCACCAAGCGAGACTTCCCGGCAAATATCCTCGAGGACTATCGCATCCGCGTGTTCCTTAAGGAGAAGCTCCGCCAGGCCGCTGTGCCCCGCATCTTCATCGAACGCGCCGGCCAGAAGGTCCGCGTCCGCATCTGGACCGCCCGTCCGGGCGTCGTCATCGGCCGCAAGGGCGATGAACTCAAGAATCTCCGCACCGAAATCCAGAAGGTCGCTGGCAAGGCTCGCATCGACGACATCATCCTCGAAGTGAACGAAGTGAAGCGCCCCGATCTCGTGGCTCAGCTCGTCGCCGAGAACATCGCTCTGCAGCTCGAACGCCGCATCTCCTTCCGTCGCGCCATGAAGAAGGCCGTCCAGACCACCATGACCAACGGTGCCGATGGCATTCGTATCCGCCTCGGCGGTCGTCTCGGTGGCGCTGAAATCGCCCGCGTTGAATCCGCCCGCGTCGGTCGCGTGCCTCTCCACACCCTTCGCGAGAACATCGACTACGGTTTCACCGAAGCCCGCACCCTGGCCGGCAAGGTCGGCATCAAGTGCTGGATCTGCTCCAAGGACTCTGAGTTCTAAGCCTTCCCCTCAACCCTTCACCTTCTAGACCAACATGGCCAATCTCCAACCCGCTCGCACCAAGTGGCGCAAGCACCGTAAGGGCAAAATCCGTGGCAACGCTACGGCCTGCAACACGCTTTCCTTCGGCGACTTCGGCATCCAGTCCCTCTCTCGTGGCCGCGTCCCGGCCAATCAGATCGAAGCTGCCCGTATCGCCATCTCCCGCTCGCTTAAGCGTAAGGGCAAGATGTGGATGCGTATCTTCCCCCACACTCCGGTCACCCGGAAGCCTGCCGAAGTCCGAATGGGCTCTGGTAAGGGTAGCGTCGAGTACTACGTGGCCTGCATCAAGCCGGGCACCATGCTCTTCGAAGTCGGCGGCGTGCCGATCACGGTCGCCCGCGAAGCCATGCGCCTCGCTGACACCAAACTTCAGCTCCGCTGCCGCTTCGTGGCCCGCGAAGAGCTCGAAAAGTATTGATGCATCAGGCACCGACCACCCATAACTGACCCTTTTCACCGATGTCCTCCCCCCGGAAAGATAAGCCCACCGCCGCTACGGCCCTGCGCCCCCTGGCTCCTGCCGAATTGCAGAAGCGTATCCGCGAGTCCCGCGAAGAACTCCTCAGCCTCCGCCTCAAGAAGGCAACCGGCGCTGTCGAGAACTCCTCCCGTTTCCGCGCCCTGCGCCGCGACGTCGCCCGTTGCATGACCATCCTTTCCGGCAAGTCCGCCCCGGCGAAGAAGAAGTAATTCATAACAAAACTCCATTTCCCGATGTCCGAAGACCGCTCCAACCGTAAGACCCTCCTGGGTCTCGTCGCCTCCCGCTCGGGCGACAAATCCATCAAGGTGAACTTTCAGTACACCGTTCCTCACCCCGTCTACGGGAAGGAAGTCAAGCGCCGCACCGTCCTGCACGCCCACGACGAAAAGAACGAGTGCAAGCCTGGCGACAAGGTCGAGATCATGGAGACCCGCCCCCTTTCCAAGCTCAAGCGCTGGCGCGTCGTCCGCGTCGTCGAAGCCGCGAAGGTTGCCGCTGAGTCCATCGACGACTAATCGGCCCCACCTAACTCCAGACCTTTCTTACAATGATTCAGATGCTTTCCCGGCTCGAAGTAGCCGACAACACCGGAGCCCGCAGGGTCCGTATGATCCGCCGTCTCGGCCAGCTCACCGACACCGCTGGTGTGGGTGATGTCATCATCTGCTCCGTCAAGGATTCCACCCCTGACGCCCAGGTGAAGAAGGGTTCTGTCTGCCGCGCTGTGATTGTCCGCACCGTCGCCCCCATCCGCCGCGCGGATGGTAGCTACCTGCGCTTCGACACCAACGCCGTCGTCATCCTTGACGAAAACGGTAACCCCAAGGGCACCCGCATCTTCGGGCCCGTTGCTCGCGAACTCCGCAGCAAGAACTTCATGAAGATCATCTCCCTCGCTCCCGAGGTACTCTGAACAACCATGTCCAAGACCGACATCAAGAAGGGTGACGAAGTCGTCGTCATCTCCGGCGCCGAAAAAGGCAAGCGTGGCAAAATCGTCAGCTACAACCGTGCCGACGAACGCGTCACCATCGAGGGCCTCAACCTCGTCAAGCGCCACCTGAAGCGCACCCAGGACGGACAGGGCGGCATCACCGAGCGTGAAGCCCCTATCCATCGCTCCAACGTGATGCTTGGCTCCCTCTGGGATGCCCGTCGCGCCAAGAAGCCGGCTAAGGCCGCCAAGAAGTAATCCTGACGAAACCACCCGAGAATTAACACGAAAATGGCATCCGTTCCTTATCTGAAGAAGTACTACCTCGAGAAGGTCGTCCCCGAGCTCATCAAGAGCCGTGGCTACAAGAACATCCATCAGGTCCCGAACCTGAAGAAGATCGTCCTCAATTCCGCCTTCAAGGCCGAAGCCGACAAAGGCCACATCGCCGAAGTCGTGAAGGACCTCACCAAGCTCTCCGGCCAGAAGCCGGTCATCACCAAGGCCTCCAAGTCCGTCGCCGCCTTCAAGGTGCGCGAAGGTATGACCCTCGGCTGCATGGTCACCCTCCGTGGTGCCCGCATGTGGGAATTCTACCTCCGCCTCACCGCGGTGGCCCTCCCGATGATCCGCGACTTCCGCGGTACCTCCAACCGCCTCGACGGCCGCGGCAACTACTCCCTCGGCATCGCTGACCACACCATCTTCCCTGAGACCCAGGCCGACGGTTCCCAGCGGGCCAACATCGGTATGGACGTCATCATCGTGACTTCCGCCAACAACGACGACGAAGGTCGCGAACTGCTCCGCCTTCTCGGCATGCCGTTCCGCCGCTCCAGCACCGCCGACGCGGCTGCTGCTACCGCCACCGCCGCCAAGGCCTAACCCACCCATCCCTTACTAGCATGGCCAAGAAGTCCGTCATTCAGCGCGCCCTCAAGCGCGAACGTCTCGTCAAGAAGTACGCCGTCAAGCGTGCCGAACTCAAGAAGACCCTCTCCGACCCCAAGGTCACCGAGGAAGCTTTCTACGAAGCCCAGCGCGCCCTCGCCAAGCTGCCCCGCAGCTCGTCGAAGGTCCGTCAGAAGAACCGCTGTTCCATCTCCGGTCGTCCGCGTGCGTTCATCCGCAAGTTCGGCCTTTCCCGTATCACCTTCCGCGAGCTCGCGCTCAACGGCCAGATTCCTGGCGTCACTAAGGCCTCCTGGTAATCCAACAGAAAAAACAAAACCATGTCCGCTTCTACTGACACCGTCGGGGATTTCCTGACCTCCATCCGCAACGCATCGCAGGCCAATAAGGCTGTGATTACCGTCCAGTGGTCCCGCCTTCGTGAAGGCGTTGCCAAGATCCTCGTTGACGCAGGTTACGTCGCCTCCGCCCGCAAGGCCGAGCGCGAAGGCCTCCCCGTCCTCGAGCTCTCCCTCAAGTACGTTGCCGGCGTTCCCGCCATCACCAGCATCGAGCGCGTCTCGACCCCTGGTCGTCGCGTCTACGCTGGTTACTCTTCCGTTCCGAAAGTCATCGGCGGCATGGGTGTTTCCATTCTCACCACCTCCCGTGGCGTCATGACTGACGCCGAAGCCCGCCGCCAGAAGGTCGGTGGCGAGCTCCTCGCGAAGGTCTGGTAATCCGTCCAACCCTTAAAACAAGAAACTCAATGAGCCGAATTGGTAAGCAGCCCGTCAACATCCCCGACAAGGTGACCGTGTCCATCAAGGACAATGTCGTCGTCGTCAAGGGACCTAAGGGCGAACTCTCGAAACCCTTCCCGAAGGAAATCGGCGTCGTTGTCGACGCCAAGATTGTCAACGTCACTGACCTCACCGAGATCAAGGACGCTGCCGGAAAGATCCAGAAGCCCGGCACCGCCGGCGCTCTCCACGGTACCGTCCGTGCCATCATTCGCAATATGTGCGAAGGCGTGGCCACCGGTTACTCCAAGACCCTCCTGATCGAAGGCGTCGGTTTCAAGGCTGCCCTCAAGGGTAACGTCCTCGACCTCGCCCTCGGTTACTCCCACCCGATCCGCTACACCATCCCGACCGGCGTCAACGTCGTCGTCACCGATGGCACCAAACTAGTGATCACCGGTGCCGACCGCCACATGGTCGGCCAGGTCGCTTCCTCGATCAAGCTCTACAAGCCGGTCGAGCCTTACAAGGGTAAGGGAGTCCGCGTCGAAGGTGAATTCGTCCGCCGTAAGGAAGGCAAGAAGACGGCCTAATCCGCCCGAACCGAACACATTCCATGAAACTGCAGAAGAAGAATCTCCTAGCGCAGAAGCGCCGCTGGCGCATCCGCAAGACGGTGCGCGGCACCGCCGCCCGTCCCCGTCTGGCCCTCAAGATGACCCACATGCATCTCTACGCCCAGGCCATCGACGACGACAAGGGCGTGACCCTCGTCTCGCTCGCCTCCACCTCCAAGGATCTCCGCGGACAGAAGCTCAAGGCCAACGTCGGTGGCGCCGCCACCTTCGGAACTGTCTTCGGTGCCAAGGCCAAGGCCGCTGGTCTCACGACCGTCGTCTTCGACCGCGCCGGCCGCCGTTACCACGGCACCGTCAAGTCCTTCGCCGAAGCCGCCCGCCAGGCCGGCCTGACTTTCTAATTTCATGAGCGCAGAAAACACCCCCACCGCGGCTCCCGCCGCCTCCGCCCCCGCTGCCCCCGGCGCCACCGGCGCCCCTGGTCGTTCCGGACCCGGCGGTGATCGTCGTGGTCCTGGTGGCCCTGGTGGTCCCGGCGGCCGCCGCAATGGTCCTGGCGGCCCTGGCCGTGGTCCTCGTCGCGACAATCGCAACGATGCCCCTGCTTCCGAATTCAACGACAAGGTCGTCCACATCAACCGTTGCTCGAAGGTCGTCAAAGGCGGCCGTCGCTTCAACTTCGCTGCGCTCATCGTGGCCGGTGATGGCAAGGGCCGCGTCGGTGTGGGTTACGGCAAGGCCAAGGAAGTTCCGGATGCGATCCGCAAGGGAACTGACCGCGCCCACCGCGCCCTCGTCCGCGTCAATCTCCGTGGCAACACCATCCCGCACGAAGTCATCGGCCACGCCGACGGCGGCGTCGTGATGCTCCGTCCGGCTGCACCCGGTACCGGCCTCATCGCCGGCGGCGGTGTCCGTGCCGTGCTCGAAGTCGCCGGTTACAAGGATGTCCTTTCAAAGTCCATGGGATCCAACAATCCCCAGGCTGTCGTGAAGGCCACCTTGGACGGTCTCTCCAAGCTCCGTACTCTCGAACAAATCAAGGCTCTCCGCGCCTAAGCGGAACATACAGACATGAAACTCGACTCTCTGCCCAAAATCAAGGGCTCCACTCATCGCCATAAGATCCTCGGTCGCGGTCGCGGCACCGGTCACGGCAAGACTTCTGGTCGTGGTCACAAAGGTATGAAGGCCCGCTCCGGCGGTGGCCATCGTCCCGGCTTCGAAGGCGGCCAGATGCCCATCTACCGTCGTCTGCCCAAGCGCGGCTTCAACAACATCAACCGCATCGAGTACGCTGTGCTCAACGTGCGCGACTTCGAAGAGCTCGAAGGCAAGACCTTCGGCCTCGAAGAACTCGTCGCCGCTGGTGTCCTGCGCAAGTCCGCCCCTCTCCTCAAGATTCTTGGCACCGGCGAGCTCACGCGCGCCGTCACCGTCAAGGCCCACCGTTTCTCCAAGGACGCGAAAGCGAAGATCGAGAAAGCCGGCGGCAAGGCGGTTCTTATCGAAATCAAGAAGTCGGCCACCGCCGCTGAGTGAGCCTCGGCTCGCCCCTGTCCTCGATGTTCTCGGCCTTCGCCAACTGCTGGAGGATTCCTGAGCTCAGGGCCCGGCTGATTGCTACCGTGGCTATGGTGTTTGTTGCCCGTATCGGCGCGAACATCCCGCTGCCGGGTATCGATCCGAAGGATATCATGGATTACTACCACTCCATGGCCGACAAGTCGTCGGGCGGAGTGGTCGCGATGTACAACATGTTCACGGGCGGCGCGCTCCTCAAGGGCGCGGTGTTCTCGTTGGGCATCATGCCGTACATCAGCGCCTCTATCATCATGCAGCTGATGTCGGCGGTCGTCCCGTCGATCGCGCGCCTGCAGCAGGAAGGTGAAATCGGCCGCCAGAAGGTGGCCCAGTACTCTCGTTACCTGACCATCGTCATCGCGATCGTTCAGTCTGCGCTGCTCCTTGGCGCGTTCTGTAATCCGCAGCAGGTCGGCCAGGCTCTCGGTCTCGGTAACTTCACCGGCACCATTGTCGTGATGGAGAGCAAGACGCTCTTCGTCTGCCTCGGCGTCTGCCTTCTGACTTCCGGATCAATCGTCATGCTCTGGCTTGGCGAGCAGATCACCCAGCGTGGTATCGGTAACGGCACCTCGGTTCTTATCACCATCGGTATCCTCGCCGATCTCCCTGGCGCGCTCACTTCCTTCGTCGATATGACTTTCGGCGGCAAGATCGGGGCCGCCGCCGTCAACTCCCACGGCTGGGAGAAGGCCGCCGGCATGATTCTCCTCTTCGTCGTCGTCACCGCTGCGATGGTCGCCATCAATCAAGCCGTCCGCAAGATTCCGATCCAGTACGCCCAGCGCATGGTCGGTCGCAAGATGTACGGTGCGCAGACGAACTACCTGCCGCTCAAGGTGAACTACGCAGGCGTGATGCCGGTCATCTTCGCTGGCGCCATCATGAGCTTCCCGCCCATGCTGCTCAATCCGCTGGCGACCTATTTCCCGACGCTCAGCTTCCTGAGCGAGTTGGCTGACTTCTTCAACCGCAGCAATGCGTTCTACTACACCCTCTACTCGGTCCTGATCTTCGGTTTCAGCTACTTCTGGATTTCCATCATGTTCCGTCCGGTGCAAATCGCCGACGACCTCAAGAAGAACAACGGCTACATCCTCGGCGTCCGCCCTGGCGAGCACACCGCCCAGTTCCTGGACTTCGTGATGACGCGCCTCACGCTAGCCGGATCAATCTTCCTGCTCACCATTGCGCTGATGCCGGATCTCTTCATCTACCAGTTCAGCTTCCCAATGCGTCTCGCGACGTTCCTCGGTGGTACGGGGGGCCTGATCACCGTCGGCGTGATGCTCGACACGATGCGCCAGGTGGAGACCTATCTCCTGCAGCGAAACTACGAAGGCTTCCTGAAGAAGGGTCGTATCGGTGGCATTCCGGTCCCCGCCTCTGGTCTCCGCACCGATTCCGAAGTTTCCGCCCTCGGTTCTCTCGAGAAGGTCTGTCTGTTCCTGTTCGTCCTCGGCGTCGTCGCCTGGGGGCTGAATCATTGGGGTGCGTTCGCTCGCTAAGCTTTTCCTGGGATGATCGATTTGAAGTCGGCCGAGGACGTGAGTCGCATGCGCGCCGCCTGTGCCGCGGCCGCCCGCGTGCTGCACGATTTGTCGACCCTCGTCGTCCCGGGTATCTCGACCGCTGGACTGGATTCCGCCGCGCGTGGCCTGATGGCCCGCCATGGCTGCGAGAGTGCCTGTCACGGTTACGTGGTCGGCCGCCTGAGCTACCCGGGTTACGTCTGCATCTCCCTTAACGATGAGATCGTCCATGGCATTGGTGCCGCCGACCGTATCATCCGGGACGGTGACCTGGTTTCCCTGGACGTGGTCGTTCGTCGCGATGGCTTCATCGGGGACAATGCCCGGACTATCATGGTCGGGTCGGTCGAACCCCGGGCCCGCCAACTTTGCTTGGTCACGGAAAAGTCCCTTCTAGCCGGCATCGCTGCCGTGAAGCCTGGCAACAGGGTAGGGGACATCTCTGCGGCCATCCAGGAAGCGCTTACCCCTGGGGGGTATGGTATCGTGCGGGACTTCGTCGGCCATGGCGTCGGACGCAAGATGCACGAAGAGCCCCAAATTCCCAACTATGGCAAGGCGGGAACTGGACCTAAGTTATTGCCTGGCATGGCTTTAGCCATTGAGCCCATGGTGAATCTCGGCTCCCATAAAATCATCATGGCTTCGGACGGCTGGACCGCCCGGACCGCCGACGGCAAGGTCTCTGCGCACTTCGAACACACCGTTTTAGTGACCGAAAATGGGGCGGAAATCCTGACCCTCGTTTAAACCGCATTTTTTGCTTTCAAATCCCACCAGAACCTCCAAGTTCCGACCTCTTTCCCACCTTCCAAACAGCACGGACACCATGCCACGAATCCTCGGCGTAGACATTCCCAACAACAAGAAAGTAGAGATCTCTCTCCGCTATATCTATGGTATCGGCCCCCGCCGCGCCACCGAGATTTGCGAAGCTCTCGGCTTTGATCCTGCCATGCGCGCTCAGAATCTTTCTGAAGAGCAGCTGAACAAGATCGTCGAGTACATCGTACGCATGGGCTATAAGTGCGAAGGCGACCTTCGCCGCGACATCGCGCAGAACTTGAAGCGCCTCCAGGCGATCAAGTGCTACCGTGGTCTCCGCCACTTCCGCGGCCTCCCGGTCCGTGGCCAGCGCACGCGCACCAACGCCCGTACCCGCAAGGGCAAGCGTAAGACCGTCGGCGTCGCCGCGGCTCCGTCCAAGTAAGCCAACCTTTCTCCTAACACTATTTTACGATGAGCGAAGAAGCCCCCAAGACCCCCAAGGCAAAGAAGCCGAAGGCCCCTGCCGCCGAAGCTGCCGCCGCCGCCGAAGTCGTCGCTGCCGCGGCCGCTCCGGCCGAAGCCGCCGCCCCCGAGCGCAAAGAGATTACCGCCAAGGAACTCCTCGGCGAAGAGCTCGGTGAAGTGAAGGTTCGTCGTGCCAAGGGCTCGAAGAACATCACCACGGGTATCTGCCACATTCTGGCCACCTTCAATAACACCAAGGTTACGATCACCGACCCTAGCGGCAACGTGATCTCTTGGGGTAGCGCCGGCCGCCACCAGTTCCGTGGTTCCCGCAAGTCCACCGCTTACGCCGCTCAGGTCGTCTGTTCCGAGGCCGCCAAGCTGGCCATGGCCCACGGTCTCAAGGACGTCTCCGTCCGCGTCAAGGGCCCGGGTATGGGTCGCGACAGTGCCATCCGCGCCCTCCAGGTGCTCGGCCTGAACGTCACCTCGATTCTCGATACCACTCCGATTCCTCACAACGGCTGCCGTCCTCCGAAGCGCCGTCGCGTCTAATCGTCTCTGCTTTCCGCATCACCGTCCGGCTATGGCAAACCGGGCGGGTCCTCCAATCCGCCACCTCTACCAAATCCTAACACACCATGTCTCGTTACACCGGTCCTACCACGAAGCTCAACCGCCGCTTCGGCCAGAATATTTTCCCCACCTCCAAAGGTGAGGAGCGTCGTCCGTACCCTCCGGGTATCCACGGCAAGACGACCCGCCGCAAGGTCTCCGAATACGGCGTCGGCCTCAATGAGAAGCAGAAGCTGCGCATGATGTACGGCCTGACCGAGAAGCAGTTCCGCCTCTCCTTCGAACGCGCTAAGCGCATGGGCGGCGTCGCTGGTGATAATTTCCTCCGCATTCTCGAGACCCGTCTCGACAACGTGGTCTTCCGCCTTGGTTTCGCCAACTCCCGCGCCGCCGCCCGTCAGCTCGTGGCCCACGGTCACATCCGCATCAACGGCCACAAGGTCGACGTAGCCAGCTACGCCACC
The DNA here is from genome assembly GCA_945882655.1 of Opitutus sp. GAS368. GTDB lineage: Bacteria > Verrucomicrobiota > Verrucomicrobiia > Opitutales > UBA953 > UBA953. The sequence goes on from CAMCWL010000009.1 coordinate 28,665, forward strand.
TCGCCCGGCGAGAAGATCGAAGTCCGCGACCGCACCTCTTCCAAGCAGCTCGCCACCCGCGCCGTCGAAGAAGGCCAGGGTCGCTCCGCTCCGGCTTGGCTCGTCGTCCTCCCCGAGCAGCTTAACGGACAGATCGTCCGCGAGCCCGCCAAGGAAGAACTGCCTTCTGACGTTAACGTCCAGATCATCGTCGAATTCTACAGCCGCTGATCCCAGCACAGACCCAACACCAACCGGAACCACAGACATGACCAAGCGACTCGGACAATTTCAACGCCCCAAGACCCTCAAGAAAGAGGAGTCTTCCGCGACCCCCACCTACGCGAAGTATTTCGCCGAGCCCTTCGAGACTGGCTTCGGCCACACCGTCGGCAACTCGCTCCGCCGCATCCTGCTGAGCTCCATCGAAGGCGCCGCGATCTCCGCGGTGACGATCGAAGGCGTGCAGCACGAGTTCCAGCCGATCGAAGGCGTCGTCGAAGACGTCACCGAAATCGTCCTCAACCTCAAGAAGGTGCGCATCCGCACCGAGGCCAATAAGCGTGAAGCTTTCAAGGGCACCATCGACGTCAACAAGTCCGGCCCCGTGAAGGCTTCGGACATCAAGTTCGAGACCAAGGGCGCCACGGTCACCCTCGTCAACCCTGACCAGGTCATCTGCACCCTCGACCGCAAGCGTCGCTTCTACGCTGACCTCGAAGTCACCGTCGGCCGCAGCTGGGCTTCCGCCGAAGAGAACAAGAAGGCCGAGCAGGCCATCGGTTCCATCCCTGTCGACTCGCTCTTCTCCCCGGTCACCCTGGTGAAGTACTCCGTCGAATCCACCCGCTCTGGCGACAAGACCGACTACGATAAGCTCGTCCTCGAAATCTCGACCGACGGCCGCATCACCCCGGACGAAGCCCTCAAGGAATCTTCCGCCATCCTGCGCCACCACCTCGAAGTCTTCGATACCGTGTCCGCCGACTCCGTCGAGTTCGAGACCGGCCACAAGGAAATCAGCGAAGAGACCAATCGTCTCCGCAAGCTGCTCAACATGTCCGTTAACGAAATCGAGCTTTCCGTCCGCGCTGCCAACTGCCTCAACAACGCCAACATCAACACCGTTGGTGAACTGGCGATGAAGACCGAGCAGGAGATGCTCAAGTATCGCAACTTCGGCAAGAAGTCCCTCAACGAGATCAAGGCCAAGCTCGAACAGCTCGGCCTGTCCCTCGGCCAGAAGATCAACGAGGGTCTCCTCGACAAGGGCGTCAACGCCTAACCCAGACCGGAACCCACACTCATGCGTCACCGCAAACACAATCACGTCCTTGGCGTCAAGACGGCTCACCGCCGCTCGCTCATCGGCAATCTCGCTTCTGCGCTGTTCACCAACGCTCGCATCACGACGACCCTCTCTCGCGCCAAGGCCCTCCGTCCTTTCGCCGAGCAGGTTATCACCTACGCCAAGAAGGCTGAACAGTCCGCCGACAAGTCGGTGAAGCTGCACTACTACCGCCTGGCTATCGCCAAGCTGCGCAACGAAGACGCCGCCCAGCTCCTGTTCAAGGAGCGCGTGCAGCAGTTCCTCGGTCGCAACGGTGGCTACACCCGCATCTACAAGCTCGAAGCCCGTAAGGGTGACGCGGCTGAGACGGCCCTCATTGAGCTCGTGGCTAAGGACGATAAGTCCCCGGCCATGACCCCGAAGGCCAAGGTGGCTCGCAAGCCCAAGGCCAAGAAGGAAGCGGCGGCTGCTTCTGCTCAGGCCTAAGCTTATCGCCCAGGCCTGAACCCGAGACGCGTCCGCCCCCCGGCTGGCGCGTCTCGCCTTTTTAACCACCCAACGCCCACCATGCTGCAGTCCGTCGATCTCGCCGTCTTCCTGGCCTTCCTGGCCGGGTTGGGTGCGGTCGTCTTGTTCGGCCTGCAGGCCTGGTATGACCGCCGCGATGTACTCCTGTCGGATCACCGCCGCATTAATTCCGCCTTTTCCTGCGTCCGTTGCAATGTGACCTACGTCCGCCCTCGCCTGCGCGAGGAGGCCGTCTGCCCCCACTGCGGCTGGAACAATGTTCGCCTCAAGTTCTGAATCCTCCTAATTTTCCCACCATGGCCACCCAGTCCATCGCCATTCTCGATTTCGGCTCGCAGCTGACCAAGGTCATCGCACGCCGCATCCGTGAGTGCAACGTCCACTCCCGTATCTATCCCTTTGGCGTCACCGCCGAGACCCTCCGCGCCGACGGCGTCGTGGGCGTTATCCTCTCCGGCGGCCCTGACAGCGTGAAGGCCAAGGGTTCGCCGCACCCGCACCCTGGCGTTTTCGAGATGGGTCTCCCCGTGCTCGGCATTTGCTACGGCGTCCAGCTCATGGGCCAGATGCTCGGCGGCAACGTCGCGAGTAGCTCCCACCGCGAATACGGCCACGGCGTTCTTTCCTTCGGTAAGGGCTCGCAACTGCTGCAGGGCTTGAAGTCCCCGCTACGCATCTGGAATTCGCACGGCGATAAAATCACCCGCCTTCCGCGTGGCTTCAAGGCCGTCGCCTCGACGGAGAACTCCGAGTGCGCGGTCATCGAAGATCCGAAGCGCCGCTTCTACGGCATCCAGTTCCACCCCGAGGTCGCCCACTCCGAGCGCGGCATCGACATCCTCCGCAACTTCCTCTTCCGCATCTGCCGCTGCAAGCCGACCTGGAAGATGGACGACTACGTCGAGACGGCCGTCCGCGAGATCCGCGAGAAGGTCGGCAAGTCCCAGGTCATCCTCGGTCTCTCCGGCGGCGTCGATTCCTCCGTCGCAGCCGCCCTCATCCAGCGCGCTATCGGCAAGCAACTGACCTGCGTCTTCGTCGATAACGGCCTGCTCCGTCTCAACGAACGCGCTCAGGTTGAGAAGATGTTCCGCGGTAAGTTCAAGGTAGACCTCCGCGTCGTCGACGCCTCCGCGGTGTTCCTGCGTAAACTCAAGGGCGTCACCGACCCCGAGCGTAAGCGCAAGATCATCGGCCACGAATTCATCAAGGTCTTTGAACGCTCCAT
>CAMCWL010000010.1 GCA_945882655.1 Opitutus sp. GAS368
GAACGGATGAGACGCTCGGAGCCCGGGCGAGAGACCGGCTTAATGCCGAGGCCGACGGTGGCGGGCTGTTCGGCGCCGAAGCGGATCTTCTTAAACTCCTTCGGGAAATTCGTCTTGATGAAGTCGAGGGTCTTGAGGGCGATCTCGGAGCCCGCTTCGAAGTCGATACCGGCGTAGATGTCCTCGGTGTTCTCGCGGAAGATCACCATATTGACCTTACCAGGGTTCTTCACCGGAGAAGGCACGCCGGTGAACCACTGCACGGGACGGAGGCAGACGTAGAGGTCGAGTTGCTGACGGAGGGCGACGTTGAGCGAACGGATGCCGCCGCCGGTCGGCGTGGTCAGCGGGCCCTTAATGCCGACGAGGTAGTCGCGGAAAGCGGTGAGCGTCGCCTCAGGCAGCCAGTCGCCGGTCGCCTTGAAGGACTTCTCGCCTGCGAGAACTTCGAGCCACTCGATCTTGCGCTTGCCGGCGTAGGCCTTGGCAACCGCGGCGTCGAGGACACGGACGGAGGCACGCCAGATGTCCGGACCGGTGCCGTCGCCTTCGATGAAGGGGACGACCGGATGGTCTGGGACGGTCAGTTTGCCGTTGGCGATCGTGATACGGCCGGATGCGGGGGAGCTCATAGTAAGAAGGCAGATAACAAACCGTGTTCAGGGGGCCTCTTTCAAGCCAATACGCTGGTCGGCATCGTGGGGAAAAGAAAAGGACCCCCTTGCGAGGGTCCTTGTTATGACCGGGAGTGCCGGCGCCATCCGCCCCGAGGGACGGAAAAGACTAGGAAGAATTACTTCTTCTTAGCTTTGGTGGCCTTCTTGGCGCTCTTCTTAGCAGCAGCCTTCTTTTTAGCCATAGGTGTGTCCTTTTTTTGGATCGTTGTTGGGTTTGAGGGCAGCGCCTGAAGCGCCACCCTGACGATTCGCCCCACGCTCACCCGGGCGTTGCGCGCCTGACGGGTGATACGAGTACGGAGCTCCGACGGTACGCGGAAAGAAACCTGGCGGGACCGGGTGGTCTCCAGGGAAGGACGAGAGTCGTCGTAACGGTTGAGCGCGTGACGGATCACTTCGCTCAAGGTGCTCAAACCGGACCGATGCTGGAAGGCGACCACTTCAGAGTGCAACTTCGGGGGAAGTGACACGGTGATGAGGCTTTCTGCGCTCGGGGTTTCGGTTCGGTTCGTCACGTTGCGGTTAACTCTTGATACGATACATAGGTATAACCTGCGCTTGCGCAAGAGGAAACTTTCATGTCACGGGAACGTCTCCGACGACGCGTAAAAAATCTGTGCATGCGCCGCATCGTAAAGATGAATTTGATACGACCGAAGACCGTGCGAGCAGTTGACCGACGCGAGGTACGACGACAGGATGACGTCATGAGTGAACGCGCGCACGAAACGGAACACGAAGCGCCGGGCGAATGGCGAAAACTCGCCTTCCTCGCCGCCGTAAGCGGCGCTTTAGGCCTGCTATCATTGGTCGCCGATCAATTCGGCGATACCGGCCACGTTTGGGCGCTCATCCTCATCGCGGGCTCCTGTCTCGCGGGCGGATGGGACGCCGCCATCGACGGATGGGCAGCACTGAGGGAGCGTCGCATCGACGTCCACCTTCTGATGATCGTCGTGGCGGTCGGTGCCTGGATCGTCGGCGCCCAGTGGGAGGGAGCCCTCCTTCTTTTTCTCTTTTCGACCGCCGGCGCCATCGAACATTACGCCATGGACCGCACGCGCGGCGCCATCGACGCCCTCCTCGACAAGTCTCCGAAGCATGCCCGCCGACTGGGTCCAGATGACTCCGAAACCGAGGTGCCAGTGTCCGCCCTCCTCCCGGGCGATCGCATTGCCATCCTGCCCGGCGAACTGGTGCCGGCGGACGGCAAAGTTCTCTCCGGTGAGAGCGCGGTGGACGAGTCGAACCTCACTGGCGAAGCAAAACCCGCCTCTAAACAGGCCGGATCCGATGTCGCCGGGGGTACGCTCAACTCTTGGGGCCGTCTGATTGTCGAAGTCACCCGGGCGGAACGAGACAGCGCCCTCCAACGGATCGTGCGCTTGATCCGGGAAGCCCAGGACAGCAAGGCACCCGCCCAGCGAGCCATCGACAAATGGGGCGACGCCTACGCGATCTTCACGCTTTCCGCCTCAGCCCTCTTCTTCCTCTACCTGCAGTTCACCGCCCCTGACGGCGTCCGTGAGGCCTCCCCTCTTTACCGGGCGATGACGCTGCTGGTGGTGCTCAGTCCCTGCGCCTTGGTCCTTTCCGTCCCCTCGGCCGTGCTCGCCGCCATCGCCGCTGGCGCCCGCCAAGGCATCCTCTTCCGCGGCGGTGCGGCCGTGGAACGCCTGGCCGATGTCGATTGCATCTGCTTCGACAAGACGGGCACATTGACCGCCGGCGTGCCCGAGGTCGCCGCCCTGGAGGTATTCCCTGAAGGCCCCGGACGCCTGCGCGCCCTCAGCGCCCTGCTCACTCTGGAATCATCGACCACCCACCCCTTCGCCGCCGGCGTGGTCAGTGCCTGCCTTAAAGAAGGGGCGAGCCAGCTCCCGGTCCAAGGCCTCTCCAATTCCCCGGGGCAAGGCGTCTCCGGCACCGTCGCGGGCACCCGTTGGAGCGTCGGCACCCGCGAGTTCGTCGGCGGTGGCATCCTGCCCCCGGCGACGGTCGCCGAAGGTGCCATCGTCAGCGAAGTCTGGGCCTCCGACGGTACGGTCACGATTCGCGCCACGCTCGTCGATCGCATCCGTGACGAAAGCCGCTCGACCTTGGCCTCCCTCCACGCCCGCAAGATCCGTACGGTGATGCTCACCGGCGACCGCGAAGAAGCGGCTGCCGTCGCCGCCCGCCAGGTCGGCATCCAATCCTATGCCGCGGCGCTCACGCCCGACGCCAAGATGGCCGCCATCCGCCGCTACTCCGCCGAAGGCCACGTGGTCGCGATGGTCGGCGATGGGGTCAACGACGCCCCCAGCCTCGCCGCCGCCGACGTCGCCATCGGGATGGGTGGCCGCGGCAGCGACGCCGCCTTGGAGTCCAGCGACCTCGTCCTAACCGACGACCGGATCGGCCGTCTGGTCGACGCAATCGAACTTAGCCGCAGTGCCCGCATGGCGATCCGCTTCAACGTCCTGATATCGGTCGGTGCCGCCCTTGGGATGGCCGCCTACGTCATCTTCCGCGGCGCCCCCCTGCCCTTAGCCGTCAGCGTCCACGAAGGCAGCACCATCGTGGTCTGCCTCAACGGCCTGCGCCTCCTCGCCCACCGCCCTCGCCGGTAAACAAAAAGGCCCCCGGGCGAACCCGGAGGCCTCGATGGCGCCAACCTGACGGCTTAGCGCAGTTCCTTACCGGAGCCGTCGAAGAGCTTGAACGCTTCGATGCTATAAGTCGGATCAGGCTTGGTACCCAGGCGGACTTTGCAGGACTTCATCAGGTCGCGGAAGAACTCGCGGTCCTCCGTGATGATGCGCTCAAGATTCACCGGGTGCAGCAGGATGTTGATCTCGATCTCCTTCTCGGCGCCGACGGACTCGCGGAGGCGACGGATGACGCTGAGGAGCTTACGCTGGATCTCAACGGAGACGGTCCGAGGATTCTTGACGATGCCGCGGCCCTGACAGTGCGGACAGGCCGTGTACATCGAGGTCGTGTTGGACTCCGTATGGCGCTGACGCGTCATCTGGAGCACGCCGAGCTGCGAGATAGGCAGAATCTGGTGCTTGGCGCGGTCGTCTTCCATCGCCTCGCGCAGGGTGTCGAAGACCTTCTTCCGGTCCTTCGGGTTCTTCATGTCGATCGTATCGATCATGATGAGGCCCCCGAGATTGCGGAGCTTGATCTGGCGGGCGGCTTCGGTGACCGCCTCGAGATTGGCCTGGGTGATGAAGTTGCCGTCCTTGGCGCCATCCTTGCCACGGTGCCCGCCGGTATTGACGTCGATGGCCGTGAGGGCCTCGGTCTCGTCGATCACGATTTCGCCGCCGCTCGGAAGCGGGACGCGACGCTGGAAGAGCTGCTCGATCTGGCGCTCGATGTTGTAACGCTCGAAGACCGGAATCGGGTCGGCGTACATCTCGACGCGGGAACGGGAGCGCGGTGACACTTCGCCCACGAGATCCTGGACCAGCTTAAAGTCCTCGGGGTTATCCACGAGGATGCGGTCCACTTCCTCGGTGAGGAAGTCGCGGACGGTACGTTCGATCAGGCCGGGCTCCTGGTAGAGGAGGACGGGGCGACGGTCAGGGGCATTGATTTTCTCGACGATGGCCTGCCAGCGCTTGAGCAGCATGTGCAGGTCGCGCACGAACCAGCGGGCCTGCTTGCCCTCGCCAGCGGTGCGGATGATGACGCCCATGCCTTCCGGGATGGTCAGCGAGCGGAGGATGTCCTTCAGGCGTTCGCGCTCGGATGGGTCCTCGATCTTACGGGAGACGCCGCAAGCGCCGCTGAACGGCATCAATACGAGGTAACGGCCGGGCAGAGCGATGTTGGTCGTCGAACGGGGGCCCTTGGTGCCGATCTGGTCCTTGACGACCTGGATGACGATGTCGGAGCCAGCCGGGAAGAGCTGCGGGATATCCTTCGCCTGGTAGCGAGCCTTGCGCTGCTTCTGTTCGGCGGACTCGTTATCGCGGATGAACTCGACCTGCGAGTCGTTGGCCGCGGGAAGCATGTCCCAGTAATGCAGGAACGCGTTCTTCGGCTGGCCGATATCCACGAAAGCGGCCTTGAGGCCCCCTTCGAGATTTTGGACGCGACCCTTGAAGATCGCGCCGACCATGCGGTTCTCGCCCTTGTGCTCGATCTCGAACTTATCGAGGACACCGTTGGTGAGCAGCGCGACGCGCTTCTCCAGCGTCTCGGCGTTGATGACGAGCTCTCGGTAGACCGCGCGGTCCTTGGAGAAGTGTTTGACGATACGCTGGAGGAGCGGGAGCTCCTTGCGCCGCTTCGCCGCCTCGTCGGCTAGCTGTCGCTGGTCGATCGGGGAGGTCTGTTCGCCGCCCTCTTCAGGCAGCTCGTCGTTGATATCTTCGGGTTCGTTATTATCGGGCATCTCGGTCAGGCGGTTAAGCCGGTTGCCGGAGAGCCTCCGCCTTCGCCGCCACCGGCCGAATGCCGGTGAACGCTCTGGACTAGTCCAAGGAGCAGGAAACAGCTGAGAACGAAAGACCCTCCGTAGCTAAGGAAAGGAAGGGGGACCCCAGTGACGGGCATCAGGTTGATGTTCATGCCGATATTAATCACGACGTGCGTGCCGAGCACGACCGCCGCGCCAATCGCGAGCAAGGAACCAAAACGATCCGCCGCCCGAGCCGCCGTTCGCACGACGCGCCAGAACAAGAGGACAAATGCGCCAATCACCAAGAATCCACCGGTGAAGCCGATCTCCTCGGCCATCCCGGAAAAAAGAAAGTCATTATGGGCCGCAGCCTCCGGCAGGTAGCCGAAGCGTGCCTGCGTGCCATTGCCAATACCTTGCCCGCGGAAACCGCCGCGACCGACGGCGATGACGGCTTGGTTCACATTCCAGGTCGCACCAAGACCTTTGGGGTCGATCACCTCAGGGGCGACGAAGGACATAATCCGCTCGAGCTGGTAATTCTTAAGCAAAGAGAAACCAACCTCCTTGGGATTCTCCTTACGATAAGCGACAAATGGATCCTTCGTGGCGGGGTTGGCCTTCGCGTATTGGTCAACCTTGGCCGCGTAATCATGCAAATCCACCGCCACTACCCCCACCATCAAAAGGGTGGCGGCACCGGCCACTAGGAAGAACCTGAAGGTCAGGCCGGCGACAAAAAGCAGGATGAATGAGAGCGGCAGGTAGATGAGGGCAGAACCTAGGTCTGGCTGCACAAAAATCAAGACAAACGGGACCGCGGCGGCCCCCAGACACCAGAAGACCGTGCGCCACGTCGCACGGAAGGAGCCGATCGGCGAACGGGCCAACATCGCCGCGATAAAGACGAGCACGCCAATCTTGGCGAACTCCGACGGCTGAATCGAAAAAGGGCCGAAATCCATCCAGCGACGCGCCCCATAGACACTGCGAATAAACGTCCCTAGATCTTTTTGTAAAATAGCACAGATTGAGACCGGCAGCAGGATGGCCAAACAGGCCAGATAGATGCGGCGCGCGTAGCGCTGGATGTGCCGATAATCGAGGGCTGAGACCGCCCAATAAGCCAACCAACCGATGACCACGAAGACAATTTGGGAGCGATAGAACGTGGACTCGCGGGCGCTTCCGGCCGACTGGATCGCCACGATTCCCAATCCGCTCAGGAAGAGAATGATGACCACCTGAGTCCAATCCGTCCGCCACGCGAAATTGGCGAAATTATCCCACCAGACCGCGGCCGGAGACCGCTCATCGTCAAGGTGTTGGGACATGCCGGAGGCAACCTCGATTAGGGGCCGGAGGCAAGGCGAACCTCCCGAAAGGGCTTGCCGAAGGGGCTCCGTCCGCAAGGGTATCCCCCCGGACCTCCGGTTTTCGCGACGAACATGCCTGTGGCAGCCGACCAAAGCATCCTCGCCGCCGTGGCGTTCTCCTCTGGAGCCCTCGTGGCCTATGCGGTGGCGAAATGGCGTGAAAACACCCTCGGTGCGATCCGCGACGCCCGTCTCCGTTCCGAGGTCGAGCTCGCCCGCCGCGAAGCCACTGTCGACGCCGCCGAACTCCACGCCATAGCCGAAGCCGAGAAGAGCGAGGCGGCCAGGCTGAAGACCTCCGCCGAAGCCGAAGCCCACGCCGCCGCCGAGCTCTCCCGTGAGAACGTGCGCCAACGCGATCATCTCGTCCGCGAACTCCAACGCCTCGCCAAGGTCACCCCAGAGCAAGCGCGCGCACTACTCATCGACCACCTCCGCGAGGAATACGGTGAAGAAGCCCAGCACCTCCGTCGCGGCCTGCTCGACCAAGTCGAACAGGACATCGATGACGAAGCACGCCGCAAGTTGCTCTCGGCGATGCAGCGCCTGACGACCTCGACAACCCAGGATGCGACGGCGATCACGGTCTCGCTTCCCAACGAGGACATGAAGGGGCGCCTCATCGGTCGCGAAGGCCGTAACATCCGCACCTTCGAACAGTCCACGGGCGCGACGCTGCTCATCGACGAAACCCCTGGATTAGCAATGGTTTCCTGCTTCGACCCGGTCCGACGCGAGATCGCACGTATCGCACTCGAACGTATCGTGAAGGACGGACGTATTTCGCCAGGACTCATTGAGGATAGCGTCCGCGACGCCGCCGCCGAAGTGGTCAAGCACGCGCGACGCCTCGGCCGCGACGCAGTCCGCGATCTCGGCCTTCCGCCGATGGATGCCTCCGTCGAAGAACTTCTCGGTCGCCTGCACTTCCGCCTCTCCGCCAACCAGAATACGCTCTCGCACTCGATCGAAGTCGCGCAGCTCTGCGCGATGCTCGCCGCCGAGATTGGTATCGATCCGATCCCGGCGAAACGCGCTGGCTTGCTGCATGACCTAGGTAAGGCGATCGAAGCCGAAGCCGGTAGCAGCCACGCTCTCGCCGGCGCCGCCCTCCTCCGCCGCCTCGGTGAAGATCTCCGCGTGGTGAACGCCGTCGCCGCCCACCACCGGGAAGTCGAAGCCGAAAGCCTTTACGCCCCGCTGGTGATGATCGCCGACGCCGCCTCCGGCTCCCGCCCCGGCGCCCGCTCCTCCACCCTCGAGTCCTACGCCCAACGCGTGCGCCGCCTGGAAGAAGTCGCCCTCTCCTTCGAAGGGGTCCGGGAGGCCTACGCCTTCCAGTCCGGCCGCGAACTCCGGGTCATCGTGGACCCGGTCAAGATCGACGACTTCGGTGCCACCGAACTCGCCCGCCGCCTCCGCCTTAAGGTCGAAGAAACGCTTTCCTACCAAGGAACGGTCAAAATCGTGCTGATTCGTGAACAAAGGTTCACCGAAGAGGCCCGCTGAGGGACTTTCTTGTTGTTAAGCCGGGGGGGATAATTATTCACATTCTTTCCGGGAGTCTCTCCCGGGTCATTTCGGCACCCCAAGGAGGTTCGTCCTCCGTCACCAAGGGTCCGACAAACCGCGTCGCCGCTCCACAACGGAACGGCCGCATCATCCGGTCGGCCACAACGAAGGCCGCCCCAACATAAGCAACATGAGCCAAGAAGAAACCCAGGGCCAGGAGCCAGTCTCCCCCCACCAGCCCGCCGCGGACGCAGGCGCCAATGAAGTCCGCACCCCCGCACCCCGCCTCAACGAAGCCAAGCTGGAGTCCGCCCACGCGGAACTCCCTCCGCTCTCCGTGATCGGGGCCTCGTCCGAACCCGCCGCCAAGCCCGGCACCATCACGACGCCGAAGCAGTTCGGTCGCCGTGGTACGCCCCGTGGCGCCGCTCCGTCGGCTGCCAATGGTCAGGCTGCCCGCCCAACCTGCGGTGTCGTCGAAGACCCGTCTCAGCTAACCGAGAACCTCTCGGGCGATCGCGCCCAGTCGTCCGCCCCGGCACAGCGCGAGCAGCGTGAACCGCGTGAACGTCGTGAACCGCGCGCCGAAGGCGAGCCTGGTCCCCGTCGCGAACCGCGTGAACGTCGCCCCGAAGGCTTCACCGAAGAAGGCCGCCAGCCCGGCATCCCGCAGGGCGACCGCCCGCGTCGCGAACCGCGCGCCGAAGGCGAACGTGGTCCTCGCCGTGAGCCGCGCGCCGAAGGCGATCGTGGCCCCCGCCCCGAAGGCGATCGTGGTCCGCGTCCTGAAGGCGACCGTGGTCCTCGTCGTGAAGACCGCCCGCGTCGTGAAGACCGTCCGCGTATCCAGATTGAGCCCGTCGTCATCCCGGTCCAGGCCCCCATCGGCTTCTGGGCCTCGCTGAAGCGCAAGCTCGCTACCCTGTTCGGCGTGCCTACCAAGGCCGTCTTCGTTCCTTCCGCCCGCACCCAGCAGCCTCGCGGCGAACACCGCGGCGAACGCTCTGATCGCGGTCAGCGCGGTGGACGTGGTCGCGGTGAATTCCGCGGCGGTTCCCGTGGCGGCCGTGAAGGCTCCCGTGATGGTTCCCGTGGAGGTCGCGGTGAATTCCGCGGCGACCGCGGTCCTCGCAGCGGTCCTCGCGAAGGCTGAACATAACGGGGGCGCCAATCGGCGCCCCCGCTTCTTTTACCCGACATGCTCCAGGTCGCGCGCATCCGCGGTGGTCACGTGCTAAAAGGCACGGTCCGCGCCGCCGGTTCGAAGAACGCTTCGCTGCCCTTGCTCGCCGCTTCGCTCCTCACGGGCGAGACGGTGACATTGCGCAATGTGCCCGACCTCAGCGATGTCCGCTACATGGCCGAGATCCTCGGCCATCAAGGCGCCGTCGTCGCCAACCCGGCACCGGGTGTCTGGACGATTCGCGCCGAACAGGTCTCGCACCGCACGCCCTACGACCTCGTCCGCAAGATGCGCGCATCGGTCTGCCTCCTGGGCTCGCTCATCGGTCGCCTCCGCCAAGCGGAGATGGCCATCCCCGGTGGCTGCGTCATCGGCCCTCGCCCCATCGACCTCCATCTGAAAGGCCTCGAAGCCCTCGGTTGCATCGTCACGGTCGAAGCCGGCCTCGTGCAGGTCGACGCCTCCCGCGCCCGTGGTGATATGGTCTTCATGGGCGGCCCGATGGGCAGCACCGTCCTCGGCACCGCTAATATCGTGATGGCCGCCACCCTTACGCCCGGCGTCACGCGCATCGAATGCGCCGCCCGCGAACCGGAGGTCATCGACCTCTGCACGATGCTCATCAAAATGGGCGCCAAGATCAGCGGCCAAGGCACGGGCATCATCGAAGTCGAAGGCGTCACCGCACTCCACGGCTGCGATCATACGGTCATTGCCGACCGCATCGAAGCCGGCACCTACCTCGTCGCGGGCGCCATCACGGGCGGCGACGTCACGGTGACGCACTGCGACCCGTCGCACCTCACGGCCTTTCTCGACAAGCTCCGTGAAGCGGGCGTCCAGGTCGAGACCGGCCCAGACTTCATCCGTGCCCACGGTAAGCCGACGAACGCCGTCGAGATCATCACCGAACCCTACCCAGGCTTCCCGACGGACCTGCAGGCGCAGTTCATGGCCCTCCAGCTCCTCGTCGACGGACGCAGCACGGTGACCGAGAAAATCTACCCGGCCCGCTTCATGCACGCCGCCGAACTCCAGCGCATGGGCGCCGAGATCGCCATCGAAGGCGCCACGGCCGCGATTTACGGCGACCGCCCGCTCTCCGGTGCGCCGGTCATGGCCTCCGATCTCCGCGCCTCCGCCGCCTTGATTCTCGCCGCGCTGATCGCCAAGGGCGAGACGTGGGTCCAACGCCTCTACCACCTCGACCGCGGCTACGAACGCTTCGAGGAACGCCTGCGCTCCCTGGGTGCCGACGTCGAACGCCTCCCCGCCTCCGACCTGCCGAAAGGCTTCGCCGAGGACTGAGGGTTGCCAATTCGTCCCGACCCCGCACCTTGCGATCTATGGCTCGTAAGGATTCGCCCGATGACCCCCAGCCGCTCGCCGGCAAGGAAGCCGCGTCGCACGCGAACCGCTCGCTGGACGCCGCCCTGCGCCCGCCAAAGCTCGACGACTTCGTGGGCCAGCAGCGCACGGTCGAACGCCTCCGCGTGATGATCGGCGCCGCGCGTCGCGAAGGCCGCACGCTCGACCACATCCTTCTCCACGGCCCACCCGGACTCGGTAAGACGACGCTCGCGATGATCCTCGCCGAAGAAATGGGCCGCCCGATTCGCGTGACCTCTGGTCCGGTCGTTGAAAAAGCCTCCGACCTCGCCGGCCTCCTCACGAGCCTCCAAGAAGGCGACCTGCTGTTCATCGACGAAATCCACCGCATCCCGAAGACGGTCGAAGAATTTCTCTACTCGGCGATGGAGGACTTCCGCATCGACATCATGATCGACCAAGGCCCGAACGCCCGCAGCGTGCGCCTCGACCTACCGAAGTTCACGCTCGTCGGCGCGACCACCCGCACCGGCCTGCTCACCGCCCCGCTCCGCAGCCGCTTCACCCTGCAGACGCGCCTCGACTACTACACGCGCGAACAGCTGCTCAGCATCGTGCGCCGCAACGCCGACCTCCTCAGTCTCGATATCGACCAAGGCGGCGCCGATGAGATCGCCCGCCGCGCCCGCGGCACGCCGCGCATCGTCAACAATCTCCTGCGCTTCACGCGCGACTACGCCCTTGAACGCGCCGGCGGCAAGGCGAACGCCGCCGTCACGGCCGCCGCCCTTGAGCTCCTTGAGATCGACCAGCACGGACTCGACGACATGGACCACCGCTTCCTTCGCGCGATGGCCGAGAAGCATAACGGCGGACCAGTCGGCTTGAGCAGCATCGGCGCCGCTATCGGCGAAGACGCTCACACGCTCGAGGAAGTCCATGAACCGTTCCTTGTGCAGGAAGGCTATGTCGTCCGCACCCCGCAGGGACGCGTCCTAGCCCCGAAAGGCTGGCTGGCCGTGGGCCTGCAGCCGCCTTCATTCTGAGGTCGGCGTTCTGACGCTGGACAACGGCGTTTTCCCTCGGCTAAGGTCGACCCCTCAAAGCCATGGCAAAACGATGGGTCATCAAGCTCGGTTCCGGCCTCCTCACCCGCAAGGACGGCAAGGTCGACCGCGTCCAGATTGGCCGCATCGTCGATCAGGTCGCTGGTCTGCATAAGCGCGGCATCCAGGTCGTCCTGGTGACCTCCGGCGCCGTCGCCGCGGGCATGACCGCCATGGCCCTCGAGAAACGCCCGAAGGAGGCCCGCGAACTCCAGGCCTGCGCCACCGTCGGCCAGCCCGAGCTGATGTCGGAATACGGCAAGCACCTCCGCCGCCATAAGCTGCTCGGTGCCCAGATGCTGCTCACCTACTGGGACCTCGACAGCCGTGCCTGCACCCGGAATGCCCGCGCGACCATCGACCTCCTCCTCGCCCGTAAGCGCTTCATTCCGATTATCAACGAGAACGACGCCATCGCCGACGAAGAGATCAAGGTCGGCGACAACGACCGCCTCTCCGCCCACGTCGCCGCGCTCGTCGGTGCTGACCTGCTGATTATTCTGTCCGGCATCCCCGGCCTGATGACGAAGTCCGACGGCTCCGGCGACCTCATCCCCTCCGTCCGCAAAATCGACGATTCTGTGCGTGCCCTCGCCGGTGGCGCCGGTTCCGAACGCAACGTCGGCGGCATGGTCACGAAGCTGCTCGCCGCCGAAATCGCGGCCGAAGGCGGCGTCGACACGATTATCGCCAGCGGTCGCCGCGAAGGCGTCCTGCTCGAACTCGCCGCGGGCAAGAAGCTCGGCACGCGCTTCTCGCTGAAGAAGAAATGAGCGACCTCCTCCAGCGCGTGACGGAGATCGCCCGCACGGCCAAGAAGGCCTCGCGTGCCCTCGCCCTCGCCCCGACCGCCGTCCGCGACGCCGCCTTGCGCGCCGCCGCCCAAGCCCTCCGCGCCGACGAAGCCGCTATCCTCGAGGCCAACGCCAAAGACCTTGCCACGGCCAAGGCCAAGGGCCTCACGGAAGCGATGACCGACCGCCTGCGCCTCGACCACGCCCGCTTGGAAGATATCGCCGTCGCCTGCGAAGCGGTCGCGAAACTCCCCGACCCCGTCGGCGAAGTCACCGAGGATTGGACGCGCCCCAACGGCCTGCGGATTATCCGCCGCCGCGTTCCGATCGGACTCGTCGCCATCATCTTCGAATCACGCCCGAACGTCACCGTCGACGCCGCCGCCCTCTGTCTAAAGTCCGGCAACGGTTGCGTGCTCCGCGGCGGCAGCGAGGCCATCCACACGAACATCGCGCTGTCGAAGTCGTTCGCGACTGGCCTGCGTGCCGCCGGCCTACCCGCTGAAGCCGTTATGCTGCTTCCCTTTACCGACCGCGAAGCCGTGCCTGCGCTCGGATCCCTCCGCGGCATCGTCGACATCATCGTCCCCCGCGGCGGCCCTGGCCTCATCGAGGCGGTGGTCAACTCCGCCAAGGTCCCCGTCATCAAGCATGACGCCGGCATCTGCCACGTCTACGTCCACGCGCAGGCCGACCTCGCGATGGCCGAACAGATTGTGCTCAACGCGAAGTGCCAGCGTCCCAGCGCGTGCAACGCCCTCGAGACCTTGCTCGTCGATGCCGCTGTCGCCGAGAAATTCCTCCCGAAGATGGCTGCCGCGCTCGCCGCGAAGCAGACCGAGGTCCGCGCCTGCGCCAAGTCACAGCGACTGATGCCCGGTGCCAAGGCCGCGACGGAACAAGATTTCCGCACTGAGCACCTCGGCCTCATCCTCAACGTGAAGATCGTCACCGGCCTCGCCGAGGCGGTCGCCCACATCGAAGACTATGGCTCGCACCACTCCGACGCCATCATCACGGCCGACGAGTCCGCCGCCCGCTCGTTCCTCGCCCAGATCGATAGCGCCTGTGTCTACTGGAATGCCAGCACCCGCTTCACGGACGGGGGCGAGTTCGGCTTCGGGGCCGAAGTCGGCATCTCCACTGACCGCCTGCACGCCCGCGGCCCCATGGGGATTCGTGAATTGACCACCTGGAAGTTCGAAATCGTCGGCCAGGGTCAGGTTCGGGGCTAATTTGGGTCGGTTTTCCGTTTGACAGACCCCCTCCCGGAAACCTTTCTTACCCTTCCTTTTGGCTACCGGGGTGGTAGCTCAGTTGGTTAGAGCGCCGCACTGTCACTGCGGAGGTCGCGAGTTCGAGTCTCGTCCATCCCGCCAGCCAAAAGGGCTTACTTTCCGACCGGTCCGCCGGTCCGGAAAGGGCTGCCCGGACGCTGTCGCCTAAGTGTCACCGTCCGTAGGCGGGACTGTGCATCCTTTTTGCTTCCCCCTCCGTCCCGAGTGGACAGAAATCAGTCACCTCATGAGCAAAAAAGTCCTGATCATCGGCGCCGGCGGCGTCGGCAATGTCGTCACCCACAAGTGCGCCATGGATACCGAGTCCTTCTCGGAAGTCATGCTGGCCTCCCGCAACGAGAATAAGTGCAAGGCCATCGCCGCCGACGTCAAGGCCGCCACGGGCCGCACGATCCATACCGCCGCCGTCGACGCCGACGACGTCAAGGCCACGGTCGCCCTGATCAAGTCCTTCGGCGCCGAGCTACTCATCAACGTCGCCCTGCCCTACCAGGATCTCAACCTGATGGACGCCTGCCTCCACGCCGGCATCCACTACGTCGACACGGCCAACTACGAGCCGCCCCACCTCGCGAAGTTCGAATACTCCTGGCAGTGGGCCTACCGCGCACGCTTCGAGAAGGCTGGCCTCACCGCTCTCCTTGGCTCGGGCTTCGACCCCGGCGTGACCAACGTCTTCTGCGCCTACGCCCAGAAGCACCTCTTCGACACGATCGAGACGATTGATATCATGGACGCCAACGCCGGCGACCACGGCTACAAGTTCGCCACGAACTTCAACCCGGAGATCAATATCCGCGAGATCACCCAGCGCGGTCGCTTCTGGGAAAAAGGCGAGTGGAAGGAAACCGACCCTCTCTCCGTCAAGTGGGTGTACGACTACCCGGTCGTTGGCCCGAAGGACAGCTACCTGCTCTACCACGAGGAACTCGAATCCCTCGCCATCAACATCAAGGGCCTGAAGCGCATCCGCTTCTTTATGACCTTCTCTGAGAACTACCTCACGCACCTGCGCGTCCTCGAGAACGTCGGCATGACCCGCATCGACCCGATCGATTTCCAGGGCCACCAGATCGTCCCGATCCAGTTCCTGAAGGCGCTCCTACCCGACCCGGCGTCACTCGGCCCGCGCACCAAGGGTAAGACCTGCATCGGCTGCGAAATCACCGGCGTCAAGGACGGCAAGCCCCGCAAGGTCTTCATCTACAACGTCTGCGACCACCAGGAATGCTACGCCGAGGTGAAGTCCCAGGCGATCAGCTACACGACCGGCGTCCCAGCTGCCATTGGCGGTGCGATGCTCGCCGGCGGCAAGTGGCTCAAGCCCGGCGTCTGGAACATGGAAGAGATGAACCCGGATCCGTTCATGGAAGAGCTCAACAAGCGTGGCCTGCCTTGGCACGTGAAGGAACTCCCCGTCGCCTGAACGACCAAACCAAAGCCCGCTGCAAAGCGGGCTTTTCGTTTGCACCGCACCCCGACGCTCCCAATTTCACCCTCGTGTCCGACGCACTCACCGAAGCTTTCCGCAAGGTCGACCTGAGCCAGGTCCCGAGCCCTTGCCATGTCCTCCATCGCGGCCTGCTGGAACAGAACCTCCGCATCCTGCGCTCGGTGATGGACCGCTCCGGCGCCAAGATCCTCCTCGCGCTCAAGGGCTTCGCCCAGTTCAGCGAAGCGAAGCTGATCTCGAAGTATCTCGTGGGCACCACCGCCAGCGGCATCCACGAAGCGCTCCTCGGTCGCGAGGAATTCTGCGGCGAAGTCCATGCCTACTCGCCGGCCTTTAAGGACGAGGAGTTCGCCCACCTCCTCCGCGTCGCCGACCACATCTCCTTCAATTCGACGACGCAGTGGAAGCGCCATAAGGCCGCCGCCCTCGCGGCTGGCCGCAAACTCTCCTTCGGCCTCCGCGTCAACCCGGAGCACGCCGAGGTAGACGTCGAACTCTACAACCCCTGCGCCTCCGGCTCGCGCCTCGGCTCGCTCCGCTCCGAGATCAAGTCGGCCGCCGACCTCGAAGGGCTCGAGGGCCTCCACTTCCATACGATGTGCCAGCAGGGCTCCGACGTACTGGAGCGCACGGTTGCGGCCTTCGAAGCGAAGTTCGGTGAGTTCATCCCGCAGATGAAGTGGGTCAACTTCGGCGGCGGCCACCACATCACCCGCGAGGGCTACGACCTTGACCGCCTGGTCCGCATCATCACGGGCTTCCGCCAGCGCTGGGGCCAGCACATCCAGGTCTATCTCGAGCCCGGCGAAGCCATCGGTATCGGTACCGGCGTCTTGGTGGGCACGGTCCTCGATCTGGTCCATAACGGGGTGGATATCGCCATTATCGATATCTCGGCGACCAACCACATGCCGGACACCTTGGAGATGCCCTACCGCGCCGACATCATGGACGCCGACCTCCCGGGCAAACTGCCCCATACCTATCGCCTCGGCAGCGTGACCTGCCTGGCTGGCGATGTCATCGGCGACTACTCCTTCCCTTCCCCGCTTAAAATCGGCCAGCGCCTCGTGTTCATGGACATGTCGCACTACACGTTCGTCAAGAACACGACCTTCAATGGAGTGCCCCTCCCGGCGATCGCCAGCTTTGATCCCGCCTCGGGCCAGACGCAGGTCGTCCGCCGCTTCGGCTACGCGGACTATAAGAACCGCCTTTCCTAACTGGGCGGGTAGGCTCTTGACCCGACGGACGGGTCTGACAAGGTTGCGGCCAATCAATCATTCATGAAGACCCGCGAAATTATTCTCATCCTCATCGCCGCCGCTTTCGGTGGCGTGGCCATCGTCACCTGGAGCGGGGAAGAAGCCGCCAACCAGCGTGCCGCCAAGATCAGCAAGGAAGCCAACGAAGCCCGCTTGAAGAGCGTCGCTGATATCAACGCCCTCACCGCCAAGGCCGCTAAGGACGCTGCCGACGCCAAGAAGGCCGCTGCCGACGCAGGCAAGCTGGCCACCGACCTTCTCGCGAAAACCAAGACGGACGCCGATAAGGCCGTCAAACAGGCGGTCGACGACCTCGCCAAGGCCAAGGAAGACGCCGCCAAGGCCGCGGTGAAGGCCGCCGAACTCGAGAAGGCCAAGGCCGACGCCGCTAACCGCGTCAACGAACTCACCGCCGAACTCGCCCGCCTCCGTGACGGCTCCGAACTGAAAGAAGCGATCGCCAAGCAGAAGAAGGCTGAAGCGGACCTCGAAGCCGCTTCCACCGCCCTCCGCGAAGCCAACGCCGCCACCGCCAAGGCCACCGCCCGCCTCGCTGAAGTCGAAGAAGAGAACCGCCGCCTCCGCGAACAGACCAAGGGCACCGACAACGCGTCGCCCAACTACCGCGCGCTCTAAGCCCGGCCTGAGCCGCACGAACAGCCCGACCGCCCGGTCGGGCTTTTTCGTGCCTACGCGAAGACGCGACGTAGCTTGCTGAGCAGGGCCGGCCGGGCCTTGACCCGCAATGCGTGCTCCCAAAGCCGTACGACGGTCCAGCCAGCTCGCCGCAGGTTGCACGTGTCGCGACGATCGCGTTCCCGGTTACGCTGGAACTTGGTGCGCCAGAAGGCGGCGTTACCCTGGGGCTGCGTGCCATGACGGGGGCAACCATGCCAGAAACAGCCGTCAACGAAGACCACGAGCCGCCGGGCACGGAAGACGAAGTCGGGTCGCACGCGGAAAGGCCGACCCTTGGCGTCGCGACCACGGACGGCCTGCTGCCGCCGCCACCCGGACCAGCCCTCCGCCCGCAGGATCGCTACCAGGGCCTCTTCGGTGGTCGCGTTGCCCCGCCCACGCACCTTGGCCATCAGGGCGCTGCGCTGGGCGCGGGTGATGATATCCGCCATGGCTTAGCATAGACACGAAGCAGCCCAGGCCGCAAGGCCCGGGCTGGTCGGCGATTCCGCCCAACAAAGAGGGCCGGCATCCCTGCCGGCCCTCGTGCTATGAAGCCTAAATCCTAGGATTTAGAACAGAACCTGAGCCTGGAGGCGGAAGATGTCCGCGTCGGCGTGGTCGCCATCGACCACCGTAGCAACACCGCTGGAATAGCCGGTGATACGACCTTCGAGCTTCGCCTTCTCGTAACCGAGCTGGATCTTCGCGTTGTTCTTGTTGAAGTAGTAGTTCAGGCCTACGAAGATGCTGTGGGACTTGTCGTAGGTGGAACCAGCCGTGCCAGTGGTCGTGACTTCGCGGAAACCGTCGCCGACCTGCTGGCCGCGACCATCGGTGTCGAGGGCGGAGTAACGCGCCACGGCTTCGAGGTTCTCGGAGATCTTGTAAGCCAAGGTGAGGTTATAGCCGCTCGGATCGCGGTCAAGGAAGCCCCTATCCGTCGCGGAAGTGGAACTGGCGTCGAGGGCCGTGACGATGTACTCGCCGAGGACAGTCAGGTCGCCGGTCTTGTACTTGAAGTACGGATTGAAACCTTGGGCCATGGCGATCTCACCGTTGACCGCGGTGACGGCGCCGCCGGTAGCAGACGTCGCACCCGACGGGGTGAGGCCGAAGTTGATGCCGATGGTGGTGCCTAGGGGCTTCCAGCCGAAGGAGGCGTTAGCATAGTAGCCGAAGTCATTGGTGCCCGCGGCACTGTAGCCTTGGACGGCATCGACGATCGCGGCGCCGTAGGCGAAGGAGCCGGGGCCGCCCTCACCGATGGTCACCTTGTTGGAGTAGTGGAGACCGACGTGGCGGGCGCCGAAGCCGACGCGGCGACCGTTGTTGGACTCAGCCCAATAACGGGTGACCATCGAACGCTCGACGGTGTAGAGGGCGGAGGAGGAGGTGTTCTCTTCCTGGCCGAAGTTGACCTTCTGGTAGCCGAGATCGAACTTGCCGACTTGGCTTTCGATGGTGACAACCGCCTTGTCGGCGGCGCCAGCGCCCGACTTATCAGCGAAGTTCCAGATGATCTCGCCAGAGAAGCCAGCACCGACGTCAACCTTGGCGCCGAGGTAGAGGCGGCGCATCAGGATGGTGTTAAGGTCCGTAGCCTGGGTTTCGACACCCGTAGAAGCGACGGTCTCGCTGTAGCTGGCCGATTCCCACTGGCCCTGGACGCGGCCGGAGAAGGTGAGGCGGTTGGCGCCGGCTTCCTTGATGAAGACGCGGTCCATGCCGGACTCCGTCTTGGTGGCGGCGGCGGACTGGAGGGTCTTGGCGCGCTCTTCAGCGGTGATGATGCCCTTCTTCACGAGAAGATCGAGCGTGGCTTTGTCTTGGGCGAAAGCCGAAACCGACGTAATGGCGGCAGCGGCGATCAGCATGGACTTGAGGGTGCTATTCATAGGTGTGGGTGCGGTTATGCGAGCGGACTATCTCATCCCATTGTTACAGGATGAAGACGGTCGGGTGAAGAACCTGCCGTAATCCCAGCACGCCCAGACAGCCCGGAACCTCAGAAAAGCTCACTTAGGCCCGCGAAAACATCGGAAAACAGAGGTTTCCACGCGAGTTCGGCCGTAATGAGCCGGGTCGAAACAATCCGATTCGGCTGGGTTCGACCCCCTTTGGCTACCCTGGGACCGGCCGGAGCGGTGGGATCGAAGACCGGAGACGGCTGGCCGAGTCGCTCCGCGATCCACTTCGCGAGCGCTTCCTTCGTCACAGGATTCCCATCACCGACATTATAAACGCGTGCGCCTTCGGATCCACCGATGATCGCGGCGAGAATCGATGAAGCCGCATCATCGCGATGCAGATAGTTGATGAAGTGATCCACGCGCCCACCGATGACATTATCACCGCGGCGCAGTTGATCGACGAGATGATGACGACCTGGACCATAGAGTCCGCCGAAGCGCAACACGCGGGCCTTTGCGAAATCCGAAGTCAACACGGCGTGCTCTCCACCGAGAATCGCATCCGCCGTCGGTGCGCCCCCAACCGGCGACGTTTCATCCACGCGGCCGCCGTCATCCTGTCGATACACACCCGTGGAGCTGGTGAAAATAAAGCAGCGCGCGCCGACGTCGCGAGACCACGCGAGCGCGCGCTTCACACCGACGTCGTAAGCTAAGGCATAAGCCTCAGGCCCACCGCCACCGGTGCTGGCCGCGTAGACCACGGCGTCGAAATGCTTCGGCAGCTGCGCCCAATCGCCGGCCTGAATGTCGAACGCCTCAGCAGAGATGCCTTCCGCCCGGAGTTTATCGCGCGAGGCGTCCGAACGGACGACACCGAGCACGCCATGGCCGGCCGCGCGCGCCTGCCGGGCGAACTCCGCGCCGACATAGCCACAACCCAACACCGCAATCTTCAGCGAAGCGCTCATTGAGGCAGGAAGGTGGCGACCCACTCGGCCGGCGTGGAGCCGGACTGTGCGGAAAGCAGGCTTAACAGCTCGCCGGCATCAGCGACAGCCTGGGCGCGCGGACCCGGAGCTTCGACACACTCACGCAGGCGGGCGGCCAAGGGCGCGGGCTCACAAGCACCCTGCAGGTATTCAGGCCAAGCCTGTCGCTTGAGGAGGATGTTCGCGATGCCGAGATTATCGACGCGGCCAGCAATCAAGCGACGGCCGACAATCCAAGTGAGCGGATTAGCACGATACACGACCGCGCCAGGAATGCCCGCGAGAGCGACGGTCAGGGACATGGTGCCGGAACTCACCAACGCGGCACAACCGGCGGCCGGACCTTCGGAGACGGGGCGAAGGTCGACACCCTTAGCCTGATCACCGTATTCAGCCAGCAGGCGATAAAGCTCCGCATGCACTTCGCCGCCGGTGTGAAGTACCAGCGCGCGGCGCTTGGGATGGTCCTGACGAAAGAGCGCGAACGCCTCGACGAGCGAGGGGAAGATCTTCCTCACGGGCTTCGGACGGCTGCCCGGCAGGAGGAGCACGGGTCCCTCGGCGTCATACTTCAAGCCAGGCTGATGGTCGGACTCAGCAAAGGGATGGCCCACGAATCGAGCATCCAACTTAGTGTCGGCGTATACCGCCGGCTCGAACGGGAAGATGGTGCCGACGCCGTCCAGGTCACGCGCCATGGTGAAGCGACGCTTGGGCTTCCAAGCCCACAACTGCGGGCTGACGTATTGGATGACGGCCGTCTCGCCGAAGCCGGCACGCGACAGGCCGGCTTTGCGCAGTTCGTTAGCGAGACGGAGATTGAGGCCGGGGTAATCGACCAGCACGACGACCTTGGGCTTCCACTGCGTGGTCCAAGCGACGATGCGCGAGAAGAGCTTCCGGTAGAACGGATAAGCCGAAAGGATCTCCACGATGCCCACGGCGGAGAACGTGGTCATATCCATCAGCAGCTGGGCGCCGGCGGTGCGCAGCTGCGGCCCGCCGAACGCGACGATGCGCAGACCCGGGCGAGCCTTGAGTAATTCCGCAACGACCTTGGCGGCGTGCTGGTCACCGGAATGCTCCCCGGCCACCACGAGCACGTCGACCTCGCCCGCACGGGGCCGGTCGAAGTGCGCCGGGATGGACGGGAACGCGCTCATTTGCGCGCCATACCAGCGCGGATCTGTTCGGTGATTTTGATGGCGACTTCCAAGGCAGTACGGCCGAGCTCGCCACTGACCTTCGGGCTCTTGCGATCGCGGACGCAGGCGGTAAACGAAGCGAGCTCGATGGCGAGGGGCTCACCCTTCTCGATCGGGATCTCCTCCTTGGCGAAGCCACCTTCGGCGGTCGGGTCGACGCGTACAGTGTGGCCCTTCTGGCCCATGAAATCGATGGAGAGGTAGCCACCGGTCTGGAAGACGCGGATCTCGCGGTTCTTCTTTAACGAAACACGGCTGGAGCTCAGGTTGGCGACGCAGCCGTTCTTAAAGGCGATACGGGCGTTGGCGATATCCTCCGTCTTGGTGACAACCGACACGCCAACAGCGTCGATGCGCTCGACCGGAGAGTTAGCCAGCTGGAGGACGATGCCGATGTCGTGAATCATCAGGTCCAGCACGACGCCGACCTCGGTGCCGCGCGGGGTGAAGGGCGCGAGGCGCTCGGCGGTGATATAGCGGGCATCGGTGACGGCCTTCTCGAGGTAGGACATCACGGGGTTGTAGTGCTCGATATGACCGACCTGGACGATGCGATCGGCCTTGGCGGCGGCGTCCAGAATCTGGGAGGCCTCTTCGAGCGTGACGCAGATGGGCTTCTCAATCAGGAGGTGCACACCCTTGGCGAGGAGCGGGAGGGCCACGGCGGCGTGGTGATTCGTCGGGACCACGACGCTGACGGCGTCGCAGCCGGCGGCCATCTCGTCGAGCGTGGCGAACCGATGGCAGTTGTGCTTGGCGCAGATTTCCGCCGCCCGGGCGGCGTTCGGCTCGAAGATCCCGGCAAGTTCGGCGCCGGGCAGGGTCGAGTAGATGCGGGCGTGGTGCTGGCCGAGCGAACCCGTGCCGGCCACCCCGCAGCGGATGCGCGTAGCGGTCATGACCCCCAGACTCCCTCGGGCGAGGGATTCCTTCAATCCGAAAACCCGACTCGCCTTAGGCGGCCCGCCTAGCGGCGCCACGACACACGTGCCACCGTCAACCTCTAAAAGACATCGCCCAGCGGACTCCCTTGTTGCCGTAGCCCTCTCGTTGTCGGTAGAAAATGCTCATGACGCACGAAGCGGAGCTGGCGACCTTGGAGCGCCTCCTCGACGACCCCTCCCCGGTCGTCCGCCTCGCCGTACTTAGTAAGATCAAGGCCGCTGGACTCCCCGGTGTTCTCTGGCTCGAAACGCTCACGAAAGACGAAGCCCTCGCAGAACACGCGCGCACGCTACTCGCCGACCTGCGGACCCCGGAAGCCGCGGCTCACTCTTTTCTCGCCCATATCCGCGACCCGCACTGCGACTTGGAAGAAGCCTGCCTCCTGCTCGAACGCGCCACCGATCCGTCGCTGGCCGACGACGCTTACTCCGCCGAACTCGACCGCCTCGCCGCCCGCACGCGTGAACTTGTCGCCGAACCCCTCGATGTCCGCGCGAAGTGCCGCCTGCTCTGTCGCGTCATCTTCGGCGAAGAAGGCTATCGCGGTGCTCAGGAAAGCTTCGCGGTGCCGTCCTCCTCGCTGCTCTCGCAGGTTATCCATAGCCGCCGCGGCATCCCGATCTCGCTCTGCCTGATCTTCCTGCTCGTCGCTCGCCGCCTCGGCCTGCCCGTCGAGCCCGTCGGCCTACCCGGACGCTTCATGGTCGGCATCTTCCGCGGACGGGAACCGCTCTACCTCGATTGCTACGAAGGCGGCGCCTTCCGCACCCGCGCGGAAGTCCAGCTACTGCTGCTCGACAACCAACTGCCGGCGGACGAAGCGTTTCTTCTTCCTGTCACGACGCACCAGACGCTCGCACGTTGCTGCCGCAACCTCGTGTCGCAGTTCGAAGCGCAAGGCGACGACCGCAGCAGCCGCCTATTCCTCACCTTCGTCCACGCCTTGGAAAAGACCGATGAGCGCGCCTGACACCCTCACCCTCGCGTCCCTGCGGACGAATGAGTTCGCGCCCGGCCAGCTGGGCGTGCTGGGCGACCCGATTGCGCACTCTCTCAGCCCGGCGATGCACAATGCCGCCATCGCGACGTTGCTCCCGACGAATCCACGCCTCGCCGGCGTGCGCTACCATCGCCTGCACATCACCGCCGAAGAACTCCCCGAAGCGCTGGCCCTCTTGCACGCTAAAGGTTTCGCCGGCGTGAACCTCACGGTCCCGCACAAGATCCAGGCGCTCTCGCTTGCCGAATCCCTCTCGCCCGAAGCCCGTCGGGCCGAGTCCGTCAACACGCTCATCCGCACCGCGACTGGCTGGGCTGGCGACACCACCGATGGCCAAGGCTTCCTCGAAGCCCTGCGTGAACGTAGCGGAAAAACGACCAAGGGCCGTCCAGTGATTCTCCTCGGCTCCGGTGGTGCCGCCCGCGCCGTCGCCGCCGCCTGCCTCGCCGACGGCTGCACTGCACTGCACCTGCACAACCGCGATGTCGCTAAGGCCGTCGCCCTCGCGTCCGTGCTCGCCGACCCTCGCGTCCAAGCCGCTGGCCTGGCTGAAATCAAGGCCGCCCCTGACGCCGTCATCGTCAACTGCACGACGCTCGGCCTAAAGCCGAGCGACGCTTCCCCTTTCCCTTCCACGTTGCTCGCCGCCGGACAATTCATCTTCGACACCACTTACGGCAGCGAAGCCTCGCGCCTGCTTAAGGATGCCAGCGAATACTGCGTGGCCCACTGCGACGGACGTTCGATGCTGCGCTGGCAAGGAGCGCTCGCCTTCCGCCTGTGGAATGGCATGCTTCCCCCTGAAGCCCCGATGCGCGCCGCGCTCGGCGAAACCGCTCCCTGAACCCATGACGCTCGTCGACCTGCAGAACTTCGCTAAGCTTTACCCAGGACTGGCAGCGCTGACCGCCGGCGCGTTTGGTGCCTGCGTCGGCAGCTTCCTGAATGTCTGCATCCATCGTCTGCCCAAAGGTGAATCAATCGTCACCCCCGGATCGCGTTGCGCCTGCGGCCAGCCCATTCCCTTCTGGTATAACATCCCGATCTTCGGCTGGCTCTTCCTGCGCGGCCGCGCCCATTGCTGCGACGCGCGCATCTCCGTCCGCTACCCACTCGTCGAACTCACCACCGCCCTCCTCTTCGTCGCGGCCTGGACGTTCCTGCCTCCGGCAAAAGCCGCGGTGGCCTGCGTCTTCCTTCCCCTGCTCGTGCTCCTCGCTGGCTGTGACCTCGACGACATGATGGTCCCCGACGCCCCGAACTTCGCGTTAGTCGGCACGGGCATCATCCTCGCAATGCTGGTCCCTTCACTCCACGGCGAGACCCTGCATTCGATCGAAGCCGTGAATCGCTTCCGCGCGCTGATCGATGCCTTACTCGGCGTCGCCGTCGGCACGGCTTTGGTTTGGTGGATCCGAACCATCGGAAGCGTGATGGCCGGCCGCGAGGCCATGGGCGAAGCGGACATCATCCTCTGCGCCGGGGTCGGTGCCTATTGCGGCTGGCAGGGTGCGGTTTTTTGTCTTTTCGGGGGGTCTGTCATTGGGGTCATTACCGCCCTCCCGGGCCTGATTCAGGCCAAAATAAAGGGGGAAGAGTACGCCGGAGTGGTGCCTTTCGTGCCCAGTATGGCTATCGCGGCGGCAGTCTGGTTCTTCCGAGGCCCCGAACTGGTCACCCTCTGGCGGGACTGGACGGCTTCGTGAATCATTCTGACTTGTCAGCCCCCTCCCCCCGTCCAATCATCGAACTCACCCCACTATGAAGCAGCTCGTCCTTGCTACCTTGATCGCTTCCGCCGCCCTCGTCGGCTGCACCACTTACGACACCCCTAACCATGGTCGTAACGTCTCGATGGAGCCCGCCCACAACTTCCTTGGCATCGTCAAGGTCGAGTCCGGCTCCTTCGCCCCGAATGACCTGCCCACGATCGGCGCCAACATGCGCGAGTTCAGCGGACGTCGTATCACCTCGGGCGACCGCGTCACCCTGCTCTGGGGCGCCGTCACCCTGACCGACTACTAAACCGACAAGTAGCCCTTGCAGAAGCCCCGGATTCGGGGCTTCTTCATTTACAGGCCATGAACGACCCCGGAAGCAACGTCGCCCGCCATCTTCGGATCGCGGCTACCGACCGCCCGGACGGACTGGCGACGAAATCGCCGACCAGCGTCAAACCGACGGGCGAAGTCCAGCATGAGGTCCGAACCTTTCGCCAACTCGACCAAGAGAGCGACTCGGCCGCCGGCTATTTCGCCGAAGCCGGTATCTCTGAGGGTGCGCGGGTACTCCTCGCCGTCCGCCCTGGCCACGACCTGATTATTGGAATGTTCGCCCTGATGAAACTGGGGGCCATCCCGGTGGCCATCGACCCAGGGATGGGCTGGTCGGCTTTCCTTGATTGCGTCCACCGCTCCCGCCCGTCGGCCCTCGTCGGCGTCCGCTCGGCCTCACTGCTCAGCTGTCTGCCGTTCGCAGCCTTTCGTACGCTGAGCCATCGCGTGACGGTCGGAAACTCCGCCTGGCGCCAGGCGCTTACGACGACTGGCCGGCCGGCACGTCCGATCGCCCACGCGCAATCCGACACGCTCGCGGCGATCCTGTTCACGTCCGGTTCGACCGGCGCGCCTAAGGGCGTCTGCTATACGCACGGGATGTTCGATGCGCAGATTGAACTAGTTCGCTCGACCTATGGCATCCGCCCAGGAGAGACCGACATGGCGATGCTGCCGCTCTTCGCGCTCTTCAACCCCGCCCTCGGCACGACCACCGTCACGCCGCTCCTCGACCCCTCCAAGCCGCTCGCGGCCGACCCCGCCCCACTCGTGGCGGCCCTCATTGCGGAGAAAGTCACCAGCTCTTTTGGCTCACCCGCCATCTGGGGTAAAGTCGCTGACCACTGCGAAGTGCACGGGCTTAAGTTGCCCGACCTCCGGCGCCTCCTCATTGCGGGCGCGCCGGTCTCGGGCGAACTGCTCGCCAAGCTACGCGTTATTGCGCCGAACTGCGTCACCCACACGCCTTATGGCGCGACCGAATGCCTACCGGTCACGACCATCACCGCCGATGAACTGCTCGGCGAGGTTCGCCAAAACGCCCTCCGCGGCCAAGGCACCTGCGTCGGCCGGCCCGTCAGCGGCGTCGAGATCCGCGTGATCCGCGAGACGGACGGGCCGATTACAACCTTGGCCGAAGCCCGGCCCTGCGCGCCCGGCGAGATTGGCGAAATCATCGCGACGGGCCCCAGTGTGACCCGCGAGTATGATGGCCTACCCGAAGCGACGCGCCTCGCGAAGATCGCCGATGGGAACCGCGTCTGGCACCGCATGGGCGACCTGGGTGCGCTCGATGCAGAGGGACGACTGTTCTTTTTCGGACGACGCGTGGAAAAGGTGCGCACCTCCGAAGGCGAATTACCAACGGAATCCGTCGAGCCCGCCTTCCGCCAGCACCCGCAGGTCTTTCGCTGCGCGCTCATCGGCCTCGGCGCCGTCCCACATCAGACGCCTGCCCTCGTCGTCGAACCCCGCGCTGGAGCCTTCCCGGCAGATGAAGCCGCGCGTGGGCGCTTCGTCGCCGAACTTCGCGACCTCGCCCGCATCAATCCACAGGCCGATCGCGTGCAGCACATCGTCTTCCAGCGTGCCTTGCCCGTGGACGTCCGCCACAACGCCAAGATTCACCGCCTCCAACTCGCCAAAGAATGGACCAGTAGCCTCGCCCGATGAATAACCCGCCCCTCGTCCTCGTCACCGGCGGCGCCGGCTTCCTCGGCCAAGCCGTGGTCCGCCGCTGCCTCGCCCGCGGATATCAGGTCCGCGTGCTCGGCCGCACGCCGATGACCGGCGAACTTGCCGCCAAGGTAGATTTCATTCGCGGCGACATCGCCGACCGCACCACGGTCGACGACGCCGTGAAAGGCTGCGACTACGTCTTCCATGTGGCGGCGAAAGCCGGCGTCTGGGGCCCTTGGGAAGAATACGTCCGCATCAACATCGCCGGCACCTCGAACGTCGTCGGTGCGTGCTTGGCCCATGGTGTCCGCGCCCTCGTGCACACGAGCACCCCGAGCGTCGTCTTCAACGGCGAATCGTTCCGTGGCTCCGACGAGTCCCTGCCCTACGGTGACAACTGGCTCTGCGCTTACGCTGAGACCAAGGCCATCGCCGAGGAAGTCGCCCTCAAGGCCGCTTCGGACAAACTGAAGGTCTGCGCCCTGCGCCCGCACCTCATCTGGGGTCCCGGAGACAACCACCTCTTCCCACGCGTCCTCGCTCGTGCTCGCGCCGGCAAGCTCCGCATCGTCGGCGACGGCGAGAACCAGGTCGATGTCACGCACGTCGACACCGCCGCCGACGCGCATCTCGGCGCGCTCGATGCCCTCCTCGCCGGTCGCGCCAACGGTAAGGCGTACTTCCTCTCGCAAGGCGAACCCGTGAAGCTCTGGGTCTTCATCAACCGCCTACTCGTCGGCGCCGGTGAGAAACCCATCACGAAGCGGATCAACCAGCGCACCGCCTATTGGCTCGGTGCCCTGCTCGAGGGCGTCTGGACGCTCTTCCGCCTCAAGGGCGAACCGCCCATGACCCGTTTCGTCGCTGTCGAACTCGCCAAGGACCACTGGTACGACATCTCCGCTGCCCGCCGCGACCTCGGCTTGAAGCCCGCCGTTGAGACCTGGGCCGAGCTGGACCGCCTCGCGGCGACGCTAAGGACGAAGTAACGCGTACGCTTGCCCCAGACCGCATTAGCCCCATCCCTCTTCCCTATGCCCGCCGACGGACTCCAGCCTGATAAGACTTTCCACGTGACCATCCGGACTTGGTTCGACCAGACCGACGGGCTCGGGATCCTCCATCACTCGCACTACGTGCTCATGATGGAACGCGCGCAGAAGGTGATGTTCATCGCCTTAATGGGCAAGGACACCATCGACCCCGCCGTGGCGCCCGATGTCTACGTGGTGGTCCGCGATATCGACCTGCACTACCTCGTCGCCATCCGCCCAGAGTGCGACGTGAAGCTGATTCTCAGTGTCCGCAAAGTCCGCGCCGCCGGCCTGACCGTGGATGTCGAGTTCCGGAGCCCGGATCACGCCATCCTTTACGCCAAGGCCTCCCGCACCATTTGTCGCATGGATGGCATCTCGCATCAGCCCTCCGCCTGGAGCGACGAGTTTCGCGCGAAGCATGAGGCTTTGATCAGCGCGTAATAGCGC
>CAMCWL010000011.1 GCA_945882655.1 Opitutus sp. GAS368
GCGGGCTGGCACGTGACGCATGTCGACGCCTCCAAGCCCGCCGTGGCGTGGGGCCGCCGCAACCAGGAGCTCTCCGGCATGGCCGAGGAGCCGATCCGTTGGATCATCGAGGATGCGATGACCTTCGTGAAGCGTGAGGTGAAGCGCGGCAATAAGTACGAAGCCATCATGCTCGACCCGCCCGCCTTCGGTCGTGGTCCCACCGGTGAGTTCTGGAAAGTCGAACGCGACCTCGCCCCGCTCCTGCGAGCCTGCCGCGAACTCCTCTCCCCGCAGGCGCAGTTCATCCTGCTGACGGTCTACACCATCGACGCCTCTTCCATCCTTTGCCACAACCTGCTCGAGGAGAACACCCGCGGCCTAGGTGGTAAGATTGATATCGGCGAACTGGCCCTGAAGCAGGAAGGGAATGGCCGCCTGCTACCGCTTTCGCTGTGGGGTCGCTGGACCGCACCGGGCAAGGCATAAGCCCGGGCATTGGGCTGCATTAGGCTTTAAGGCGGTTTAAATGGTTTCCAACCGAGGCCCGATGCCTACTAAATGGGAACGTGAGCCTTGTCCCTGACCAAGCTACCTTCCGCCAGTTGGCCCAGAAGTCCGATCTCATCCCGGTGTGCCTTGATATGATGGCCGACCTAGAGACGCCAGTGTCAGTCTACGCCCGACTCCGCGCCTTGGGCTCACCCTTCCTTTTCGAATCCGTCACGGGTGGCGATAAGCTCGGACGCTACAGCTTCTGCGGCGCGGGCCCGGCGATGACCCTCACCGCTTGGGAAGATCGCACCGAGATCACCCGCCGCGACGGCTCGAAGGAAACCATCCCCACGCCGGCCGACCCGCTCTCGCTAGTGAAGAAGGAACTCTCTGGCCTGCGCGTCGCCAAGGTCCCCGGCCTCCCGCCGTTCGTCGGTGGCATGGTCGGCATGGTGAGCTACGAGTACGTCCACCGCATCGAGCCCACCGTCCCGATGCCCGCCAAAGATCCGGCCGGCACGCCCCTACTCCACTTCATGCTGGTCGACCGCGTGGTCGCCTTCGACAACGCCCGCCAGACCCTTCGCCTCATCGTCAACGCCCGTGTGAAGTCGCCGGCCGACGCCGATGCCGCCTGGGAGGCCGCGAAGCAGGAGCTCGAGACCCTCCGCGCCGTCATCACCGGCCCACGCGCTGCCGTAGCGGCTGAACTGCCCGCTGGCGCCGAGTTCGCGACGGGTAAGGCCAACGTGAACCAAGCCGACTTCGAAGCGGCCATCCTCAAGACGCAGGAATACATCCGCGCCGGCGATTGCGTCCAGGTGGTGCTCTCGCGCCGCACCGATGTCGCCTACAAGGGCGACCCGCTCGACCTCTATCGCGTGCTCCGCCACGTGAACCCGTCGCCCTATATGTTCGTGATGGAGACCGGCCGCGGCTTCGACGTCGTCGGCGCTTCGCCCGAAGTGAACGTGCGCCTCACCGGTCGTCTCTGCGAGATTCGCCCCATCGCCGGCACCCGCCCTCGTGGCGCCGACGAAGCCGCCGACCGTCAGCTTGAGACCGAACTGCTCGCCGATCCGAAGGAACGCTCCGAGCACCTGATGCTTGTCGACCTCGCCCGCAATGACCTCGGCCGCGTCTGTGTCCCGGGTTCCGTCAAGGTGCCCGACTACGCGGTCGTCGAACGCTACTCGCACGTGATGCACATCGTCTCGCAGGTCGAAGGCCAGCTCTCTCCCGAGAAGGATGCGTTCGACCTCTTCCGCGCGACCTTCCCCGCGGGCACCCTTTCCGGTGCACCTAAAGTGCGCGCCATGCAGGTCATCTCTGAACTCGAAGGCGAACGCCGTGGCATCTACGGTGGCGCGGTCGGTTACTTCGGTTTCGATGGCGGGCACGACTCGTGCATCGTCATCCGCACCGCCTCGCTCCGCGATGGCGTCGCGAGCATCCAGGCCGGCGCCGGCGTAGTCGCCGATTCCGTCCCGACTTCCGAGTACGAAGAAACCATCAACAAGTCCAAGAGCGTCCTCCGCGCCCTCGGCCTTGCCTCCGGCCTACGCTCCTGAGACGCACGCCCGTGCCTAAGTCGAAGCCACAGAAGAGCGCCAAGAAGAAGGCGACAGCTGTGGCTAAGCCATCGAAGGAACCCAAGAAGGAGCTCAAGAAACTGCCTCTCGCCAAGCCGGTTAAGACCGTCGCGGCCCCTCGCGTCATTCCTACCCCTACCCCGGCCCCCACCCCTGTCCCTGATCGGGATACGGATCCCACCGAGCCCGGCCTGCCTTGGGAAGAATTGTCGACGGAAGAGCGCTCTCCGATCCGCTACTACCTCGATCAGATCGGCAAGACGCCGCTGCTGACGCTGGAACAAGAAACCGCGCTGGCGCGTCGCGTCCTCAAGGGCGACGAAGCCGCGCGCCAGAAGATGATCCAGTCGAACCTCCGCCTGGTCGTGCGCATCGCCAAGGATTACGATAACTTCGGCCTGTCGCTCATGGACCTCATCAGCGAAGGCAACTTCGGGCTGATCAAGGCCGTCGAGCGCTTCGACCCCGACAAGGGCGGCAAGCTCAGCACCTACGCCTCCTGGTGGATCAAGCAGGCCATCAAGCGGGCTCTCGCCTCAAACGGGAAAACGATTCGTCTTCCGGTGCACATGGTCGACCGTATCGCGCAGATGCGCCGCGTC
This sequence comes from Opitutus sp. GAS368, assembly GCA_945882655.1. GTDB lineage: Bacteria > Verrucomicrobiota > Verrucomicrobiia > Opitutales > UBA953 > UBA953. Next base: position 2,669 of record CAMCWL010000011.1, read on the forward strand.
ACAGCCCGCCTGACCGTCGAAATCGGGCGCGAGCCGCATAACGACGAGATCGCCATGGCAATGGAGATTCCGCTCTCAAAGGTCGTCCACATGCAGTCCATCGCGAATCGCGCCGCCTCGCTCGATCAACCGGTCGGCCTTGAAGGCGATGCGACGTTGGGCGACCTGGTGAAGGACGAATCCGAACGGACTCCCTTCGAGACCCTCCGCGGAAAATCCGACAACGCGGAGATCGGGGAGATGCTCGCGGCCTTGGAGCCGCGCGAGGCCGAGATCCTGACGCATCGCTTCGGCCTCAACGGCGAAAGCCCGCTCACGCTCGAGGAGGTCGGCGAACTCTTTAAACTCACGCGTGAACGCGTCCGCCAGCTCCAGCAGTCCGCCCTCATGCAGCTCCGCCGCATCATGACCGAGCGCCAGAAGCTCCTGACTCCGGAAGACGTGAAGAAGAACAAGCTAGCCGAGGCTCGCTCCGAAGTACTCAGCGAGTTCTTCCGCTCCAAGGGCATCGCTGCGCCGCCCAAGGGGCGCCCAGGCCGCGAGGGGCTCTGAGCCTGTCTGTTTTTGGCGCGGAGTGCCTAAGTTAGGCCTTCGGCCCTGAGGTTTTTGACCATCTCCGTCCCGGAGGGGGGATGGCAGGGGTCTTGCTTACTTATGAGCATGATCCTCACCGACTACAAGGGGGCCAACCTCTTCGACGAACTCGTCGACGCCTCGGGCAAGATCCGCCCTTACTACCGCAACGTCGCCGACAAGCTCTCCAGCCTAGGCAACGAAGAACTCAGCCAGAAGCTCCGCAGCCTCGAACTGCTCTTCCTCAAACAGGGCATCACGTTCACGGTCTACGGAGACGAGAAAGGCACGGAACGCGTCTTCCCGTTCGATCCCTTCCCGCGCGTCGTGCCCGCTGGCGAGTGGGAGCATATTGAGGCCGGTCTCGTCCAGCGCATCACGGCGCTGAACCTCTTCCTCTACGACGTCTACCACGAGCAACGCATCATCAAAGACGGGATCATCCCGCCCGAAGTCGTCTTCGGCGCTGCCCATTACCGTCCGGAATTCGTCGGGGTCTCCGTCCCCAAGGATGCTTATATCCACGTCTGCGGCACCGACCTGATCCGCGACCAAGACGGCCGCTACCTCGTCCTGGAAGACAACGGCCGTTGCCCTTCCGGGGTCTCCTACGTGCTCGAGAACCGCGCCGCGATGAAGCGCGTCTTCCCCCAGCTCTTTGGCGCCAGCGGCGTCCGACCGGTCGACACCTATCCCGCCGACCTCCTCGCGACACTCCGCCACGTGGCCCCGCACGAGAACCCCAACCCGAACGTGGTGCTACTGACGCCAGGCGTGCATAATAGCGCCTACTTCGAGCACTCTTTCCTAGCCCGCCAGATGAGCATCGAGATCGTCGAGGGCCGCGACCTCATCGCCCTCGACGGCTTTGTCTACATGCGCACCACGCGCGGCCTGCGTCAGGTCGACGTCATCTACCGCCGCATCGATGACGACTTCCTCGACCCGCAGGTCTTCCGCAAGGATTCCTGCCTCGGCGTCCCCGGTCTGGTCGACGCCGTACGCCGCGGCAACGTGGCCCTCGCCAACGCCATCGGCACCGGCGTGGCGGACGACAAGGTCACCTACGCCTACGTGCCGGACATGATCCGCTACTACCTCTGCCAAGAACCCATCCTCGACCAGGTCCCCACCTACCTCGCTTGGCGCGACAGTGATAAGAAATATATCCTCGAGAACCTGCCGAAACTCGTCGTCAAGGCGGCCAACGAAAGCGGCGGCTACGGGATGCTGATCGGCCCAACCGCGACCGCCGCCCAAATCGAAGAGTTCCGCCAGAAGGTCACGAACCACCCGCGCAACTACATCGCCCAGCCGGTCGTCAATTTCTCCCAGCACCCCACCCTCGTGGACGGCGGACTCGAAGGCCGCCACGTTGACCTGCGCCCGTTCGTCCTCTGGGGCGATACCGTCAAGGTACTCCCGGGTGGCCTGACCCGCGTCGCCCTCACGCGCGGGTCCCTGGTCGTAAACTCCTCGCAGGGCGGCGGCAGTAAAGACACCTGGGTGCTCGCAGCTTGATTCAACAGCCATGATGCTTTCCCGAGTCGCCGACCACCAGTACTGGATGTCCCGCCAGATGGAGCGGGCTGAAAACCTCGCCCGCCTCGTGCGCGTCTCCGAGGAGATGCTCCTCGACGATGAATCGCTGGGGCGTGGCACGGCCCAGGAGTATTGGACCCCGGTCCTTGCCGCCACGGCGATGGAGGGGGCCTTTCGCACGCTCTACCCTGACCCCAAGCAAGGCGATGTCGCCCGCTTCCTCACCCTCGACCTCCGTAACCCGGATTCGATCCTGTCCTGCATCCGAGTGGCCCGCGAGAACGCTCGCTCGGTGCGCGACAAGATCTCCGACGAGATGTGGTCCGAGATCAACGCACTGAACCTCTTCGTCACCTCGGCCGAAGGCCTCGAACTGCTTGAGCGTTTTCCGCAGGCTTATTATGAGAAGATCATCGCCTCTTCGATGCTCTTCGACGGCATCACCGACGCGACGCTGACTCGGGATGAGGGCTGGAACTTCCTGCAGCTCGGCCGCCTGCTCGAGCGCGCGGACATGACCAGCCGCTTTCTAGACATCCGTTCGCAGACGCAGACGGCCGACGGCGATTCAGCCTTGGAATCCCTGCAGTGGGGTGCGGTCCTGCGGGCCTGCAGCGCGCACGCCGGCTACCGTCGCGTCCATGGCGGCGAAATCAGCGTCGAGGGCGTCGTCGACCTCCTGCTCTTCTCGAACGAGTTCCCGCGCTCGGTCCGGCACTGTATCCGGCGCGCCGACGAAGTCCTGCATGATATTTCCGGCACCCCGACGGGCCGCTATTCAAACAGCTGCGAGAAGATCACCGGCGCCCTCCTGGCCCGGCTGAGCTTCGCGGGACCACCCGAGGTCATGGCCCGCGGACTGCACGCCTATATCGATGAGCTCCAAGTGCAGCTCAACGCCGCCGGTCAGGCGGTCTTCGAGAATTACGTGCTGCTGCCCGGAGAGGTCGACCGCCACTTCCCACGCGGCACCCGACCGGAATCCCTTTCCGATTGGCAGCGCGAACAGCAGCAACAACAGCAGCAATAAGGACGGCCCGCGCCCATGAAGCTCCGCATCCTCCACCGGACCGAATACCGCTACGCCCTTCCCGTTCGCAATAACACCAACGAGCTCCGCGTCACCCCGCTCAGCAATCTCCGCCAAAAGCTCGGTCTCCATCTCGTGCGCGTCTTGCCGGCAGTACGAATGCGCCGCTACCCGGACCTCTACCGCAACACCGTCCACCTATTCGAGATCGAGGAAACGCACCGGGAACTGGTCATCGACGTCTCCAGCATCGTCGAGACGACCCCCACCCCCGTCTCGGCCATCCCAACCGACGTCCCCCTTGCGGCGGTGAGAGCCGAGGCAGTCATCGAAAGTTTCCAGCCCTACCTGCTCTCGGACGGCCCCATCCGGATCACCCCGGAAATCTGGCGGGCCGCCGTCGACGTCGAGAAGGACCGCGGCGACCTCTTCTCGGTCATCATCGGGCTGATGGACTACATCCATAGCACCTGCAAATACCTCCCCGGAGCGACGCACATCGGCACCAACACCGAGGAGTTCTTTGCTAAGCCGCAGGGGGTCTGCCAAGATTATGCGCACCTGCTGCTGGCACTCTGCCGCTCGATCGGTATCCCCGCCCGGTATGTCTGCGGCTACGTGTACGACGCCAAACGTGGAGATGTCATCGGCAGCCATGCCTCCCATGCCTGGGCCGAGATTTGGGTTCCAGGCTACGGCTGGCTCGGCGTGGACCCGACAAACAAGAAGGTGATCCATGAGGCCTACGTGGCTTCGTCCGTCGGGCGGGATTACCGCGACGCCACGCCAGTCAGTGGCAGTTACTGGGGCGGAGGCGACCGGGAGATGCGCGTGACGGTACACGTGGAGGCCAAATAGCGGCCAGGCCGATGGGCTTGGAAAACAAAAAGGGCCCCGTTGCCGGGGCCCTTCGTTCAGCTTCTAATCCGAAGATTAGAAGTTGTAGCGGACGGTGATGTCGGAGGTCGAAGCAGCGCCCTGGGCGTCGGAGACACCGACGGCGAGCTGGATCTGCTTGCTCACGTTGTAGGCGAGCTCAGCACCCCAGACATTGTTGTCGGAGGAGTTGCGGCCGAAGGAGGCAGCGACTTCGAGGTTGTTACCGATGTCCTTGCGGAAACCGAGGCCAGCGGCTTCGTTCGAGGCGAGGGAGACGGTGACGTCAGTGCCGAAGGCAACGTTCTTGAAAACGTAGCCGAGGGAGACGGAGTCAGTGCCGTTCGCGGTGTTGTTACCACCGATGGAGGAGGAGGCGCCAACGAGGAAGTTCGAGCTACCGATCAGGGCCGAAGCCGTGAGGGAGTAGCCCTTGCTGTCCGTGTTGTAGCCGAGGCCAACGCGGTTGTAGGAGAGACCAGCAGCAGCCGGAGCAGCAGCCTGGGCGGAGGCAGCGGCAGCGAGGGTCGTGAGGGTGAGGATCGGGAGGATGTTCTTCATATGCGTGTTTGGATGTAAGCACGATTGACCGTAAAACAACAAAAAAGTGCACATTCGACATCTTTCCGTCACAATAGCCCGAGGGCCGCTTTCCTTCTAAAAACAAAAAGGGCCCCGTTGCCGGGGCCCTTGTGATCAGCATCTAATCCGTAGATTAGAAGTTGTAGCGAACCGAGATGTCGGTCGTGGAAGCGGAACCGGAGGCGTCGGAGTAACCGACGGCCAGCTGGATCTGCTTGCTCACGTTGTAGGCGAGCTCAGCGCCCCAGACATTGACACCAGACTCGCGGGCGTAGCCGGCAGCGAGTTCGATGTTGTTGCCGAGGTCCTTACGGACGTTGAGGCCGTAGGATTCGTTGGAGCCAACGGAGACGGTAGCGTCAGCGCCGAGGGCAACGTTCTTGAAAACGTAGCCAAGGGACACGGAGTCAACGCCGTTACCGGAGGTGTTGCCACCGATGGAGGTGTCAGCTTCAACGAGGAAGTTCGAGCTGCCGATCAGGGCCGAAGCCGTGAGGGAGTAGCCCTTGCTGTCCGTGTTATAGCCGAGGCCAACGCGGTTGTAGGAGAGACCGGACGAAGCAGCAGCGCTCTGGGCAGAGGCAGCGGCAGCGAGGGTCGTGATGGTGAGGATCGGGAGGATATGCTTCATAGCGGGGTCAGTATTGCTACAGGTCGGGGACAAAATCAAGCACCTTTTGCTTAAAATTCCCCTACCCCACTTTTACGTCTCTTTTACCCACCTCCATTCACAACCCCCTGTGAATAAAGCTGGGGACTATTGATGATCAAGGGTTAGGGCTTTACCCAGGGGGTAGAGTTGGGACGGGCATGGGGGCAGTTATTCGCACCCGCGAGCGATTCTACGCTGGGTTGAGAAGCCCTAAAATAGGCATAATATGGCGATTTTGCAGCTAAACGAGTAAAAGCCATATATGCCCTCATTCGCTGGGCGCAGGCCCATGCCCCCACCCCGGCCCACGGTCCCTCTCTATAGGGGCACTGATCCAGCCCGCCAACCTCTGGCCGCCAACACCCCTGGCCGGCAGCCCCTCCAGGAGGGAGGGGGCTGGGGGGGGGCCGGCCAACAAAAAACCCGCTAGGCGAACCTGGCGGGTTTTGGGCAGGCCTCGGAGGAGGCTTACTTGCGACGGAACTTCGTGTTGAACTTCTCGACGCGGCCGGCGGAGTCCACGAAGCGCTTCTCGCCGGTGTAGGCGGGGTGCGAGTCCATGGTGACTTCTCGGCGGATGACGAAATGCTCGACGCCGTCAATGAGCTTGGTCTCCTTCGACTTCATGGTCGAACGAGCCGGGAACTCACGGTTCGTGGAGACATCCACGAAGACGACGTTGTTATATTCAGGATGGCCTTCCTTCTTCATAAAATAGGGGGTTTGCTAGGGGTTAGCCCTGACGCGCCTTGTAGCGAGGGTGCGTCTTGTTGATCACGTAGATACGGCCCTTGCGGCGAACTACCTGGCAATTCGGGTGGCGCTTCTTCAGCGACTTGAGGGAGGAGGAGACTTTCATGGTCGGGAGAGCCGTTTAAGCAACGGCAGGTCGGCCAACAAAGGTAACCTGCGACCGACTGTCAACGGGATTTCCTATGCTTGTTTAAGCTTTCGTTCGGGCTATGACTTCAGGGCATGGAAACGCGCGTCCGACCCGCCTTGCCGGCCGATAGCCGGGCGATCAACGCCATCTATAACCACTACGTCCGGACCAGCACCTGCACCTGGCACCTGACCGAGGAAACCGAGGCAGGCCGGACCACCTGGCTAAAGAACCGCGGGCCGGCCCACCCAGCCTTGGTCATCGAATTAGAGGGTAAAGTGGTCGGCTGGGGCTCTCTTTCGAGCTACAACAGCCGCCAAGGGTGGTCCGCCACGGTCGAAGACTCGATCTTCATCGACCACACCCACCACGGCAAGGGCCTAGGCAAGCGCATGCTGCAGGAGCTCCTCCTCCGCGCGGAGGCCATCGGCCACAGCTCGGTAATCGCCCGAATCTCAGGCGAACAAACCCCTAGCCTGCGCCTCCACGCCGCACTGGGCTTCGAACAAGCCGGCCTGTTGCGCGGCGTGGGACACAAATTCGGGCAGAAACTTGATTGTGTCTACATGCTGAAGGCCCTGCGCCAGCCCTGACCTTGACAGAGCGGGGGCTAACCCTTTGCTCACCTATCCGCTTTAATGCTCAGGTGGTGGAATGGCAGACACGCTGGATTCAGGTTCCAGTGCCCCTAAAGCGTAAGGGTTCAAGTCCCTTCCTGAGCACCAAAAGCAAGACACGACCCCGGCGACCCCGGGGTCGTCCGATCGACTTCGTTTAATCCGTATCCAATAATCAACTACAATTCCTACCCCTACCCCTACCCCTACCCCTGCCCCTGTCCCTGCCCCTGTCCCTCGTAGTTAGAGCCTTCCCCCTATGACATGGAGGATTGTCCCCACGGGGGATACCCTCCACGCTTCCCGGCAACCGATGGCGGACCTCTCCACATTGCCTGACCTCCTCCCCTGGCCCTTCCTGGTCTGCAGCCGCAAGGGTGAGATCCTCTTCGCCAACCCGCTCGTCGACCGCGCGGTCGGGCGCAAGGTCCAGGCGGGCATGAATATCGATAAGTTGTTCCTCGAACTAGAGAACGGCCTACCCGCCTCCACCCTACTCCACTCCGCCGCCCGCTGGTCCGCCTGGAGCGGCATGCTCGAACTGCGTAACGCCGGCCAAGGCGAACCGATCCGTGCGTCGAAAATCATCCTGCAGCCCGACCCCAAGTTCGATCGCCAAGTCTGGCTCATCTTCGCCGAAGACCCCCAAGTTAACGGCGCGCCAATCCTCACGCCTCGCTCCGGCATGAGCCTCGCGCGGACGCTCATCGAGAACTCGCCTGACTTCATCATCTTCCGCGACCTGCAGGGCCGCATCCTGCACACCAGCCGCAGCCTCGACGAATTCCTGGCCCTGCCCTACCGCGGCTACGTGGCCGACCTCGCACTGGCCGACATCCTCTCGGCCCGCACGGCCAACCAGTTCCGGCAATTCGATGAGGAAGTGATCCGCACCGGGCAGCGCGTGCTCCACGCGGTCATGCACTTCGAGACCCAAGACAGCCGCTCGCGTCTCGTCCGCGTCGTCCATGAGCGCATCAAGGGCGGCGGCGGTCTGCCCAACGGGCTCCTGACCTTTGCGGTCAATATCACGGAATCGGTCGATGAGCATAACCGCCTACGCATCGCCCTGGAAAAGGCCGAGGAGGTCGCCGCCGCGAAATGGCAGTTCGTGGCCAACGTGACGCATGAAATCCGCAACCCCATCAACGCCATCCAAGGCCTTTGCGAGACCAACCTTGAGACGCCCACGCCAGTACCGGCTGACGTCCTGATGAAAATCCAGTCCTGCGCCCGCGAGCTCGAGGACACGGTCCGCGACGTGCTCGACTTCTCCCGCCTCGACCGCGGTAACGTCACGATTGAGAACATCCCCTTCAATCCCGTCCGCGCGCTCGAGGAAGTCACCGCGCAGTTCCAGCACCAGGCCGGGCGCAAGGGCGTCGAGCTCGCCGCGCTCGTCAAGGCCGACTCACCGCAGTCCGTGCTCGGCGACCCGATCAAATTCCGCCGCATCATCGCCAACCTCGTCGGCAACGCGGTGAAGTTCACCGAGAACGGCCACGTCCACGCGGAACTCGAGTTCGAGGAACGTAACGGTCGCCTGCGCGCACAGTTCACCGTCCGCGATACCGGCATCGGCATCCCGCAAGACCGCCTCGAGAGCATCTTCGAACCATTCACGCAGGCCGACGCTTCTACGACGCGCCGCTTCGGCGGCACGGGCCTCGGCCTGACGATTGTCCGCAGCCTCACTCAGGCGATGGACGGCTACATGAAGGTCACCAGCGAAGTCGGCACGGGCTCGGCCTTCGCCGCGACGGTCATGGTGGAGCCCAACCCAGCCTTCACGCCACCGCCCCAGCCTAAGCTCGCCGGCCAGCGCATCCTGCTCGTCGCGGGCGACGCCACCATCCGCCAATGGTTCGCCGACTCGCTTTCTTATTGGGGCGCGGAATGCGAACAGACGGAGACCTACGAAGACGCCGAAGCGCTCTGGGCGGCCGCGGCCGCCGCCGAGAACCCCTTCAGCCGGGCGATCATCGATCTACCCGAAGACGTCAGCCCGCGCCTCCCGGCCTTCCCCCGCGAACAGGTCATCCTGGTGACTTCTTCCGAAGTCGAATTCCGCAGTCAGGCCCAGCTCTTCCGCCCGGTCACGCTCACGGCCCTTTGGACCCGCTTCAGCACCGAAGCCCCCGTGCGCGATGAACATGAGCCGGCCCACGGCGCACCGCGCGCCTCCCGCAGCCTCCGCGTACTGCTCGCCGAGGACAACGAGGTCAACCGCGAGGTCGCCAGCGCCCGCCTCCGCCGGGCCGGGCACGATGTCAGCGCCACGGTCGATGGCTCCGCCGCCTTAGACCTCTGGCGCACCAAGGAATTCGACGTCGCGATTCTCGACATTCAGATGCCGATCATGGACGGGCTCTCCGTCGCCTCCGCCATTCGCGCCGAAGAACAAGCCCGCGGCCGCCGTCGCACTTCGCTCCTGGCCCTCACCGCCATGACCCAGGAACTGGATCGCGCCCGCTGCGAGGCCGCCGGCTTCGACGCCTATCTCGCCAAGCCAGTCCGCGGCGCCGAATTACTCGAAAAACTGGAGCTTCTGGCCGCGAGCCAAGAAGCCGCCCTCGGCCGCGTCCGGGACGACGAATTCGCCGCCAACTTGGAGGCCGCCGAAACCGAGGACGCCGAGGACCTTAAGGCCGCCGCCCGGGCCTTCCTCCGGCACGCCGAAGACATCATCACCCGCCTTTGCGTCGCCCGCGACTCCGCGGAGCCGGACACCCTCAGCCGCGAAGCCCACGGGGCTAAAGGCATGCTGTCCCTGATGGCCTGCACCGGCCTCGCTCGCCTAGCCAATCAGATCGAACGCCAGCCGACCGAGACCTCGGCCCGCGCCCGGACGGATGAGCTCATCGACGGCTTGCGGAAACTGCGCGAGACACTACAGTCTCGTTCAGACCTGAGCCCTGATGGCCAAGCCTAAACTCAAACCCGAAATCAAGACCGAGTCGCTGGTCTCGGCGGCGCCTAAGTGGAACGTCGTCGTGCTCAACGATCCGATCAACTATCAGGCGTATGTCGTCGTGGCCTTCATGAGCGTCCTGCGTATCAGCTCCGCCGAAGCCAAGAAACTCATGCGCGCCATCCACGCAGAAGGTCGCGCCACCGTCTGGACCGGCGATCGTGAACGCGCCGAGATGCTCGCGCTCGAGCTGCAGCAGTGGCACCTCAACTCCCTCCTCGAAAAAGATGGCTGAACTACGCCTCAGCATGACGCAGGAGGCGCGCACGGTACTCAGCGACCTACTCCGGCTCATCGCCCCGGCAGCCTCCCGCGTCTCGGTCAACCGCGCTAACGTTCCCAGCGCCGATGAAGAGATCGCCGGCTTCTGGGTCGAGACGCTCACCGCGCAGGCCTCAGAGGAGGCCCGCCTGCTCGCCGTGGCCTTCGCCAGCGCCAAGGGGGACCCGGCCGTGATTGTGCTTCCCAATGAGGCCCAGGCCCAGGCCTTCCTCCGTTCCCTCTCCGCCGTGCGGATGGCGCTCCGCGACCTGGTCTTCGCCGATATCACCGACGCCCAGCTGGAAAGCTCCGAGGACATCGACGACGAGTCCCTGCCAACCGAAAAACGTCACGCCCTCGCCTGCTACGCCTGCTTTGGTCTGCTCCAGCAGTCGCTCATCTCGCAGCTCTGCCCCGAGGCCTTCGACTGAGCGACGAAATCGGTTGAAGGTCCGGTCCTGACCCGCAACAAACAGGACGTGCGCAGCGGCCTCCTCAGTTTCTTCTCCGCCCTCGGTTCCTTCGGTCGCCAGCTTGCGGCCCTGCCTCGCCCGAAATCCCTTCCTTTTGTCGGCGTCGTCCGCTCGATGGATGGCCCCACTTTCAAGGCGGACCTCGTCGCTGGCCTGAACGTCGCGCTGCTCGCGTTTCCGATGTCGATGGCCTTCGCCATGAAGGCTGGCCTGCCAATCTGGTGCGGACTCGTCGGCTGCGGCGTCGCCGCCGTGGTGGCCCCGCTCTTCAGCGGCTCCGCCAATCTCTCCGCCGGTCCGACCAACGCCACGGCGGCTTTGTTGCTTGGCTCTTTCGCCGCACTCAGCGCCACCAACCCAGAACTGCGCGCCTCGGCCCTCCCGACCTTAGTCCTGCTGACAGGTCTGTTCCTGCTTCTCGCTTCCTGGTTACGCCTGAGCAGCTTCGCCGACTTCGTCCCGCGCACGGTGATCTCGGCCTATATCGCCGCCGCCGCCCTGCGCGTCATCGCCCTCCAACTACCCATCGCCCTCGGCATGCCTGGCGATCACTCCAGCGAGACGCTCCCTGAAGTACTCTGGCAGGCGCTCCGCATGGGTCGCACGCTCATCAACCCAGAACTTGGCCTGACCATCATCACGGGCATCGCCTATTTCATCCTCCGGCCGAAATACGGCGCCGGTAAAGCGATTCTTGGCGCGGTCGCTGTCGCGACCTTCGGCGCCATGCTCGCGCAGAATGTGGCCCTCACCCAAGGCGGCCACGGCGACCTAGTGGCCTACGTCGGCCAAGCCGCCCAAGCTGGCGCCGCTCTGCACCTGCCTGATTTCTCCGGCCGCACGCTGTCGACGCTCTTCTCGCCGGCCCTCGCCCTGGCGGTCCTGATCGTCATCGAAGGAACAGCCAATGCGCGCGCGTCGGCCTTGAAGACCGGCCGTCCCTCCGACCTTCACCAGGAAGTCTACGGCCTCGGGATGGCCAACGTGGCCTGCGCCTTTACGGGAGGCATGGCAGCCTCGGGCTCGATTAGCCGCTCAGCCCTCAACGTCACCAGCGGCGCCCGCACAGCGATGGCCTCACTCCTCTGCGGCGGCTTCATTCTCGGTGCCCTCTTCCTCGCCCGCCCCGCGGTCGCTGTCGTACCTCTATCGACGCTGGCGATCCTGGTCATCCTCGCCGAACTCGAGCTCGCGAACTTCTCCGCGATTAAGCTGATCCTTAAATCCGGTACCCAGGACCGTGTTGTCTTCCTCGCCACCTTCACCACGGCGCTGCTCGCCCCGCTCGACATCGCGATCTTCCTTGGCACCACGGTCGCCGTGGCTTTCTACCTGAAGCAGACGTCCACGCCCGCGGTCGTCGAATACGACTTCTCCGAGACGGGTGAAATCAAGGAACGCCCCAAGGGCCAAGGCACGACGGGCATCTCGATCCTGCATGTCGAAGGCAGCCTGCACTTCGGGGCGACCCAGGCCTTCCATGAACACCTGCGCCGCGCCTCGGCCGATCCGAACCTGAAGGTGCTCGTACTGAAGTTCCGCGAAGCGCTGTACCTCGACGCCAACGGCGTCCTACTCCTGCGCGACTTGGCCGACACCCTGAAGGCCGATGGCCGACACTTGATTCTTTGCGAGGCAAAGGCCGATACGATGAAGATCATCGTCAACGCCGGTCTCGATCAAACCGTCGGTAAGGAAAACGTCTTCCCGTTTGAGGAAGCCAACCCGAACCTCGCCCTCGCCAAGGCCGTCCGCCGTGCCCGCGAACTCGCTGGAGGCGGTCAAGCGGTCCTCCGCATCGTAACGGCCCCGCACCCCGACCTGCCCAAGCCTGCTTCTGCCTCCGGGGAGGATTGGCAGATTTAGTCTCCTCCCGCCGTTTTTCGGACAGCCCAAGCCGCCCGTTCAGGCTTTTACGGCGGTTTTTGAATTATGGCTTGAAGCCCGCACCGGGACTCGCCCTTTTGGGGTGGTCTGTTCACCTGAAAGACACCCACCTTCCCAGCACCATGAGCCACTACAGCGAAATCCAAAAGCACCTCGGCACCGAAGCCGAAAACCTCCTCGGGTTCAACAACCCGAAGATCAAGAAGGAGCAGATCCATTCCCCTCGCGCGGATTGGGTCGATCACGCCTTCTCCGCCTCGGATCGCAATAACCGCGTCCTGGCCAACCTGCAGCGCCTCTACGGCTCCGGCCGCCTCGCCAACACGGGCTACGTCTCGATCCTCCCGGTCGACCAGGGCATCGAACACTCCGCCGGCGCCTCCTTCGCCAAGAACCCCATCTACTTCGACGGCGAGAACATCGTGAAGCTCGCCATCGAAGGCGGTTGCAACGCGGTCTGCTCCACCTTCGGCGTCCTCAGCAGCGTCTCCCGCCGCTACGCGCACAAGATTCCCTTCATGGTGAAGATCAACCACAACCAGCTGCTCACCTACCCCAACGTGGGTGACCAGGTGATGTACGGCACCCTGAAGCAGGCCGCCGACATGGGCTGCGCCGCCGTCGGTGCGACGATCTACTTCGGCTCCGCCGAGACCAACCGCCAAATCATCGAAGTCTCCCACGCCTTCCAGCAGGCTCACGAGCTCGGTATGGCCACCGTCCTCTGGTGCTACACCCGCAACAACGCCTTCAAGACGAAGGAGAAGGACTTCCACGTGTCCGCCGACCTTACCGGCCAGGCCAACCACCTCGGCGTCACCATCTGCGCCGACATCATCAAGCAGAAGCTCCCCGAGAACAACGGCGGCTACCTCGCGATCCAAGCCACGGAATCCTCCTACGGCAAGATCGACAAGCGCATGTACACCGACCTCTCGACCGATCACCCGATCGACCTCACCCGCTACCAGGTCGCCAACTGCTACATGGGCCGCATCGGCCTCATCAACTCCGGCGGCCCCTCGGGCAACAACGACTTCGCCGAAGCCGTTAAGACCGCCGTCATCAACAAGCGCGCCGGTGGCCAGGGTCTTATCTCGGGTCGCAAGGCCTTCCAGCGTCCGATCGAAGAAGGCGCGAAGCTCCTGCACACGATTCAGGACGTCTACCTCACGAAGGAAGTCACGATCGCCTAAGGCGACCGTCACCTCCCGAGCAAAGCCCCGGCATCCGCCGGGGCTTTTTGTTGGATGATAGCGGTTGGCGGTAAGGGAAGATGCGCATGCATCAGGTAGGGATGTGATTGCTATCACATCCGTGGGCGGACGGAAGTTCATCGGGTCAAAAGACTTTGCCCGGCACATCTTACGTACCAAGGCGAACGGCGGCCATGGCAATGGCCGCCCTACCTAGGGCCAAGGCCAACCTTCAACTAACCGCTATCCGCTCATACCTGCGACCACGAGTAGGCCCAGTCCTCTTGCGAAGACCGGGCCTGTACTTGGTCGTTTGCTTACTTCGTCGGAACGAGATCGGCTTCGGTCAGCATGGGCTTGCCGACTTCACCACGCAGCGCCTTGACCTGCGCTGGCGTCACGGCCGGAGCAGAGTTACCGAAGCTATTGCGGATGTAGGTCAGGACAGCAGCAATCTGCTCATCAGTCTGATGCGGCAACGCCATCATGGGAACGGGCGGCGTATACTTCTTACCGGAGACAGTGATGGGGCCCTGTAGCCCGCGCAGCTGGATACGAATGAGGTTCTCAACGGGGCCGTTGACCCAGTTGGACTTAGCGAGCGGCGGCGCGAGGACGGTGCCTTCGGCGGCCGGACCATGGCACGCCATGCACGTCATGAAGGCCTGCTTGCCGAGCTCCATCACGGCGGGGTCGACGTTCGCGACCGCGGCGGCAACGACGGGCTTGATCGTGGAGATATCCAGCGGCTTAGGATCGGCGACCTTGGCCTTCTTGGGCGCCTTCTCGAGCGTGGCGAGCCAGGCGACGATGTCGCGCACTTCGGGTAAAGTGAGGGCGTCCATCGCCGGCATGCCGGAGACGGGCGTGGACATGGACTTGATATCCTTACGGGCTACACGCCAGCGATTACCGGCGACATCGACGTCGACGTGCTCCTTCTCATCCTTGATGAGCGTGCCGACCAACGCCCCGCCGTTGGCGAGGTCGATATTGACGGTGCCGTAACCAGCGACAATGACGGCGCCGGCGTTCACGACGGACTCGAGGAGATAACGACGGTCACCGCGCTTGGCGATACCAGCGAGGTTCGGACCGGCTTCGCCACCGGCGGCATGGGCATCATCTGAAGCGCGGTGACAACGGAGGCACTGACCGGCCGGCAAAGCCTGGAAGAGCGCAAATCCGTTCTTGGCGTCGCCGCCTTCGAGCGCGGGCAGCCACTTAGCGAGCTTGTCGGAGCCTCCCGCAATCGCTTGCTGCGTGGCGGCGAGGGCCGACTTCACGGAAGGCTCGGAGCGGAGCGCGGCGGCTTCGAGGAGTTCAATCGCGGCCGGCGAGATACCCTTGGCCTTCTCGAGTGCCTTGAGGTTCTCAACGAAGAGCGCGTCGACACCGGGTGCAGGCAAGTTGGCGAGGGCCTTCCAAGCGCCCTGACGACGGGCGGCAGAGCCAGTCGAAGCAGACTTGGCGAGTTCGATGAGACCCTGCGCAGGATTCAGATGGGCGAGCGCGCCGATGGCGACCATGGCGACTTCGTCCTGCTTGTCCTTAGCATACTTGCCGGCGACCTCGGTGAGGTCGGCGGGCTTACGCTCGAGCCAAAGGTGGAGGGCCTTGGCGCGGGCGGATCCGCTGAGCTTGGTATTGGCGACCAGGCCGGAGAGGAGATCGTTGGACAGCGAGGCCACCTCGAGCTTGTACTGTTCGACGAGTTCAAGCGAAGCACGGAGAATATCGGACTCGCCCTTCAGGAGCATCGGCAACGCGGCGCTCAGGCTGGCGCGGAGTTCCTTGGCATCGCGGGCCGGCAGCGGAGCCCAATGGCCAGTCGACTGGTCGACGGGATACGGATTGGCCCAGAGGGCGAGGAGACGGAGGGCTTCGGCGCGGGCTTCGGCTGGCAGCTTTTCGTTGGCGGCGATGGCCACCACGCGGGCGGCGTTCGCTTCGCCGCCGAGACGGAAGGCGCTGTGCGTCAGGCGACGTAGCATGAAAGTCGTCCACTCGCGGGCGCCGAGGTCGTCGATCAGCGCGGCAACGGCGGGGCGGCCAGCCTCGAATCCGAGGTCATGGATCGCCCGGATGGCTTCATCAGCGACGATCGTCGACTTGTCCTTCACGAAACGGGCAGCGGAAGCATCGTTACGACGACGCAGGGTGATGACGGCGGCGAGGCGGACGGAGGCGTTATCGTCCTTGGCCACCGCGTCGAAGGCTTCGGCGGTCTTGCAGAGGTGGTCGATGGCGAATGAACCGGCGTGACGGAGGATCGGATCGGCGTCGGCGTTCTCCTTGAGCATCGCGAGGACCTCTGGGAGATGCTTGTCGGCACCGAGACGAGCGGCGGCGATGGCGGCGAAGGACCGCACGCGAAGCGACGGGTCCAAGATGAGCTTACCGAGCGGCAGATCGTTACCCTTAAGCGGAGATTCCTCGAGGGCACGCACGGCCTGAGCGCGGACTTCCGCATCGGCATGCGTCAGCAACGGAACAAGGCGACGGGCGGCGGCAGTACGCGCTTCGACGGAGGCTACCGGGGTCGGACCCTTCCAGGCACCACCGGGAGCGATGGCTGCACCACGACGGGCGAGGATGCCGAGGCCCCAGATGCCGTGGACGCGCTCGAGCGCGTGGGCGGACTTCGTGGCAGCCTCGAAACGATCGGCGGCATCAGGGCGGCGGGTGAGTTCGAGCTGGGCGCGCAGGCGGACACGCTGGTCGGCGTGCGCGAGGAGAGCGGCGAGCTCGGCGGAGGTGGCCTTAGCGATGCCTCCGTTAATGAGCGCAGCCACGGGAGCGACGGCCTCGGGCTTCATCATCTTGTTAGCCTCGAGGGTCACGAGACGTCCGGCCTCATGAGACTCCCAGCCCGTGATGAAGTCAGAGACGACGAGGCGTCCCTTCCAGTCGTATTCGACGTCGGTCGCGGCGACACCCCAGAGCAGCTGGTGCGAGGAGGTCATCTTCATGCCGGCGCCCGCAGGCTCCATCTTGAAGGACCAGATGCCGGAAGCACCGGCGGAGCCACGATAGTCGCAGATAAGGAAGTGCTGGGCTTCGGATTCGAGGAAGCCCGCGCCAGGGTGATAGGTCAGACCAGACGGACCGGAGCTGATGTAAGCGGAGGGCGGGATGATGAACGCCGGCTGCGCGGGGTTCTGGAGTTCCCAGACCTTCTCGGTCATCCAGCGGGAAAGCGGACGCTGCTCGAGGCCAATCGAGCGGTGGAAGGTGTGCATGGCCTGGTGTTCCATTTCCCAGCCGGAATCGGCGCCCTCGACGACGTAGACCACGCGCGCGGCGTCGCCTTGGTCGGAGTTATTGTCGACCGAGAAGCCGTTGCCGAAATCATCGAAGGCAATCTCCTTCGGATTACGCAGGCCGAAGTGGACGACTTCGAAGTTCGTGCCATCGGGCTCAAAGCGGAAGACCGCGCCGCGGTTACGGGAGTCGTACTTCTTGCCTTCCTTGGTGGTGACATTGAAACCACGGTCACCGATGGTACCCCAGACGCGTCCGTCCGGGCCGATGGCGAAGCCGTTCATGTCGTGGCCCGAGAGCGAGATGCGCACACCGAAGCCGTCTTCGATGACCTTACGCGCGGTTTCGACGCCGTCCTGCTTGGCGTCCTGCATTATCCAGAGCTTCGGGATACAGGCGAAGTAGACCGTATCGTCCCAGGCCATGACGCCGGCGCCGGTGCCATCGAGCACGTCATTGAAGCCGGCAGAAAAGATCTTGTTGGTGGTGAACGTGCCGTCGGGCTGCTCGCCGCCGACGTGGCGGATGAGCTCGGACTTGGCCGTCATCCACTCATGCGAGCGCTTGGCCTCCCACTTCTTATGCAGAGCCAAGCGGTCGGCGGTGGTCGCCGCGGCGAGGTCGTCGTGATACCAATAGAGGTGGTTACGGTCGTCTTCGACACCGAAGCGGAAGCGATGGGATTCGGCTACATAGACGGAGCCGTCGTTACCGAAGCCGATGGCGGTAGGCGAAGTGACGCCGGTGACCTTGCGGTCGGCAGAGACTTTGAAGGTGGCACCGGGGACAAGCGCGGCACTGCCTTCGCCGGCCACGCGCACGAGGCTGGCGTCGGCCTTGGGCTTGGGTCGGCCGCCCTTCGGGAAGGCGGGCTTGGCGTCGGTCGAGAAGACGAAATGGTCCGCAGCGATGAACCCCCAGGAGCCGACATGCGTGTCGACAATGCGGATGACCCCCTTCTGGCCCTTGAACTCCGCGATGTCCCAAACGGTCTCGCGTAGGGTGAGGTCGTTGGCACCGGTGGCATCGCGGACGACCTTGCCGCTGATGACGAGCTGGACGGCGGTCTTGCCGGGGTGGTTGCCGCCGGCGACGAGGAAGCCGAGCTTGGCGTGCGTCAGTAGCATCTCCGGAGAGGTCAGCGTACCGGTGGCGGCGTCGCCGCGAAGGCCCGAGCAGACGAGGGCGTTGCCCCCGTAGTTGCGGAACTCGCCATTGACGCCATCGACCTTGCCCGCGATCGGCGCGAGACCGAAGCCAGTGCCGGTGGCCTGCCAGCTATCAAAGCCGTCGCCTTCGAAGGCTTCAATGACCTTGGTCTCGGCCTGAAGCGCAACAGCGCCGAGGCAAAGGGTGAACGTAGCGAAGAGGGAGGACTTCATGGCAGAAATAGGGGTACAACCCAGAAAAGGGGTTGTTCCCTCGAGGTCGAGCGTCCCTTCCAAAAACTTCCGATTAACCTCGGAACCCGTGCAGGACTTGGAACTTCGCCCCGAAATGGGCGGGGTGAGTCAGGGCCCGCAAGCGACCCGTAGCCTCATGGTCGCCCGACAGCGCGATCTTCTCCATCTCACCGGCCGCATACTTCACGAAAAAGGCCTCCTGGCGGTCAAAGCGAACACCCTTGAAGCCAGCCGCAATCAACACCGGCTCGATCCTGTCCCAGAGCACATGGCACGTGAGATCCTGCGAACCGAGGTTCTCGAGAATCGCCCCGGAAAGCTGGTGGCTGCGATACGCGCGCGCCGTACCGGCCGGCGAAGACTCGAGGCACTGCGCGATGGTCTTTCCGTAATCGAGCAGGATGACCGCGCCGCTCCAACCCCCGGACAATAGTTTCGCGAGGAGCTCCTCTGCGGCTAACGGCGCATCGATGATCCAACCCTCGTCGGCGGATGGCAGCGTGCGTGCGAACTCCGCGGCTCGCGGAGTAGAAAATACTTCTAACGGCTCAACGGTGAGTTCCGTGCCATCGACGCGTACGCCGAGTTCACGCCAAACACCGCCCTGAAAGACGAACCGATGGAAGGGCTGGGCATCGAGCAGCTCGTTGGCGACGAGCACGCTGCGGGCCGGGAACTGCGGCTCCGCTCCAAAACGGAAAGTGCGTAGCTCAGCGAATTGCGACGCGACGCCCGTATAATGCGCCTGACCGGGCTCGGCACCTACTTCGATGAGGGCATACGACTTTAGGTCGCCGATCAGCGACTGCGCCGCACCGGCGATCAGCTGGCCAAACATTGGCCCAAGGGCCGCCGCGGTGGTGAAATCGGTGCCGGCAGACTTGCCGACGCGTACGCGGTCAGAGGAGTAATAGCCGAGACCCGGAGCATAGAGCGCCACCTCAACCAGGCGGGCGAACGAGACCACGCCGCCGCGGGCTTCGCGACGAAGCAAGGCGACGATGGCGTCATGTCGGGCCGCGGGCTCCACGGGAGAAGCGTTATGCGGTCTTTTCCGCTCCGCCAGACGAATCGGGATTGAGCCGACCTCCGAATTGACCTGACTGCAGGCAGATGATCCTCGCGATCGAAAGTTCCTGCGATGAATCGGCCCTGGCGCTCTTCGACCCGGCCCGTGGACTTGTGCGCGAACTGATCAGTTCGCAGGCGGCGGAACATGTGAAATACGGCGGCGTGGTCCCAGAACTGGCTAGCCGCATGCACCTCTCCGCCCTACCCCTCCTGCTCGCCGATTTCCACACCGAGCTGTCGCAGGCCAAGACAATCGCCGTAACCCGCGGTCCGGGACTCCTCCCCTGTCTGTCGATGGGTGTGACCCTCGCGCGTTCACTTGCGCTGGCCCGCGGCCTCCCAATCGTCGGCGTGAACCACCTCCGCGCCCACGTGCACTCGCCCTTCATCGCCGTGCACGCACAGAATCCAGCGGGATTCGCCGCGGCCCGCGCCGCTCTGCTTCCGCACCTCGCCATCGTGGTGTCGGGCGGTAACACGCTACTGGTGAAGCTGGATGAACAACTGCGCCTCACGGTCGTCGCCCGCACGGTCGACGACGCCGCCGGCGAAGCCTTTGACAAAGGTGCGAAGCTCCTCGGCCTGCCCTACCCCGGCGGAGCTCTCATCGAGAAGCAGGCGCTGCAAGGCGACCTGAAGAAATACCCCTTCCCGCGCGGCATCCCGGAGAAGGCGGACCTGCGACTGAGTTTCTCGGGCCTGAAGACGGCCCTACGCTACCAGTTGGAAAAGATGTCAGACGAACAGCTTGCCGCTGAAATGCCCGATCTCTGCGCCGGCTATCAGCACGCGATCATCGAACAGCTCGCGTCCAAGACTGGCGCCGCGCTCGACCTGTCCGCTTATAAGTCCGTCGGACTTTCTGGTGGCGTCGCGAATAACCGCACACTGCGCACGCGCCTAGCTCAGGTCGCCCAGCAGCGCAGCCTACCGTTAATGGTGGCTGAGCCGAAGCACTGTGGCGATAACGCTGGCATGATCGCCTTCGCGGCCTGGGCCGATGTCGGCCTACCCGGCGACGCCGCGGCTGTACCGGCGGCCAGCCTGACCGTCGATCAGGTCTAAGCGGACTGCTTGACGAGTTCGGTGAACGCGCGGAACTGCGGGTGCGTCGCATCACCAACCATGGCGTAGAAGACCGTCTCGGTCGGCAGGACATGCGCCCCGGCCGCCCGGAGGGCTTCCAGGCAGGCCTGACCATCGCCGGAGCGCCGGCCGGTCACGGCATCGGACAGGATCGTGACGCCCATACCTTCGCGCCGGGCATCCATGGCGGTCTGGTAAACGCAGACCGGGATTTCCAAGCCGCAGATGAGCAACTGGCTGACCTGTATCTTGCCAAAGGCCTCGACTAGGCCGGGGGCGCCAAAGGCGGAGAAGGCCGTCTTACCGAAGACGGCACGACCCTCGCCGGCGGCGAGCAGCAGGTCCGGATGGGTGGAGCCGAGCTTGGCTGGGACTTGTTCAGTGAAGAGCACCGGCACCCCTAAGAGCTTGGCGGCTGAAGCGGCCAGCAGGCAGCGGCGCAGGCAGGCCTCACCGTCCTGCATGGCCTTCAGGAAGGTCGGCTGGACGTCCACGACGAGCAAGGCGACGCCGGTGGCAGGGGTGTCGGACATGGCGGTCAGACTGCCCTGGCCGACCAATAAGTCAGGTGTAAACCATCTTGAATGGGGTTGCCCGCCCCGCCCCGCCCGACTTCTCTTAACAGTCATGGACTGGCAGGTTAAACCTATCGCGCGCATCTGTGCCGCTTCCGGCAAGGAACTCCACGTCGGCGATCTCGTGACGTGCGTCGTCTTCAAGCCCCTCGGCGGCAACATCGAGCGCTGCGACGTGCTTCGCGATCAAGCGACCTCGTTCAAACCGGAAGGTATTCTCCTCGGCCGCTGGACCCGTGAGGTCAAGGAACGCGGCGAAGAAGAACAGGCCCATCGTGCCCAGCTCCTCGCTTCCCGCGAAGAGTTCTTCCTTTCCCTCTACGAAGACGATGCCGATCCGTCCGGCGACAAAGGCGTGCTCAAGCACATCCTCGCCATGCTCCTGGAGCGCAAGCGCATCATCAAGCAGGTCGGCGTCGCCGACCAAGGCCTGATGACTTACCTCCACGCCGCCAGTAAGCAGACCTACCTAGTCCCAGTGCTGGACCTCCAGCCCGCCCACATCCTGCAGGTCGGCACCTCGCTCGACCTGCTCGTTGGCTGACCTTTCCATGACGCCCTTCCGCCTTGCCGTCGCCCTCAGCGCCCTGCTTCTCGCCGGTTGCAAGAATAACGATATTCCCGACGAGATTGCCTCCATCTTCATGGAAGCCTCGCCCACCTCGGGTGGCTCGATGAGGCAGGAAGTCCGTCTGCCGGTCAGTCAGATCACCATCACGGTGATGACGCGCCCGCTGGTACCAGCCGAAGAGATTCTGAACACCGAGGCGATCACCAGCGGCGAACCCGACCTCCGCCAGGAGTTCCTCCTCGTCCAGCTCGACCGCAAGGCCGCCATCGACGTGATGAACTACACCAAGGAGGCCATCGGCCGCCATTTCGTCCTCGTCATCAACGATGCCGCCGTCGGCATCATGCCGATCGACCAGCAGATCACCGACGGCAACCTGATGTTCCATGTCGAGAAGAAGGGCCTTTCGAACACGCAGGCGGTGGTGGATATCAGTAAGCGCCTCAACATCTCGGCGCTGAAGATTCGCAAGCTCAAGGAAGCCGAACGCAAGTGAGCCTGCGGAGCAGCCTCGCCCTCCTTTTCCTCTGCCTCACGGCGCTCCCGCTGGTCGCGACGGACATCGTCTGGCCGACCACGATGGAACGCTCGGATTTCCGCACCCCGCAGGACTACCTGCAACCGACGATCTCGGGTAAGACGGAGTCAGCCCTTTTCGGCATGGTCCGCGAGGACGGCAAGCGCTTCCACGAGGGCATCGATATCCGGCCAGCGAAGAGCAACGCCGACGGCGAACCGCTTGACCTCGTGCTGGCGGCCATGGACGGCCAAGTCGCCTACCTGAATACAAACGTCAACGGTCCGTACGGCCGGTACGTCGTACTGCACCATGCCGCCGCGGAAATTCCCGTCTACACGCTGTACGCCCACCTCGCGAAAATCGCCCCGAGCCTCAAGCCCGCCCAGCCCGTGCGCCGCGGAACCGCCATCGGCCTGATGGGTCACACTTCGGCCGGCGCCAGCCCGATCACAAAGGAACGCTCCCACCTCCACTTCGAAGTCGGCCTCATCCTCTCGACCGGTTTCAACCGCTGGTACGCCGCCCAGCCTGAGAACAAACAGAGCCCCAACCTCCACGGACTTTACAACGGCCAGAACCTCATCGGCATGGACCCGATGCTGATCCTCGGCCAGCCGAAGGTCGACGTCCTCGCCGCCCTCCGCAGTCAACCCACCGCCCTCACGGTCGGCCTACGCACGAATCAGTTACCTGACTTTGTGCATCGCTACCCTGTGCTCGCGCGCGGAGAGATCTCGCGTGCCGCGGGCTGGTATGTCGAATTCTCCTGGCAAGGCATGCCGATCCGCTGGACGGCCCTCGAAGCCACGAGCCCTCAGCTGCCAGCCGGCCGTTGGCGTCTCCTGGAGATTGATCAAGCCCAGCGCAAACGCCTGATCCAACGGAAGATGCTCGGCACCGATGGCCGCACCCCGGGTGAACTGCTCACGCAGAACCTCGAGGTCCTCCTCTCGACCACGCGCTGACGTCAGGACAGCACGTGGTACTGTCCCTACCCGGGAGGGAATTGTTTCGCAGCCGTTCCCCCGTGCCAGCCGATCCCCGCGGCGCGCAGCGCCGCTCGGCTCAGTTCAGCCCAGGATTATCCGGTGAATCCGCTTCGAGCCGCAGATCCGGCCGATGGCGCTCGAGGAGTTTCTTCCAAAGTTCCACCCCTTCAAAGTCGACACAGAGCGCATCGAACGGACAGACGACCCAAGCATTCATCTTCAGCTCTTTCTCCAACTGCCCAGGCGACCAGCCGGCATAGCCGATGTAGGCGGAAAGCCGGAAACGACCGTCTTTGGCTAACTGCGCGGCCTCTTCCTGATCTAATCCAAAACGTACCTCAGGCTCACCTTGTGCCGGAAAGAACCAGCCACCAAACGCGAGGCGATTGGTCGCCACCGGGCCACCTTCGAAGAGCGGCACGTCATCAAGCGGCTTTAGTTCCGCCGTGGATTCAATCTGACCGAGTACCCGACCGAGCGGGCGGTTCACGATGACGCCGAGCACACCCTCCGCGGCGTCATGGGTATGCAATAGCACGACGGTCTCGCGGAAATGATCGTCACGCAGTTGCGGGTGCGAGACCAGCAATTGCCCCGCCAAGGTCTGCGGAGCGCGGGCCATCAGCGTTCGAGTCGCGTGACCAACACGCCAGCCTGACCGAACATTTCGGCCACCAGCGGGTCGTTCTTATAATCGTGACGGTAGCGGACCTCGGTGATGCCGGCGGCGGCGAGGATCTTGGCGCAGTTCACGCACGGGAAATGGGTGACGTAGCAGATCGTGCCCTGCAGCGAGACGCCGCGCTTGGCGGCATCGGCCACGGCGTTCTGCTCAGCATGCACGGTCGCGAGCTCATGGCCGTCGCGGATATGCGAATCATGCGGGGCGCCCGGCAGGAAGCCGTTGTAGCCGGCGGCGACGAGGCGGTTCGGGTGCTTGCCAGTCGAGACGATGATGCAACCGACATGCAGACGCTCGCAGCTCGAGCGCGAGCTGACGAGCACAGCGGTGGCCATGAAGTATTCATCCCACGACGGACGAGAGCCCCCGTTGACGAGGGCTTCCAGTTGTTCGGCGAGGGACTTGGGTTGGCTCATCGCATCCACAGGCTGCCAGTCGGCACCCACCCGAGGCAAGTGGCAGTTACGCACAGGATCGTCGCGAGGAGCATCAGCACCGCCGCCCGACCCAGAAACGGCAGGAAATCGGCCGGCTGGACAGCCTTGCGGAAGGCGAGGTGCTGCCAGAGAGCCAGCGGCAGCAAGACCATGGGAGCCCAGCCGAAGACGTGGCCCAGGCACCCCAAGCCTAGGAGTGAATTGAAGCCGTGCAGATTACGCGCGACGCCGCGACCGAAGCGGACGACCGTCGTGCGCTTGCCGACGGCGAGGTCGGTCTCGTAATCGCGCGCGTTGTTCGCGACGAGGATGTTGTCGGCCAGCAAGCCGAGGCCGAGTCCGGCAAGCAACGCGGGCGCCCACGGCATGACAGCGTTTGTTAACGCCACGCTGATCGCCCAGACGGTCAGAGTGGTCGCCTGCACGCCGAAGCACGCGACGACGAAGACGTCGCCGAGTCCGCGATAGGCCAACGGAAAAGGCCCGAGGGTATAGGCCAGCGCGCAGGCAATCGCCAGCAGTCCCGCCAGAAATAGCCATGGCGAAAGGATCGCGACGGGGGCTCCAAGAATGAGAGCCAAGACGCAGGCAATCCAGATACCGCGTTGCATGGCGCCCGGAGAGATGTCACCAGAAGAGACCGCACGACGGGGGCCGATACGCGCGGAGGTATCCGCGCCACGGAGCGAATCGCCGAGGTCGTTGGCGAAGTTGCAGGCGACCTGCACGCAGAGCGCGAAGCCGAGACAACTGGACAATACGAGCATGTCGACGCCGGCCTCCGACGCACCCTTGCCGTAGGCCGCGAAAACCGCCCCACCTAAGGCGACGGGTGCGACCGCCGCCACCAAGGTCTTGGGGCGAGTCGCGTCCAGCCATGCGCGGAAGGTCATCATGCTCGGTCGAAGGTGGCAGACGGGGAAGGAACGGAAACAAAAAAGCCCCGCAAGGCGGGGCTTTTCGGAGAGAAGCCGTTAGGCTTACTTGGACTTCAGTTCGGTCACGGCGGTCGAGCTGACGGCCTTGTTCCAATCAGGAGTGCTGGTGCCAGGAGTCACCTTCGAGTTGAACTGGTTGGCCGCATCGACGGTGTCGGCGCGCCAATCGATGTGTGAGTCACCGAAAGCGATGTGACCGCCTTCCGCACCCCA
>CAMCWL010000012.1 GCA_945882655.1 Opitutus sp. GAS368
CAGGTCATGAAGGAAGAGGGCATCGAGGTCATCGATATGTATACGCCGCTCGCCGCCCGCCTGGACTTGGCCTCTGGCGACGAATACCATTGGTCTGGTCCCGCCTATAAGATCATCGCCGACGCGATTGTCGCGAAGACGAACGAGGCCCTGAAGGGCAAGTGAGGGTAGGGATGCGATGGCATCGCATCCGAGGGTATCGAGGTAGGGTCAGCACTGCGTGCTGACCTAGGCGCTCACTCCTGGTGACGGGTGACGGCCATCAGGGCATCAGCCATTCAGGAGCCGGCATTTCAGCCGTCGGCAATCGGCTTCAGGGTTCGGCTGCTGAATTCCGAGCGGCTGGCTCCAGGATTCCCGGCTTCCGTGCCCGCCACCTGTCACCTGAAAATGTTATGCAGATATTGCATATTGCCATGGTTGGGTCGGGCGCTTCAAATCAGGACATGGCCACGCGCACGATTAAATCCCGCACGCATCGCGACGTCTTCTCGCTCGCGGCTAGTCTTGGTTATACCCCTAAGGCCGTGGCGGCTTTAAGGCAGAAGGTCGCCGACACGGATTTCACGGCCAGACTTGAGGTGCGTCGCCATTTGGCTGGCCTCACGCAGGCGGAAGTGGCCCGGCGCATGGGTGTGACGCAATCGACGGTTTCCCGCCTGGAGTCCGACCGCTGGCAGGATCTCCGACTCGGCGAACTAGACGCTTATCTTCGGGCGATTGGTAGCTAGTTAGGCTTAAATTGGGAGACGGAGAATTTGAGTTTGTAGGGGGGTGTTCTTATGTCAGTCATAAGATATGAAGTATAAATTAAAGGGCCATCGCCACGCTCTATCGATTGTTACAGAGCCTGAATTCCGAAACGACTGGAAGGAGTTCATTGGTGTAATCGAAAGTATTTCCGACGAAATGTTGGCTAGTGTATATGTGGCTTCGTCTAATGAAAACGCAAAGGCTGGCCGAAGGAAGCCGATGAGCCTTTCGCGCTCTATTAATACCCTTATCGATGAAGGCCTCGTGGCTAAGGGGTGGAATCGTCAGTCTAAGATTTTTGGAGACTCTCGTTTTGAGGATAAGCGGTGGACCTTGGATTTTGCGAAGACGAAGGGGGACCTTCTTAACGGAGAGGGCACATTTTCTGTTGAGATAGCATTCAACAATGCTGGCTCGACGGCGTGGAATTTGATCAAGCCGGTTTTGGCGAGTGAGCTGAACCATGTCTCGAAGGCCATTCAGACGAAGGTAGGCATTGTCGTTTTCGCCACCGAGGCACTCAAGAGTGCCGGTTGTTTTGATGCTACTGTAGGTACATTTGAAGCCGCCGAGGATTATTTAGCAGCAATGCAAAATATTATCGTTACACCTATTGTCATCGTCGGCTTGGATGCACCCCAGAGTTTTGAGGTCCAAGAGCAAGAGGACCCTGACCGTAAGTATAAGTACGGGAAAATCGCCAAGACTGATAGGAAGTCTTAAGCGACGAGTTTTTCAAGAATCGCTCTAACGACGCCAACCACTAGGGCGTTCCCCATGAAGAAGGCGCGCTTGCCGTCACTGATTTCATGTTCGCGGCAGATCTTGGAATGTTCAGCCGAAAAACCGTTCATGCGCTCTAGTTCCTCCGGGTAAAGGCGCCGTAGTTTGCCGGCCTTGACGCAGTCAGCCCCGGTCTTGTGCGCCCCCTTGCCACTGGCACAGGCCTCGCAGATGACATGCTTAAAGCGGGAGACGGAGGCTCCGCCTTCGGACGTGATGATGGTACGGCCAGGGCCGTCGATTCGATCCGGAAAGGGTAGGCCACCTTCCTTGTAGCCGTAGGCGAAGCTATTGGCGGCAAGGGTGTCTCGGTCGACCTTGAGGATCTTGCCGGAGATGGAGAACTCGACGGCCTTGTCCTTCTTGGTGAGGTCGGCCACGGCCTTGACTACCTGAGGGCGAATCTTGGTCGCGACCTTTCCGAGCAATTCTTTGCCCTTGAGCCCGAGCAGGGAGAAGGCGCGGTCCGTCGCGATGGCGACGGCGCCCGCTTCGACCTTACCCCAAATCTCTTTGCTGGAATGGGCCTGTTCGATTTGGCCGCGAGTGACGGCGTTGGGACGGTCAAAGGTGGCGCCCTTGAGGTTGAGTGCCACAGCGATGCGGTAGTTAATTTCTTCTCGGGCTAGGCTTACGCGAACCGTCTTGTCGTCGAAGGTGAAGTCGAATGCGGTGTCCATCTTGAGTTCGACGGGTAGTTGCTTGGAGGCTTTGGCGATGTCGACCTTTGCCAAGCTGGCGTTACCTAGCTCGGACTTGATGAAGAGAGCAATTGCGGAGGCCTTGCGACGAGGCTCGTTTTTCCGGCCCTTAGCAATTGCCCATTTAGGCAGGACGTCAGGGGGGACGCGGAAGCTGGCGCTGTTGGCGGGCATCGTATCCTTGTCAGGACTAAGGAGAATCTGGCCGAGGGACGTGGTCTTCTTGGGGGGGGTGGCTTTGACGACCTTGGTCCAGGCCTTCCCATTCACAAGAAATCCTGCAGTCAAGAACGGCGACTTTCCCTTGGGGGCTTTGTACTTGGCGCCCAGCTCATTGTCCGATGCGTATTCTTTGTCTGTGAGGTCGAAGCAGGTCTTTTCGGAGTCCGGACGGCAGGGCAGACCCTGTGCCATCAATCCTTTGGAATCGATTGCTTCATCAGCGGAGAGCTTGGTGGCGTTGATCTTCTTCGCGGCGGGGGAATCCTTCTGGTAGGCCAGGATGAAGATGCGGCGACGCTTCTGCGGGTAACCGTAGTCGGCCGCATTGACGATGCGCCATTCAACGATGTAGCCCAGGCTGTCGAGACCCTTGAGGATTACCGCGAAGTCGCGTCCGCGATTAGCGGAAGGAGAATTAACAAGGCGATCGACGTTCTCTAGCAGTACGTACTTTGGTCGAACATCGCGTAGGATCCGCTCGATACTCCACCACAGCACGCCTTTAGGTCCACGAATTCCCTTCGCTTCATTCTTGGGTTTGGCAACGGAGTAGTCCTGGCAGGGAAAGCCGCCGACAAGCATCTGAATGTTGGCGATATCTTTAGGTAGCTCCTTCTTGGAGTCGGTTATCAGGTGGATGTCGTCCGTGTAGTGAGCTTTAATCTTCTTGAACTTGGCCAAGTAGACACGGTTCGCGCTTTGCGATTCCCCGGACTTACCTTTTTCGCTGGGTTCCCATTGGTTAGACCAAGAAACTTCAAAAAACTTACTTAGGTCAGAGTATTCTATGGCCTCCCGGAAGCCGCCGACGCCGGCGAAGAGTTCTGCTGTCTTGATGCGCATTTGGAAATATTAGTACGGATGTATCTTGGAGATCAATCTTGGAAAGATCAAACCATTACCAATGGTGAACATTTGTTCAACCACGTTTAGTTTTGTATATTGTAAAGATGCCACGCCTTCGGGCTTAACAATAGGGCGGGAGGGCCCTAGACAAGGGGTGTGCCGACTGCCCCCGCAGCAGCTTCGTCCGCCCAGGACGCCCTCGATGCCGCCGACCGGCGCTTCGGGTGGCACCCGTTTACCCAGATGCGGGAATATCAGGATAACCCTCGTCTGCACTTGGTCCGCGGTGAGGGCAGCTGGCTGATCGACGGGGAAGGGAAGCGCTACCTCGACGGCAATGCCTCGGTCTGGACGAATGTGCACGGTCACAACGACCCCGATCTGAACCGCGCCCTGCGCGAGCAGTCCGAGAAAATCGCCCACGTGACGCTCCTCGGCCTGAATCACCCGATCGCTACCGAGCTCGCCGAAGATCTCGCTGGGCTGACCAACGGCGCTTTGCCGCGCTGCTTCTTCACCGACAACGGCAGCAACGCCATCGAGGTCGCCCTGAAACTTTCGTTCCAGTATTGGCAGCTCGTCGGTCAGGAAGCCAAGCGCGGGGTCATCTCGATGGAAGGCGCCTACCACGGCGATACCTTCGGGACGATGGCCGTCGGCGAACGCTCCGAGTTCCACCGTCGCTTCAATCCCTGGCTCTTCGCCGCGCAGACATTCCCCGCCCCGGCCCATTCCGAATGCGCCGGCAAGGTTGGCCGTTCCGATGCCTCCGCTTCGCTGGCCGCGCTGAAGGCCATCCTCGAGCGCGATGCCGCCACGACGGCCTGCCTGATCCTCGAGCCTCGCGTGCAAGGTGCCGCGGGTATGGTGCAGCAGCCAGCGGGCTTCGTGAAGGCCGTCGCCGCCCTTTGTCGTCAACACGGCGTGCACCTGATCCTCGACGAAGTCTTCACGGGCTTCGGCCGCGTGGGCGCGCTCACCGCCGCCGAGACCGAGGGCGTCATCCCCGATTTCCTCTGCCTCGCGAAAGGCCTCGCCGCTGGCTACCTGCCGCTCGCCGCCACGCTGACTTCCGAAAAGATTTATGAAGCGTTTCTCGGCGCGTTCTCCGAAGGGAAGACATTCTTCCACGGTCATACCTTCTCCGGCAATCCGCTCGGCTGTGCGGTCGCCCGCGAATCGTTGCGTAAGTTGAAGCCGATGCTCGCGTCGGGCCAAGTTGCCGAGCGCGCCGCGCTCCTCGGACGTGAGATGGAAGTCGCCTTCGCTGGCCACGCCCACGTGCGCACCTTCCGTCAGCTGG
Source organism: Opitutus sp. GAS368 (assembly GCA_945882655.1). Lineage (GTDB taxonomy): Bacteria > Verrucomicrobiota > Verrucomicrobiia > Opitutales > UBA953 > UBA953. The sequence goes on from CAMCWL010000012.1 coordinate 4,609, forward strand.
GCATCACAGGCTCCGTCGAATTCAAGCCCGCCGCCGTCGATCGCTGGCCGACCGACACCCGCGCGGGTTATCGCGTCGCTCTGGCCGCGCGTCGCCACTGCCTCGTCATTCGTCCTCTCGGTGACTCGATCCTCTTTGTCCCACCGATCTCCATCCAGGCCGACGAAGTGAAGCACCTCGTCCGCGCCGTCCGCCTCGCCATGGACGACACCCTTTCTTCTCTCCCCACCGCCAACCGCTAACCTTCGCCCCCGCTTTCCAGTATTTTCCCAACCGCTTACCGCCAACCGCTAAAACCTTCTATATATGCCCAACCTCACCGAAGCCCGAGCGCTCTACGACCTGCCGCTCAACACGCTGATCTTCAAGGCTCAGCAAGTCCACCAGGCCAACCAGGATCCGGCCGGCGTGCAGCTCTGCACGCTGAAGTCGATCAAGACCGGCGCCTGCCCCGAAGACTGTGCCTATTGCCCGCAGTCGGTGCACAACCAGACCGGCCTCGAGACCGAAGCCCTCATGGAGACGCAGGCGATCCTCGCCGACGCCCGCAAGGCCAAGGCCGGCGGCGCGACCCGTTTCTGCATGGGCGCCGCCTGGCGCCGCGTGAACGATGGCAAGCAGTTCGACAGCGTCCTGAACACGGTCTCGGGCGTGAAGGAACTTGGCCTCGAAGTCTGCTGCACCCTCGGGATGGTCAGCGAAGCCCAGGCTGGGCGCCTCAAGCAGGCCGGTTGCGACGTGTATAATCACAACCTCGACACCTCCCGCGAGCACTACTCGAAGATCATCACGACCCGGACCTACGACGACCGTCTCCAGACACTCTCGAACGTCCGCAAGGCCGGCCTCGAAGTCTGCTCCGGAGGTATCCTTGGTATGGGCGAGACGGTCGACGATCGCATGAAGATGCTCGTCGAGCTCGCCCAGCTTGACCCTCAGCCCGACTCCGTGCCCATCAACGCCTTGGTGGCCGTCGAAGGCACGCCGCTAGCGGGCCGTAAGTTCGTCGATACAATCGAGTTCGTCCGCACGATCGCCGTCGCCCGTATTCTGATGCCGAAGGCGATGGTCCGCCTCTCCGCCGGTCGCGCCAACATGAACGATGAGACGCAGGCCCTCTGCTACCTCGCCGGTGCCAACTCGATCTTTCTGGGCGAGAAGCTCCTCACGACGGGTAACCCCGACATCGAAGAAGATATGAACCTGATGAAGCGTCTCGGCCTGCACCCGATGCATCCGGACGAAGCCCGTCGCATCCATCGCGGTGACCTCGCCCCGGCGGACGCTAAGCCAGCCGAATGGCCGAACGTGGCGGAATTCGCTGCGGCCAACGCCACCGAAGAATCCTGCGGCAACGGCGGTTGCGGCTGCAAATAACATGGCCCTCATCTTCGTCACCGGTAGCGACACCGGCGTGGGTAAGACCCATGTCGCCGGCCTGCTCGCGCGTCGCCTTTCCCGCGACGGCTTTACGCAGGTCATCAAGCCGGTGGAGTCGGGCGCGGGCGCCGGTCGTCCGGCCGACGCCAAGAAGGCCGCAGGCAAGTGGGCCGAAGCGCACACGCTGCTGACGCTCCCCGCCCCGATCGCCCCGCTCGCCGCGGCGAAGAAGGCACGTAAGCCACTCGACCTCGCGCTGCTCCTGAAGCTCTATCGCGCCGTTCCGCATGCGCCGTGTCGCGTCGTCGAAGGCGCCGGCGGTGTGGCCGTACCGATTGACCCTAAGGGTAAGGACTGGGCGGACTTCGCCGCAGCCATCAAGCCGACCGTCGCCATCGTGGTCGTAGAAGATCGCCTCGGTGCAATCAACCAGGCCCGGCTGGCGATTTCTTACCTGCGTCGCCGTTACGACGGCCCCATCGGCGTTTGGCTCAACGCGATCAAGAAGCCTTCGAAAGAAGTCGCCGCTGCGAACCGTGCCGGCTTGGCCGAGTCCTGGATCCCGCTGCTCGGGGAATCGGGCAAAGGTGAGAAGTCCGCGCGCTTCCATTTCCTTCCGCGGTGAACGAAGCCCTGCTGCAGCGCCTGCGTCAATCCCTCGCCCAGCGCGAAGGATCGTCGCTACGCCGTAAGCTGACGGCGCGCGCCTCGGCCGATACGCGCGTCAACCTGGCCGATAACGATTACCTCGGCCTGTCTCGCGACCCCGCGGTCGTCGCCGCCGGCGTGGCCGCGCTTCAGGAGTGGGGCGCGTCTTCGTCCGCTTCACCGCTGGTCACCGGTTACACCGAGATCCATCAGCAGCTCGAGCACACCCTCGCCGCTTGGCAGGGCTATGAGTACGGGCTCGTGATGAACACCGGCTTCTCGGCCAACTCCGCCGTCCTCGGCGGCCTGCCGAAAAAGGGCGACCTGATCCTCGCCGACCGACTCGTGCACGCGAGCATGCTCGATGGCATCATGGCCTCGGGCGCACGTCTCCGTCGCTTCGCCCATAATGACCTCGATGCGCTCGAGCTCATGCTCCACGAAGAGCCGGCCTTGGATGGCGTCATCTTCGTCGTCACGGAAAGCGTCTACTCCATGGACGGGGATAGCCCCGACCTGAAGCGTCTGGCCTCTCTGCGTAAGCGTTTTGGATTCTGCTGGGTGCTCGATGAAGCCCACGCGACAGGCTGGTACGGTTCTACGGGTTCCGGTCTGCAGGAAGCCCAAGGCGCTTTCGCCGCGGCTGACATCGTGGTCGGCACGCTCGGCAAAGGCCTCGGTTCCCAGGGCGCCTACGTGCTTTCGCACGCCCCGGAAGTCCGCGACTCCCTGATCAACTTCGCGGGTGAGTTCGTCTACTCGACCTACCTCGCTCCTTCCTGCGCCGCCGCCGCCCTCGCGGCGGTCGAGCGCGTGAAAGGGATGTCGGGCGAACGCGCCGAACTCCACGCGCTTTCCCATGCTTGGCGCGACGGGCTTCTTGAAGCCGGCTTCGCGGTGCCGTCAGGGGACTCGCCCATCATCCCGCTCATCTTGGGCGACTCCGACGTTACCCTGAAATACGCCACCGCGCTGCGCGCCGCTGGCTTCATGGTCTCCGCCATCCGTCCGCCCACGGTGCCCGTGCGCACCGGACGCATCCGCATCTCGCTCCGCCGGGGCCTTTCGCCCACAGTACTGTCCTCCTTTGTCGCCGCCTTGAAGGGCGTCTCCGTATGAAGATCGGCTGGATCGGCGGTTGGGGTGTCTCGCTCGAGGAGATGAAGGCCATCGCGGTTGCCCATGCGCCCGATGCCGAGCACCTCATCTACCCGCCGGTCGTCGGCGCGGCGGAGAACCTTTCCGGCTGTGACGCTGTCATCGCGTGGTCGCTCGGTGCGCACCTCGTGCTCGAAGCTGGCGCCCGCGGCGTGAAGTTCCCGGCCAAGGTGCTGCTCTTCGCCCCGTTCACGTCGTTCTGCTCCGAGCACGGTAAGTGCGGGCAGCATTCCGAGACCCAGGTGAAGTGGTTACGTCGCTGGATTGATACCGACGCCCCGGCGGCCTTGGCTGATTTCCGCAAGCGTGCCGGTCTGGCCCCGATGGCCAGCGACGCCTTGCCCTACGAAAAGGAATACCTGCAGGCCGGTCTGGACCTCCTCGCCCAGCCTGCGGGCATCTCGCTGATCACCTTTGGGCGTCAGGGGCTTAGCCCCGGTTGGGAAGCCTATGTCGGCGACCAGGATGCGCTCCTCGATGCTCCGGGCGTTTGCCAAGCCATCGTAGGTTGTCATATTATAGAGGGACTCGGGCACGACCTGCGCGAGTTCCTCGCCCCCTAATCCCATGCGTTTCGACGAACGAGCTGAGAGCTACGGTGCGCATGCCGCGCCGCAGAAGCGCTTCGCCGAAGCGTTGGCCGCCTTCGCGCCGTTCCGTCGTGGCGTCCGTGTCACCGAACTCGGCGCTGGTACTGGCTTCCTGACTTCCGCATTGCTCGCCCAGGGCGTGAACGTCGACGCCACGGATTCCTCGCCCGCGATGGTCGAGCTGGGTCGTCAGGCCGTGCCGGCCGCCAACTGGTCGGTGCATAATGCGTTCGGTCCCATCGAGAAAGCCGGTGCGCTCGCTTCCACCGGCCTGCTACATTGGGCGGCTGATCCCGCCGCGGTGTTGCGTCATTGGCGTGCGGCGTTGCCGGCCGGCGGCCGACTCCTCCTCGGCGTCCCGTGCGATCCTTGCCTCAACGAACTGCGCGACCTCATCGGCGAAGGACCCGTGCGCTGGCGCGATGAGCCTCAGTGGCTCGCCTTGCTCAAGGCCGCGAACTTCGACGTCCATGCGCATGGCGTGCTCGAGTCCGAAGAGATTTACCCGAGCGCCTTGGATTTCCTGCGAAACCTGCATCGTAGCGGCGTGACCGGCGACCCACGGCTTTCTCCGAGCGAACTAAAGTCGCTCATCCGCGACTACGATCGCCTCAATGCGCGCCCTGACGGCGTCGTCGCCACCTGGGCCTGGCTGTTGATCGACGCGACGGCGCGGGGGTAGGGATGCGATGACATCGCATCCGCCTCCAGTCGCTTAGCGACGGAGGAGCTTGCCGACGGTGGCGATGGACCCAAGGAGCATCAGCGTGATAAGGCTGGCGGCAAAGACCTTGGGGGCGCCATCAGCCACGGCTTGCCAGCTGACGACGGAGCGCCAACCGAAGACGCCGCAAAGCATCAGGGTCATCGCCAGCGCGATCCATTTGGCAAAACCGAATCCCTTGGCCAGAAGAAGTCCCCAGATCGCCGAGAGGCCACCGAAGAGGGAACCGGAAATGAGGGCAGTTTTGGCGGCGGCGGGATTAGAGAGAAAGCCTGCGAGCCCGCAGAGAAAGAGGAAAACGCCAAAAGAAATAAGCCAGCGGGCGTTAGTCATGTTCTGGTTGATAGTAAGGCTCGGCGCTCTCGCGAAGCAAAGCTTCGCGCTCAGAAGGCCCGGCGGATGCTGACGGCCGCGGAGACGTCGTGAGCTTCACCGACAGTGGAGACGTGGGCCGAGATGTTCAGGAGGGTGTTCTCGTTGAGCTTATGGTCCACGTCGAAGCCGAAGCGGACGCAGTCGGGGCTCGGGGCGGTGCCGGGTAGGTTGAACGATACAGCGCCGGTGAGGTCTTGGCCGGTGAGGGCCGGGCCGGCGCCATCAAAGCGGTGAATCGCTTCGACCGTCAGGAGGAGCTTGGTTGCGGCGGAGAGGTCCTTGGCGGCGGTGACGCCGATGCGGCCTTCGGTCGCGTTATGCTCCTGCTCGTTGAACGATGCCGGGAGGCCACCGCCAGTTTCCGTGTAGGCACCGACCACGGTCTGCGTCACCGAGTAGGAAGCGTAAGGGGCGAAGCCGAAGCCACCGAAGGTCACGAGGGCTGGGGCGTCGACGCGGAGGCGGGCGGCGCGGCTGATCGTGTCGGCGATGCCGTTCGAGAAGTCGGTCGAAGCGCCGTTGGTGTAGCCACGATTGATCTTCGATTCATAGGAGCCGACGAGACCAATGAGGGAGACGATCCACTGGCTGCCTTCCGGTCGGTAGTCGAGTTCGGCGAGGGCGTAGTCGCCTTTCGTGGAGGCAGAGCCGCCGAAGGCCAGATCCTGGTTTTGTTCGCCATGGCCGGCGGCGAAGCCGAAGAGGAAGCTCTTGCCCAGGTTCCAGTTGATGCCGGCCTCACCGGTCGTCGTGTGGATATCGCGGGTGCGAGAGGACGAACCGAAGTCGCCGGTCGCCCAGGCCTGGGATTCCTTGCCCATGCGATCATAGGAAAGCATCGGGCGGTGGTGGGCGCCTTCGAGCTGGAGGGTAGTCAGGGTAGAGGCGGCGTTATACAGGCGGGCGGAGCCATTCAGCGAGGACATCCATGCCGCGATATTGGGAACGCCCGCCGGGACAACCGAAGCCGGGGTGAAGGACGTGAGCACAAGATAGTCACCGAAGGCCGCATCCGTCAGCATCGTGCTGGGCGCAACTCCTATGGGAGCGTTCACCGACGAGCCCTGGACGTTGAAACTGGCAGGGGAGGGTAATTGTACGAAGAGATCGGTGGTGTAGTTCAGGGTGACGCCATTGGAATCGAAGGTAAAGCCACTGAAGTCGGCCAGGGTGAACGTGCCATTGCCGCTGCTTGCCCCCGTGATGGTCATCGTGAAGCTGGTAATCCAAGTGGGGATGGAATTGCTTATGTGGCTTGGTGCGGTGGGGATGGTCGCCAGATCGAGGCCGATGACGCCGGTGGCCGTGGCACCGCTCATGTTGATGGTATCGCTCCAGGTCAGGTTGAAGTTGGCGGCGGCGAGCTGCGTGCATGCCGCGGCAGCGAGGAGGAAGGAGGCCTTGAGGGTCTTGGTCATGGGGGTATATTCTTTATATGATTGGCCGGATTCAATGCTGATTACCGAGTAGGGCGGGTCAGCGCTCGGAGGCCCGGTAGCGGATGACCTCATCAACCTTCGCGCCCGGCCCCGGCTTCAGCAGATTCCGCTCCTGATCGAAGACCAGCTGCCGGTCATCGGCCACCGGATTGTAATAATAGCGGAACGACACCCACCCATAACCACTGGCGATTCGGCCCTGGATCTTGGCGTAGTGAGCGGAGGTGACCTTCCCATCCGATCCGAGCTTAGCGCGTACGCGGAAGTAAAAACCTGTGAACTCCAGCTGCACTCTCGGGTAGACTCGGGTGTCGTATTCCAGCCTTAGTCCGTCAGCGTAGCCCTCTGCGGGTGCTAGGGGCGGCATCTTGATCTGCGCATACGGCCAGAAGGCCGGCGAGGGCATGATGCCTGCGCCTGGTGATTTGAAGGCGATCTCTGTGGCTCCTTGGAAGCGTCCGTAGATGGTGTTGAATTCGAAATCGGATAGAAGGCGATGAATGTCATCTCGTCGATAGCGCTCAATCTGAGCTTCGTCGTAGGCCCAGCCGATTCGCGCGCCGTCGTTCTTGATAAGGACGTCGGCAATCTTTCCTTTGCCCCAAGGTGCGACTGGTTCCCCTACTTGGAAGTCGAAGCCCACCCAGGTCTTTGTCGTGAACGTTCCCTTTCCTTCGCTAAGGTGGACATCTTTATAGCAGAGTGGAATGCCGCTCACATTTTTCGGTAGGGTGATTAAGTGAGTGGTTTTCGGGGGGATGCCACCGAGGTCATGTCGATGGTCGGCATCCGCATCGCAGTACCCTTGTTTGATTACGCTAAGGCGGACCAGTTGCCGGTCCTTGCCGATCTCATAGCTGAAGCGGCCTTTGCCGTCCGTCCGTCCTTCCCTGAGCTGTAGGCTGGCGTATCGCGGGTCATTGAGGGGCGCGTAGAGAGCCTCCACGACGGCATCCGAAAGCGGTTGGCTATCTTCGTCTAAGACCGTCACCGAGACATCGATCGCGAGCAAGGGCAGGGTGCCGCCCAGCACTAAGAGGAATGTAGTTATACTTTTCATCGGTGTGCAGAGGTTTGGCTCATCGTGGCGAAAAGCGGATGGACGAACGGAAGGGCGACATTCTTGAAATCACTATGTAGCCATCGATGTGACCTTTTCTTATCGGTATGTCCGTCCGTGGGCCAACGTACCGCCGGATTCCTGCCAGCTTGCTCAAGGTCGAGGTTGGCCATGCCCGGCACGGGCTCGGCCCCAGCAGCGTAAGATTGAGCCGGAATCCCGCGGGCGAGAAGGTCGTAGCGTAGGTCCTGGAGATTGAGCAAAGGGGATAATCTCATCGGTCCAGGATAGTGTATCCTTATTTCTCGGAAGTGACGGAAGAAGGGATAAATCCGCAGTAGATGAGGGCTCAATTTTCCAGCCGTCACTGGGTCGACTAGTTCGTAATGTCCACCCGCCGCCTTGCCCGGTCCGTGCGGCACGAAGCGACCGCGCCATCCTAGGTTGAAGCCCCATCCGCCTTGCGACCTTTCCATCGCCAGCATGGCGAGCGAGCGATTGGCCCCGACGCCTTTAAGCAGCTCTTGTGTCTTCCATACCCCATAGTCGACGCTGCGTCCGGCCCAGAGCGTCGCGAGCACGGAGGCAGATTCGGTTTCAGGGGGGCAGTTGGTGACATCTTCCCCCGGCGAGAAGCAATTGATGACAATGCCCGTCGAGCGTACGCGGCTGAAGCAGTTAATCCATGTATAGGTGGACCGAGGGTCATCGGCAGAAAAGATCTTAGACCAATCCGATGCGTAGAGTTTACGCGGATAGGGACGCCACCGGTACTCCGTCATGGCGGCGGTCTGAAGGCTCAGGTCGGCCTCGCCGGCCAGGGCTTCGATGGGGAGGGCGGCGTTCAGCATGAAGTAGTAGGCTGGAGTGAAGCCAGCTTGCACGGCTTGGCTGGCGACGATGTTGCCTAGGCTGTGTGCGATGAGCGTAGTGCGTGAAGCGTCGAGGAAGCCAAGCGCCCGTGGGACCTCGTCGCCAGTCTGGAAGGCTTGGAAGACGGCCTTGTGATAATCTAGTCCGGTATCGCCGTTCCAAGTCACACCTACGAACCGCGCATTACTTCCCATGACATGTAGGCGCTTGAAGGTTTCGGCGTGCCAGCTGCGTGCGGCATCGGCTGGGACATTGTAGCCATGAATCATCACGACCCACCGATCGGAAGATTCTATATCGGGTAGGCCGGTCGGTTCATCTATCTGGTGCAAGCGTGGCTTTTTCGGCCTTTCGGCCGGCCGGCCGGAAAACTCGCGGGCCACCCCGCTTAGATCCACATGCCGATACATCGATTCCACCGGACCGACGGCCAGAGGCTGCTCGAGCTTGGCAACGCATCTTCCATGTTGGAATATTTCTACCCACAAGGGTCGATTAGTTGTGCGCGCACCTTCGAGTAGCAGGACGCCATTGCCTCGATCTCGTAGTCGCTCAACAAATGTCAGCGGCAGGGCAATTCGACCTTGGCTATCAGGTATGAGAACCTCTGCTGTGGCGATAGGTCCGTCCAGGTCGTTGCCAAAAGTCCGCAAGTCGGGATTCCGATGGATGGTCCCTGCAGCCGCCGGAGACAAGTTGGTGAGCACGACTTGGGCCGCTCGGTCTTCATTGCGTAGGAAGTAGTCGAACCCGTCGGTAGGTGGCAGCAGTCGGATGACTCTCGCGAGGTTCAGGTTGATTGGCATGAAATCGACCAAGTCTCTTAGGCCGTCCACGCCCGGACTCGCGTGGTCGGAAGAGACGGTGAGTCCGGGCAGGTCGGCTTGCCCTTGCCACTCCCCTTGATCGTCATCGTCGTTAACCCAGTGGCGGAGTGGTCGGCCTTCTTTTGGCCTCTCATCCCGAGCGATATGGCCATCGCGGTCGACGTCGGCTTCAATTCCTGCGGAGACAACGGCGAAGTCCGCTACGGCATATTGCATGCCGCCGCTTTCAGGCGTCACGGAAAGGGTGAGCACTTTTCCTTCCTCCGCAGGCTTTACCACGAAGGGTAGGCCGACATGGCTCCACGTAGTTCCGACTGGCTCTGGCGTCTGCCATGTCAGGATCATGTGACCGTCATCCGTCTTTACGCTTACGGTATAGCGCTGTTCGTTACCCAGTGGATTCCAGTGCAGTAGATGCCGCCAGAGCAGGAGGTATGACCCTGACTTCAAGTCCGACCTTTGTAATTTAACCGCGAGGTCGGGCAGGTTGCCCTTTAGATAATAGTAGTCGAGGGACAGGAAGCCGTTCGGATTTTTATTCGGGGATGTTCCGTTACGAACGCGGTGAGCCGTCAGGAGTTCTTTAATCTTTAGGCGTAGTCCGGGATCTCCTGTCCCGGCACCGTCAGTGGCGATGATGCTCGTACGTGGAAAGTCGTTTGGGTCGTTGGGGTCCGTTTGGTTGATGAACTCCACGAAGTCATCCCAGTCGTCGCCATCCGAATCGGGTTCAAAAGGGTCAGTACCAATCTCTTCTTCGATAGCATCTTCAAGTCCGTCCTCATCGGAGTCATCCGTGGACGCAAAGATGACTGTGTTGGTCGCGCCGAAGCCGCCGCGGCAGGGTGAAGGCAGTCCGAGGCTTAGGAATATCGTTAGGCAAAGGCAGCAAAGGGATCGCATGGCCCAGTTCAGTTTATTCCGGCACATTCAAAAACAACCCGACAAGTGTAGGTATTTTAAGTTGAGAGTAACCCTAGTGTCGGGCTTGGGTGGAACCCTGTCTGGTTATATGTCCGCGACCTGTCGTTTAAAGTCGGGGGAAAGTGATAGGGTCGGTTGACCCCGCAACCGCAGGGGTTATCTGGTGTCTGTATGCGTATGCCCCGCCGCACCTTTTCCTTGGCCGTCCTATGCCTGGCGGCGGCCGCGTGCGCGCAGGTCGGCGATAAGGCCGGTGAGCCGCAGGTACCGATCGTGCCGGCGAACCTGATTCCGCCTTCGCCCCCGCTCACGGCTGAGGAAGCGCTCCGCAGTTTCAAGGTCGCCCCGGGCTACCGCATCGAGCTCGTCGCCGAGGCCCCTCTGGTCCGCCACCCGACGGTGCTGCAGTTCGGCCCCGACGGTCGCCTCTGGGTCGTCGAGATGACGGGCTACATGGAAAACTTTGACGGGACGACGGAAGACCAGGCGAAGGGCCGCGTGGTGGTACTCGAGGATACCGATGGCGATGGCCGCATGGACAAGCGGACGGTCTTCCTTGATAATATCATTCTGCCCCGCGCGCTCATCCTCCATCGCGACGGCGCTCTGATCGGTGCCCCGCCGCATCTGTGGTTCTGCCGCGACACAAACGGCGACGGTAAGGCCGATGAGAAGATCGAGGTCGCGACGGACTTCGGCGTACGCGTCGACCCAGCCCGCCCGCAGCTCGCCAATCCCGAACGCGCTCCGAACGCGCTGCTCTGGGGTCATGACGGTTGGCTCTACGTCGGCGCCTACACGGCGCGCTTCAAGTTCGACGACGGTAAGTGGGTTCGCGCCACGAGTAATTTCCGTGGGCAGTGGGGCTTGGCGCAGGACGACTTCGGTCGCCTGTATTCCAATAACAACAGCGACCTCCTACGTGTCGACGTCGTCAACTCCGGCTACCTGCTCCGCAACCCGGCCCTCGGCCGTACCACGGGCCTCAACACTAAGGCCGCGGTCGACCAGATCGTGTGGCCGAACCGCGTCAATCCGGGCATCAACCGCGGCTACCGCACCGAGATGCTCCGTGACTACAAACTCAAGGAGTGCACCGCAGCTTGTGGCCCGTGGATCTACCGTTCGGATCTCTTTCCCGCCGACGCCTATGGCAACGCGTTCATCTGCGAGCCGGCGGGCAATCTCGTGAAGCGACTGGTGCTCAATCCCGACAAGGGCTTGGTCAAGGGCACGCCGTTCTACGACCAGCAGGAGTTCGTGGCCTCGACCGACGAGCGTTTCCGCCCCGTCAATGCGCTCACCGGCCCCGAGGGCGCCCTCTACCTCGTGGACATGCATCATGGCGTGATTCAGCACCGCATCTCGCTCACGACTTACCTGCGTAAGCAGGGCGAGGACCGCGGCCTCATCTCCCCGCTACACCTCGGCCGCATCTGGCGCGTCGTCCCTGAAGGCCATAAGACCAAGGCTCTCAATGGTCTGGCCGGACTCAAGTCCGCTGAGTTCATCACCGAACTCGGTAGCGGCAATGAATGGCGCCGCGAGACCGCCCAGCGTCTGCTCGTCGAAAGTGGCGACAAATCTCTTGCCCCCGCGCTGACCGCCTTCGGGCTCAAGGCCACCACGGCCATGGGCCGCGTACATGCTCTTTGGACGCAGCACGGACTTAAGGTCACTGACTGGGCGCTCGTCTCGGCTGGCCTGGCCGACGCTGATCCGCGCGTCCGTTCCGCTGCGCTGCGCGTCTCCGAAGGTCTCGTCGCTGGCCCGCATCGCGCCGAAGTCATCGCTCGCTGGACTGAACTCGCCGCGAGTGAAGCCGTCCCCGAGGTGCAGCTCCAGCTCGTCCTGACCATGGGTGAAGCCAAGGACCTCGCCGTCGACCTCGTCGCCGCCGCGCTGGCGCACCGCGCCGCGGACCACATCGCCATTCAGGATGGTTTGATCAGCGGACTCGCCGGCCGTGAGCTCGAGAACTTTGACGCGGTGCTCAAGCAACCCGCCGCCTATTCGAAGACCTTGCCCGCGGCGTTGCTGCGCTGCGTCTTCTCCGAGCGTAAACCGGAACGTATTGAGAAGGCCCTCGCCATCATCGCCGCGTTGCCGCTGCGGTCTCAGCAGGTGACTTTACTTGGTTCGCTCTCCGCACACCCGACCGTCACCGCCAAGCACCCGATCAAGCTTGCTGGCGAGCCATCGGCCCTCGCCAAGCTTTCCAAGAGCAAGGACGCCACGATGATGAAGGTCCTCGCCTGGTTTAAGAGCACCGTCGTCTGGCCGGGTAAGCCAGGCGTAGTCGTGCCCACCGTGAAGGCCCTCACCAATGAGCAACAGCTGCTCTTTGATTCCGGCAAGCAGACCTTCGCTGGCCTCTGTGCCGCATGCCATCAGCCGACCGGTAAGGGCCTCGAAGGCCTTGCGCCGCCCCTCGCCGATTCAGAGTGGGTACTGGGTGACCCCGAGCGTATCGTGAAGGTCGTCATGCACGGGCTACGCGGCCCCATCAAGGTGAAGGGCGTGGCTTACAGCTATGATATGCCTGCCGCCGGTTTCCTGACCGACGAGCAGATCGCCGGCGTGCTGACTTACATTCGCCGCGAGTGGGACCACGCGGCCCCGCCCGTGCCGGTCGACCTCGTGCAGAAGATCCGTGCCGACACCAAGGGACGGACCGACGCGTGGACGGAGCCGGAGTTAATGAAGAAATAAGCGCGACCGAAGGTCGCGCGGGGGAACTGCTGGCATGGTGAACTGCTGCGAAGCAGAAGGAAGAGAAGGGCGCCGTAAGGCGCCCTTCTTGTTTAGGTAGGGTCGGGACCGCGTCACGACCTAGAGGCATCTCATGGGAGGACTGAGTAGAGGACTGAATGGAGGGCTGAATGGAAGGGGAGATGGCTGAATCGATGACAGAGGGCTGCGTCGATGGCGGAATGGTTTCCCAGCTAATCATCCGGTTTCCGGTCTCCCCTTGAGTTCGTGTCATTCCCATCCGCTAACCGCCAGCCGCTGACCGCTTTGACCTATTATGCTCCGAACTGGTCATATCAGTAAAGGGAACGCGGTTGCCACGTAGGGCAGGGTGAAACAGAAGTAAGCAACCCCTTACCCCCGCCATGCATATTACCTGGATTGATTGGGTCATCGTCGTCGCTTCGATCCTGATCTGCTTCGTACCCGCGCTCTTCCTCGCCAAGCGCTCGAGCGGCAGTACCGCCGAGTTCTTTGCCTCCGGTCGCTCGGTGCCGTGGTGGCTTGCCGGTCTCTCGATGGTCGCGACGACGTTTTCGTCCGACACCCCGAACTGGGTGACTGAGCAGGTCCGCAAATACGGCGTCGCCGGCAACTGGCAGTGGTGGGCCTTCGTGCTCACTGGTGTGGCCACGGTCTTCTTCTTCGCCCGCCTGTGGCGTCGCTCGGGCGTCATGACTGACCTCGAGTTCTACGAGCACCGCTACTCCGGCACCGCCGCCTCGGTCGTGCGTGGCTTCCGGGCCGTCTACCTCGGCCTCTTCTTCAACTGCTTCATCATGGGCATGGTGACCCTTGCCGCGTGCAAGATCGCCAACATCCTCTTCGGCATGCCCGCTTGGCAGACCATCGTCGTCTGCGGCATCCTCAACGTCGTCTTCGCCGCGCACTCCGGCCTCTGGGGCGTGCTGGTCATCGACATGATTCAGTTCTTCATCAAGATGACCGCCGTCTTCGCCGCGGCCTGGTTCTCGCTCGTCGAGGTCGGCCGCCGTCTGGCCGGCGATGCCAGTGGCTGGACTGGCCTGAAGTTGCTCGTTGAAAAACTTTCCACTCAGCAGGTCGTCACGACTCAAGGCGTGCCGGTGATGTCGGTATCGGACGGCAAGGGTCAGCCGATCCTGGACATGCTGCCGAACTTCACGATGTCGGAACTGGCGCTGATGATTTTCATCCTGCCGATCGCCATCAGCTGGTGGGCTAACTGGTACCCTGGCGCCGAACCTGGCGGCGGTTCCTATATCGCCCAGCGCATGCTGGCTTCGAAGTCGGAGAAGGATTCCCTCGGTGGCACGCTCTTCTTCAACATCGCCCACTACGTCTTGCGTCCGTGGCCGTGGATCATCACCGCCCTTTGCTCCATCATCGTCTACCCTGATCTCGCGGCGATTAAGTCAGCCTTCCCGAACGCGGACCCCGCGCTCATCGGCCATGACTCCGCGTTCCCGGCGATGCTCATGTTCCTGCCAGTCGGCTTCGTGGGCCTGATGATTGGCGGCCTCATCGCCGCCAATTCCTCAACCATTCTGACGCACCTCAACTGGGGCTCGTCGTACCTTGTGCACGACTTCTACCGTCGCTTCATCAAGAAGGACGCCTCGGAGGCTCACTATGTGAACGTCGGCCGCCTCTCGACTGTGCTCCTCTACGTGGTCGCCGCGTTACTGAGCCTGACCATGTCCTCGGCTCAGCAGGCCTTCCAGGTCCTGCTCTCCATCGGCGCCGGCACCGGACTACTCTATGTGGCCCGCTGGTTCTGGTGGCGAGTCTCCGCCTGGTGCGAAGTCGTTGCCATGGTGATGTCGCTCGTGACCTCGGTGGCCGTGCCGTTCTTCATGCCGCACGCTGACTTTGCGACCACGACCATCATCCAGGTCGGCCTTACCACGCTGTCGTGGCTCATCGCCGCGTACGTCGGTCCGCAGACGGATCGCGCGACGCTGATTTCCTTCTGCCAGAAGGTGAAGCCTGCCGGTCCAGGTTGGACGGATATCCGCGCTGCGGCTGGTATCAGCGACACCGAGATTGCTCAGGAGAACCGCATTGGGTCCGCCTTTGTCGGCTGGATCGCCGGGTGCGCGCTGATCTGGGCTTCGCTCTTCGCCATCGGCAACTTCCTCTATGCGGCGGGCGATCCTAAGCGCCTTACGATGGCTTGGGTACTCACGGCTGTCACGATTGTCAGTGGCTACGTCCTCCTCAAGGTCACCCAGCAGCTCTGGGCGGACAGCACGGCATCGCAGGAGCGCGAAGACGCGAAGAGGGTGTGACCCGCCGGCGTGACGCCGGCGCGTGGGGGTCTGCTGGCATGGTGAACTGCTGCGAAGCAGAAGGTAGGGCGGTGATTGCCATCACCGCCGTTCGAGGCCGTAGGAGGGGAGTCGTCGGGTCTTAGCTAGCAATAAGGACAACAGATGTCCGTCCGCGAACGGATGTGATGGCAATCACATCCCTACCTCATCACGCCGAAGCGGAAGACGAGCTTCTGGGCGTACTGTTCGCCAGGGCGCAGGATGCCGCTGGGGTAACCGAGGCGATGGAACGCAGGCTGGTTCGGCGAGTCCGGGAAGAGGCCAGGCTCGAGGCAGAAGCCCTGACGGAAGGCAAAGGGCTTGGCCCAGCGGCCTTGCACGGTACCAGTGAGGAAGTTGCCGGTGTAAAGCTGCAGGCCAGGGGCGTCGGTGAGGACTTCGAGCGTGCGGCCGGAGGATGCTTCGGTGACGAAGGCGGCGGACTTCATGGCCTTATCGGTGCCGAGGTCGTAGCAGTGATCGTAGCCACGTCCGCGGCGCAGCTGGTCATGCGGGGCGCCGATGCGTTCGCCAATCGCGTGTGCACGACGGAAATCAAACGGCGTATTCGTGACATCCATAAACTCGCCCGTCGGGATGAGCGCGGCGGTCACCGGGACGAGGCGATCGGAGCGGAGCGTCAGGCGGTGGTCGAGGATGCTGCCTTGGCCGGCGAGGTTGAAGAAGACGTGGTTGGTCAGGTTGCAGGCCGTGGGGGCGTCGGTCGTCGCTGCGAAGTCGATGGTCAGTTCGTTGGACTCGTCGGGCAGGGTGTAGGTGACCGTCACGCTGAGTGCGCCTGGGTAGCCCTCTTCGCCGTCGGGGCTGACGATGGTGAAGCGGACCGCGGAGGCATCGGCAGTGCGGATGGCTTCGGATTTCCAGACGCGCTTATCGAAGCCGCGGAGTCCGCCGTGGAGGTGGTTCCCGTTGTTGTTCTGCGCGAGTGCGAGGGTGCGACCGTCGATGGTCAGTTGGCCGTTCGCGAGGCGGTTGGCGTAGCGGCCGACGGTGCTGCCGAGGAAGGGGTTGCTGGCGACGTAGTCTGCCAGTGAGTGGAGGCCAAGGGTGACTTCGTCCAGGCGGCCGTGGACATCGGGGACGCGGATGGAGGTGAGTGTGGCGCCAAATTCGCTGACCGAGACTTCCATGCCGCGGGCGTTGGTGAGCGTGTGGAGTTGGACCGGCTGGCCCTCGATGATTCCGTGTTGGCGACGCAGGGCGAGACCGGCGCGACGCGAGCGACGCAGAATGAGGAAGCCCGTTACCAAGAGGGTGCCATAGACCAGTGCTTCGGGTGAGAGCATGGGATTAAGTTGTCGGGAGGGATGGGGGTCGGCAAATCTCAATAGGGGTAGGGGTAGGGGCAGGGATAGCGCTGCCATCCTTGGCCGGCCGCGGCCGAGCAGGAATGCTCGGCCCTACCTCGTTGAACGTGTAACAAAAAGACCGCCTGGGTGGGCGGCCTCTATTTGCTTCGCAGCAGTTCACCATGCCAGCGGATCCCCGCCGCAGGCTTACTTCTTCTTCAAATCCTGCGATTGAGCGGCCGAGGTGGCAGAGGCAACCGAGGCACCGGGGAGAAGGGCGGTCCAGTCGGTCGCGATGCGCACCGCTTCCTGTAACTGGATGTCGTAGTCCGGCCAATCGTCGTCTTCGAGGGGGTCGCGCATGCGGCTAGCCTTCTTGCTCTTCGCGGCCGCGCTGGCGCCGTCTTTCTTATCCTGTTCGACCGCGGCATCGAGCTTCACGTCGCGGACTTTGAAAGTCTTCTTGGCGTAATCGGAGAGCTCCCGGCGGATCTGTTCACGGAATTCGATGTCATCCTTGCGCTCAGTGCTGCGCTGCTCGAGCGAGAGCGACACGTCCTTGCGGACCTGACGGCTCTTCGTCCAATCAATCGTGCGGGACAGCGTGAGGAATTCCGGGAGCTCGGACTGACGGCGCGCGGAGCTGGCGGAGAGCTGCGCGATCAGGTCGGTAGAAAGCTTGGCTTTGAGCCATTCGCCTTCGTCGGCCTTGGTCAGCGTCGGCGTGACGGAATCCCAAGGAAGGGGGCGGTCGAGGTCGGCTTCCGCGACGGGGAGAACTGAGTAGACGGACGGCACGACGATGTCGGCCGGGACGCCCTTGAGCTGGATGGAGGAACCGCTGGGGGCGTACCACTTCTGGATGGTCACCTTGACCGCCGACTTCAGGTTCTTGTCGAAGCGGCTGAGATCGAGGATGCTCTGGACCGAGCCCTTGCCGTGGGTGTTCGTGTCGCCGACGACGATGGCACGACGGTGGTCACGCATCGCACCGGCGAAGATTTCGGAAGCGGAGGCCGAGAGCTTGGTGGTCAGCACGATCAGCGGGCCGTTCCAGGCTACCTTCTCGTCTTCGTCGCGATAGTCTTCGGAGCGACCATCGCTGCCGCGGACCTGGAGGACGGAACCCTTCGGAATAAAGAGTCCGGAGATATCAACGGCCTCATTGAGCAGGCCGCCGCCGTTCTTCCGGAGATCCATGATAAGTGCCTTCATGCCAAGCGGCTTCAGCTTAGTGATTAACTGTTCGATATCGGCCGAGGGGCTCGAGCCGGAACCATCGGGGTTCTTGCCGTAGAATGAGGGGAGGACGATGACGCCGATCATCACCGTGCCGTTGCCGTTGGTGACCTCGACAAGCTTGGCCGAGGCCATCTGGCCGACGAGTTTGATCTGGTCGCGCTTGAGGACGATCGTCTTGCGACCGCCGCCAGCCATGTCGACGAGCAGACGGACAGAGGAACCCTGCTTGCCACGGATGCGGCTAATGGCCTTCGAGAGGCGCATGCCGACGATGTCTTCCATCTCACCTTTGGTGTCTTGGCCGACGGCGATGATTTTATCGCCGGGCTTCGCCTGACGGGAGAGATCGAGCGGGCCGCCAGGGAGGATATCCTTGATCACGCAGACCCCGTCTTCATCGGAAAGCGTAGCGCCGATACCCACGAGCGAGTTGCGCATCGCGATTTCGAACTCTTCCAGCGACTGCTGGGAGAAGAAGGTCGAGTGCGGGTCATACTGGCTCGAGTAGGAGTTAAGGAAGAGCTCCTCGACCTCGTGCTGATCGAAGTTGAGGTAGGTGCGGGACTTGTCGTAGCGCTTCTTTAGGCGGGCCGCGGCTTCCTTGGTTTTTTCGGGGGTAATCTCGGGGAGGGCCAGGTCCTTCGGGGTCTTGGTGCTGCCTGTGCGGTCTTCGCCGAGGAGTTCCGAGAGCATATCGAGGCGGAGGCGGCGGGTCCAGAGGGAGTCAGCGGCTTCCTGATTGGCGGGCCACTCGGCCTTCTTGCGGTCGACCGGGAAGGTGCCTGGCTGGGTGAGGTCAATCGGCTGATCAAGGGCGGCAATATTCGAGACCGTGCGCTCGTTGACCTTCTTCTTAAAGAGGGCGAAGATTTCGAAGGCCGGGGTCAGGTTGCCGCGCTGCAGGTAGAGATCGAGCGTCTTGCCGTAGCGGTTGACGAATTCGTCCACTTCTTCGGCCGTGAAGTACATCTTCGCGCCATCGAGGTTTTCGCAGTAAGTCTTCACGACGGAGTTCATGTCGACTGAGCCCATATCCTTCTTACTGATGTGGAGCTTCTCGAGAAGTGCCGCGGTGGCGCGGGTCTCGTTCTGCATCGACTGCGTGGTGGTGAAGCCGGCGGTCTGGGCGGAGGCCAACGCTGCCAGAAGAATCGGCAGCAGGAAAAGTCTGAGGCGCATAAAGGGTGGGGTGGGGAACTTAGCGTAGGCGGGCGCTAAGTTCTTCGAGCCTACGTTTCTCGCCGACAGTGAGCGAGCCGAATCCCCCAGCCGAAATCTTATCCAGCAGCCTGTCCATTTCCGCGCGAGCTTGGGCCGAGGTGAGCGGGCGGGATGAGGCGTTCTCCTCAGTCGGGGTCTCGAAAGCAGGGCTCGGGGCGTCGGTTGGCATGGGTTCCTGCACCTGAGCGTAACTGGGAGCCCAATTTGTCCGATTGAGATAACGCCAGGCGAGCCAGCCGAAGAGCAGGCCGCCGAGGTGGGCCGAGTGGGCGATGGTGTCGGGCCAGGCGGCTTTCCAGCCGAGCCAATCGTGGCGGCCAGGGAATTCGGAGAAGACCCAGCCGAGTACCGTGAAGAGCGAGACCACGATGAGGAGCCAACGCACCTTGAGTGTGACGGGGAGGAAGAAGAACAACAGCAGCGTGATCTGGTGATCGAGCTTATCGAGTAGCGCGACGAGCATCAGCGCGTAGACGCCGGCGGAGATACCGACCAACGCGCCGTTTTGACTACCGCCGAGGCCGGAGAGATACCAAGTGAGCGCTCCGATGAGGGCGCCGCCGATAAGTACCTTCAAGAGTGTGACGGGGCCGTGCTCCTGCTCGACCGTCGCGCCGGTCCACCAAAGGACGAGCCCGTTACCGAGAAGATGCCAGAACCCGTCGTGCAGGAGCGCATGCGTGGCCCACTGCCAAGGCTGTAGGGCGCTTTCTCTGAGCACCATCCAGTCGAGGAAGTTCGCTTTCGCGGATTCCTGGATGAGGTTGAGGATGAAGAAACCGACGAGGATGCCGACGACCCATGCCGTGATGGAGATCGGCGTGCGCGGGGCTGAGCTGCCTCGCATATAGGCCCGGTCGCCGATGCCCATACGCGCAGGCCGTCCTCAGAGCTTCTTCACGATCGCGTCGGCGAGGCCATACTCGATGGCCTCCTCGGCGGTCATGTAGAAGTCGCGGTCGGTGTCCTTGGTGACTTTCTCAATCTTCTGCTTCGAAGCCTTGGCGAGGATTTCGTTCAGTTCGGAGCGGAGGCGTTCCATTTCCTGCGCCTGGATGTGGATGTCCACGGCGGTGGCCTGGATGCGGCCCATGATGAGCGGCTGGTGAATCATCACGCGGGAGTGGGGGAAGAGGAGGCGGTTGCCCTTTTCCTTGGGGGCCTGGAGGAGGATGGAGCCCATCGAGGCGGCCATGCCGGTGACGACGACCTTCACCGGGGAGGTGATCATGCGGATGGTGTCATAGACAGCCATGCCGGAGGTGATGGAGCCGCCGGGGGTGTTGATGTAGAAGGTGATCTCCTTGCCCGGGTCGATGCCGTCCAGGTAAAGGAGCTTCTCGACGATGTCGCGGGCCGACGCGTCTTCGACGGCGCCCCAGAGGAAGATCTTCCGCTGTTCGAGGAACTTCTTCTGGATGAGCATGGCGCTCGGGCCGCCATCCTTGGGGGCGGCTGGGGTCTTCTCGTCCTCGTCTTCGTCGTCGTTACGCATGGGAGTCGTCAAATTGCCCGAAACCAGCCCCGTGGCAAGCGTGGGAAGGCGAAGCAGTCGGGGAAATCATTCACAGTCGGCGGGCGACCTTGCTCCCCGGAGGGGCTTATGCCTAGGTTCCGGCCGTGCCCACCCTCCGCCTCACCGGCCTGCGCCGCCAGCTCGGCACGACGCCCGTCCTCGCGGGGGTCGACCTCGTCGTGGAGACGGGCACGCTCTGCTGCCTGCTGGGTCCATCAGGCAGCGGTAAGACGACCTTGCTTAAGGTGCTTGCTGGCCAGATCGAATCTCAAGGGGGCACGGTGTTGCTGGACAATCGGGATATCACCTTCGCCGAGTCCGCCGAGCGTGGCTTCGGTTTTGTCCACCAGAACTACGCGCTCTTCCCGCACCTCTCCGTCCTCGAGAATGCCGCGTTCTCGCTCGATGCCGAAAAACTCTCCGCGGCCGAGATCAAGACGCGTGCCCTCGAAGCGCTGAAGCTCGTCGGCGCTGAATCCTGGGCCGCACGTCGCCCACAGGAACTCTCCGGCGGCCAGCAACAGCGCGTTGCCCTCGCCCGTGTGCTGGCGCTACGCCCGAAGCTACTGCTGCTCGATGAGCCGCTGAGCAATCTCGACGCCGCTTCGCGCCTCGAGGTCCGCGAAGTCATCCGTAAACTTGTGCGTACGACTGGTGTCACGGTGCTCTGTGTGCTGCATGACCAGAAGGATGCCTTCGCGATGGCTGACCGCCTCGCAATCATGCACGAAGGGCGCATTGTCCAGGCTGGCGTGCCCATCGACCTCTATCGCCGTCCGGCGGACAGCTGGATTGCGACATTTCTTGGTTCCGCGAACCTCATCCCAGGTAAGGTCGTCCACGTCGGCGCGGGTGAGTTCGTCGCTGAGACCGCGGTGGGCGAGGTGCGCGGCGCCCTCGCGACGCCCGAAAGCGCTCCAGCCCCCGGCGCGAAGATTGTCGTCTGTGTTCGACCCGAGTGCCTGAAGCTTGATTTCATGGCGCCCGATGAGAATGCCTTTGCCGGCTCGATCGTTGCCTCGCTCTTCCAGGGCGATGTCTCCCTGCACGATTTCAAGACGAAGGAGGGCGTGGTCCTCAAGGTCTCCGAGGCTAATCCGCGCCAGCGGGTCGGCTCGAAGGCCACCGTCACTGCCTGGGCCGAGCCCGAGGATGTCGTCGGGCTGAACCGTTGATCAGGACTTCGAGCGACGGAATTTCCCCGGCGTCTGTTTATAGCGGGCCTTGAAGGTCGCTTGCAGGTAGTGGCTATGCGTGAAGCCCGTCTGCTCGGCGATCAGGTCGATGGTGAGGTTGGTCTCGCGGAGGAGTCGCTCCACTTCATGGAATCTCACGCGCATGATTTCGTCTTTTGGGGAGCGCTTGAGCACCGTCTTCATCCGTCGGTCGAGCGTGCTGCGCGAGGCGCCCAGTTTTGTGGCGAGTTCGTTGACGTCGAGCCCACGCGTAGCGCCTTCGCGAATAAGTGCGACCGCGCGCGCGACGAGCCGATCGCGGATGACCAGTTCGCCAGAGGAACCGCGGACCTCGATGCCCTTTGGCGCCAGCAGGATTGGCTTCGTCCGGGAGGACTTACCCTGCATTAAGCGGTCGAGCAGTTCAGCGGCGGCGAAACCGACCGCCTGTCCATCGAAGCGGACGCTCGAAAGAGGCGGAGTGGTGAAGCTGCACAGCGTCTCCTCGTTTTCGGCGCCGACGACGGCGACCTCTTCTGGCACTGCAACGCCCGCCGTCTGACAGGCTTCGAGCAGGCGGACGCCGAGTTGATCCGTCGTCGCGAAGATGCCCACGGGTTTGGGCAACTGCGCGATCCATTGAATGAGGCGGGACTGGCTCTGCTCCCAGTCCGGGACGCGCTCGGGGTGATTTTCGGGAAGTTCGAGGCAGCGATGTCCGTAGGCGCGGACGACCTTCTTGAAATTGTCTACCCGCTCGACGAAGAATTCCTCGTTGCGTTGGCTGTAGGCGGCGAAGTGCCGGTAGCCACGTTCGTAGAGGTGCTCGGCCACCATGTGGCCGATATCCTCATTATCGCAGCCCACGAACGGTCGCCCGCCGGCAAAGTGGGTCGAACGCAGTTCGACGGCCGGGAGCCCCGTGGCTGCGACCAATTTAGAGGTCTCGGCGCTAAATGTGCGGGTCAGGATCCCGTCGCCGTCCCAATCCTTCAGCCAGGTTGGCGGAGAGGAGTCGAGGGCACGGAGCTCGAGGTAGGTCGACCAAGGCCCGTGGGCTGCGACGTAGCTCCGGACCCCGGCGAGCAGCTCACGCGTGTAGCTGCGGGTAGTCTCGATGAGCAGGGCGACCCGCGGGGCGCGGCGATGGGCGGGGGAGGGCATGGGCTTTGACCAGAAACCTTACTTTTAGTGCATCATACCTGTAATGACTTTTCGGGCAAGAAAGGATATAGTTCCTTACCCCCATGAAACTCCGCCTCCTCACTGCTGGCCTCCTCGGCCTTTGCGCCTTGGTCTCCGCCGCTGGCCTCATCGACAACAAGAACCAGGCCTCAATCTCCTCGGGCGCCGACAAGCCTGAGAACGCGAAGAAGCCGAAGGTGCTCATCGTCATCGGTGACGCTACCGAGCTGCTCGACACGATGTATCCGGTCTACCGCCTGCAGGAAGCCGGTTTCCAGCCGATCTTCGCGACGCCCGAGAAGCGCGTCTACCAGACCGTGCTCCACGAGGTGAAGCCAGGTTGGACCATCACCAAGGAGTGGGAGGGCTACACCATTAACTCCGACATCGCCTTCAAGGACATCAAGCCCGAGGAGTACGCGGGTATCTTCTTCAGCGGCGGCCGTGCCCC
>CAMCWL010000013.1 GCA_945882655.1 Opitutus sp. GAS368
TGCGCGTCGCGGATGACCGGGGTGACCAGGCCGTCTTCGAGGGCGACGCCGAAGGAGAGGTGGACCGCGCCGTGGGTGCGGATGCTCGTGCCAGCCCAGGAAGCGTTGACCGCGGGGACGCGGCGGAGGGCTTCGGCGGAGGCCTTCAGGATGAAGTCGTTGACCGAGAGCTTGATCGCGTCGGCGCCGGTTTCGGCCAGGCGCTTGTTCAGTGATTCGCGCATAGCCATGAGCGGAGCGGCATCGACTTCGACTTCGAGGTAGAAGTGGGGGACGGTGATCTTCGACTCCAGGAGTCGGCGAGCAATCGTCTGACGCATGCCGCCTACCGGGACGTCGGCGTCAGGCTGGATGCCCTTGCCGTCGGCGGGCGGAGCGACCGCGACGTTGAGCGGGCCGGAAGGAGCGGCGGCGGCTGGAGCCGAAGCGGCGGCGGCGACATCGCGACCCACGACGCGGCCACCAGGGCCGGAGCCGGAGAGGGCGGCGACATTGAGCGCGGCTTTTTCAGCCATACGCTTGGCGTAAGGCGAGGCCTTGGTGCGGGAAGCGTCGGACTGCGGCGACACAGAACCGGAAGAAGCCGGCGCAGTGGGCACGCAGCTCACTTCGGCTTTCTCAGGAATGGCTGGGACGGCGGTCTTCGGAGCCTTCGGCGCCGGAGCGGCGGTGGGCTCAGGGGCGGCTTCGCCTTTCTTGCCGATGGCGCAAATGGGAGCGCCGACGGGCAACTGCTGGCCGGCTGGGGCGTAGATTTTGAGAATCGTGCCGGGCACGGTGCAGGAAAGCTCCATCGTCGCCTTGTCGGTTTCGACTTCAGCGAGGATGTCGCCGAAGGCCACCACTTGGCCTTCCTTGATATTCCATTTTACCAAAGTCCCCACCGACATCGTGTCGGAGAGCTTCGGCATATCGATAATTTCAGCCATCGGATTTAAAGAGTAAGAGGGTGGGGGTTAGGCGAGCACTTTGAGTGCTTCGGCGACGACGCGTTCGACGTTGGGCATCTGCAGATCTTCCATGCGCTTGCAGTAGATCTGCGGAGCGTCGATGGAGGACACGCGGTGAATCGGAGCGTCGAGTTCGTCGAACGCCTTCGACTGGATAAGGTAGGCCACCTGGGCATCGACGCCGCAGAAGGGCTTGTTCTCTTCGACCAGCAGGGCGCGGTGCGTCTTGCGGACGGAGGCGAGGATGGTCTCCTCGTCGAGCGGACGAATCGAACGGAGGTCGACGACCTCAACGCTGACACCGTGTTCCTTTTCGAGGATCTCGGCGGCCTTGAGGCTCGTGATCACGGCGCGGCCGTGGGCGACAATCGTGAGGTCAGTCCCCACGCGCTTCACGTCGGCGACGCCGAGTGGCACGATGTAGTCTTCGTCGGGGACTTCGCCCTTATCGTTATAAAGAATCGTGTTCTCCATCACGTAGACCGGGTCGTTATCGCGGATAGCGGCCTTCATCAGGCCCTTGGCGTCGTACGGGGTGGCTGGGCAGACGACCTTGATGCCAGGGTGAGAGGCGAGGATGGCCTCGGGCGTGTGGGAGTGGGTGGCGCCGACGTTGGTACCGCCGTTGGCCGGACCGCGGATGACGATCGGGCAGTTGATGAGGCCACCGGACATGTAGCGAATGTTGCCGGCGTTGTTCACGATTTGGTCGAACGCGACGTACGAGAAGGACCAGAACATCAGCTCCATCACGGGACGGATGCCGAGCATCGAGGCGCCGATGCCGAGGCCGATGAAGCCTGCTTCGGAGATCGGGGTGTCGACGATGCGCTTCGGGCCGAACTCCTTGAGGAGGCCCTCGGTCACCTTGTAGGCGCCGTTGAACTGGGCGACTTCTTCGCCCATGATGACGACCTTGTCGTCGCGCTTGAGTTCTTCGCGCATCGCGGCGCGGAGCGCTTCGCGGTAGGAAATGACAGCCATGACAGTGTGTGCGAAGAAGGATTATTCGAAGATGATGGTGCCGCGGCTCGTGGTCTTCGGCCCGCGGTTGTCCTCTTCCCAATAGATGTGCTTGGTGATGTCGGCGACGGTAGGGTCCGGCGATTCATCGGCGAAGATAGCGGCCTTATCGGCCTCGGCCATCGCCGCTTCGTTGATCTTTAGGGAGAGTTCGGGGGTCAGCACCTTTTCGCTGAGGAGTTCCTGTTCGAAGGCGAGGACCGGGTCTTTCTTTTCGCGGTACTCCTTGATCTCTTCCTTGTCGCGGTAGGTCTTGTCCGGGTCGGCCATCGAGTGGCCGAAGTAGCGGTAGGTAAAGATCTCGAGGACGGTCGGCTTGGATTCCTCGTGGGCGCGCTTGAGCGCGATGGCCGTCTTGGCGCGGACTTCGTAGACGTCGTGGCCGTTGATGACGTCCCAGGCCATGTTGTAACCTTCAGCGCGCTTAGCGAGGCAGCCCGGGTGGGCGGTCGAGCGCTCTTGGGAGGTGCCCATTGAATAGCCGTTGTTTTCGACGACGAAGATGACCGGGAGGTCCCAGAGGGAGGCCAAGTTGTAGGCTTCATGGACGGCGCCCTGGTTGACGGCGCCGTCACCCATGTAGGCGAGGCAGCTGCCCTTGAGTCCCATGTATTTAACGGCGTAAGCGAGGCCAGTGCCGAGGGGGGCTTGGCCGCCGACGATACCGTGGCCGCCCCAGTAGTTCTTATCGGGGGCGAAGTAGTGCATCGAGCCGCCCTTGCCTTGGGAGCAGCCGGTGACGCGTCCGGTCAGTTCGGCCATACACTCGTTCATGCCCATGCCGACCATCAGGCCGTGGCCATGGTCGCGGTAACCCGTGATGATGTGGTCGTGCTTACCAAGGAGGGAGATCGTGCCGGCGGCGACGGCCTCCTGGCCCACGTAAAGGTGAAGGAATCCGCCGATCTTACCCTGCTGGTAGATACGGATGCAGCGCTGCTCGAAATGGCGGATACGAGCCATTTTGGTGTAAAGGGCGATTTTGTCGGCCTTTGACATGGATGCGTTGACCGGATCTTTGGCGTATTCCGAAGGGCCGGCAGGGCGCTTCAGGGATTCCGGGTGAGTAAGGACAGCGGGCTTGGCCACGGTAGTTCGTTTGGATTGATTGGAGGGGTCTGGCGGGGAAGGTCAAGCGTCCCCTCCCTTAGGCTCAATTTGCCTTGACCCGCCTTGCCGCCACCCTCCCTTTTCCTCTATCCTGTGTTCGTCTCAGGACAGACCCCTTATATGGAAGAAACCCACGAGGCTTTAGCCCGAGAATTCACTGTGCAGAACCGGATGGGCATCCACACCCGCCCGGCCGCCCAGATCGTCCGACTGGCTAACCGCTATCCGGATGTCGAAATCACCGTTTCCAAGGACGAAGAGTCCGTGAACGGCAAGAGCATCATGGGGCTCATGATGCTGGCTGCCGGCCAGGGCTCGAAGCTTCGCTTCTCCGTACGTGGTAAGGACGGCGCTGCTCTCCTCGGAGAGATGGACGCGCTGTTCGCCCGTAAGTTCGACGAGTCCTGATTCTCCTCCCATGTACGCCTTCCTCGCCTCCCTGATTTTCGTCGCCGCTGGCGAGGTGGCTCCGCCGCCTCCTTCTATTCCGGACGCTGAGGTGGTGCGTTACCTCCGGTCTAACGAACTTGTCGAATGGAGCAGCGCAATGCGCGCCAACTCGGCTGGCGAGACCCGCGTCAAGATGGGCCAAAGCATCCTGAAGACCAGTGGTAGCTCCACGCCGGACAACGCCCCCAAGATTGGCGGCCTCTCTGAGACGGCGGAGCAACTTAAGGCACGAACCCAGAAGATGATCGACGAAGGTAATGCGCAGATTCAGCAGGCCCTGCCTTCGCTGACCCGTCTGCGCGCGGTTGCGGCCGCCCGCGCTGCGGAGCGGACCAAGCCAGTCAGTTTCGCCGTCGATGTCGCACCTGCCGTCTGGAATGTGGCGCTCACTCAGTCCGTCGTCCGCCTGCAGAAGCAGGCCCGCGATCTCGGTTACACCCAAATCCACTTCATCGGCTCAATCAGCCTGCTCGGTGATGGTAAACTCAATCGTCCCGAAGAACTTTCCGCCGACATCCGCTCGGCGTGGTCCAAGGCCGACGATAAGTCGCTCGCGCCCGTTCCGGCTGAAGGCTACGCTTATATTCGTGGTGTCGAGAAGGCCGCCCCGTCTCTCTCTAAGGGCCTTAAGCCAGCCGCCGCCCCGAAGCAGGTCGCCGTGGTCTGGGCTGAATATTACGCCGTCACCTCCGTGGGTTCGCGCGGCCTGCTCTTTCTCCGTCTGGCGGACGCTCACTCTATGCGCCTGATCGCCTCGGAGGTCGCCTACACCGAACTGGGTTCCGCCGCGGTCCCGGCTGGTATTTGTCAGGTCGCCTTACGTGATGACCGCAGCTTTCTCCCTCGCCTCAGCGAGGGCGGAGATTGGGTCCTTGGCTTCGATCGTGCGAGCGACGCTCTTGGCTCCGCTTTGCTTGCTCATCTTTCCGTCACCCAGAGCAAGGTCGGCGTCACCGCGGCACCGTACGTGGTGATCGTCGCTGGCGGCGGCCCCTCCAGCTCCGAAGGCGTCCGCGCAAAGTGGCTTGCCGTCACGGATACGGCTCCGGCCGGATCCATCGCCTTTAAGGTCTCGAGCATCCCGACGGTTGGCGACAGCGTCGACGTGGGCCAGCTGAGCCTGTTGATTGCGCTGCCTGCTGTGGCTAAGTAATCAGTCTTGCGCCTTACGCGCGGCCTTCATTTCGATCGTCGTCGCGCGCTTGAGTTTCTTGACCTTAGCCGCGCTCAGCAACTGATGCGGCCGGGTCATGCGGTCGATGAATAGGACTCCCTGACAGTGGTCGTGCTCGTGCTGCACGCAGCGGGCGAGCAGGCCGGTACATTCGAGGATATGTGGGGCACCTTCGGCATCGCGATAGCGAACGATGGCGTGCTCCACACGCTCGACGTCGCCGGTGATACCAGGGAAGGAAAGGCAGCCTTCGGTGTAGATGTCCGCTTCGCCTGGCGGCACGGTCACCGTCGCGTTGGCGAGCAGCATCGGCATGATCTCTTCGGTCGGGCGAGCCTTGCCGTCGAGCACGGGTAGAAAGTCCTCGTCGTGCACGTTCATGACGAACAGCTGCAAGGAAAGTCCGACCTGCGGGGCCGCCAGGCCGATACCCTTGGCGCTCTTCATTGCGCTCAGCATCGCATCGCCCAGCGAACGCAGGGCAGGGCCGAACTCCTTGACGGGTTCGCCTTTGGCCCGGAGGACCGGGTCGCCGTAGGGGCGGATGGTGAATTCGGCCATGGCTTCTGGTTACCCTTTCGCGGCGTTCGTGAAAGCGAAATCGCTCAGTCTTTCGGGCGGAAGTCGCCTTTTTCGCAGCGCCGCACGAAGGCTTCGGTGCGTTTACGGATACGATCCCATTTCTCGCGGAGTTCCTGCGTCTCATCCGCGCTGATGCGGTGGTCATCAATCGCGTCGGCGACGTCGACGATGAGCAGGCCGAATTCGCGGACGAGGGCGTTGGCCGCTTTGTCGAGGTTGCCGTTCTGGGCTTCGCCCTCGACTGGAGTGAACTGGCCGCCGGCGCGCCGGGCGAGCCAGTCGACGATGCGGGTGTCGCCGGTCAGATCGATGAGCAGGGCGGTACGGTGGAGTGGGTTGGGTTGGCCGCTGCCTTTTTCAGCTGGCTCGCGCCATTTATAAAGCATCGAGGGAGAGACGCCGAGCGACTTGGCGATCTCGCTATGCTTACTGAGCTGTCCGTCTTTGCCGTCGCCCCCTTGGCCGGCTTTGAGCAGGGCGTCTTGCAGTACATGATGGGCTTCCTTGACCGGGCTACGGCGAGGGGCGGGCGGTTTCTTGGCCATGGGCGAGAATAGGGTGAGCCGAGGTCGCCCCGCAAGCATGTGGCGAAGATTACAGGTTTTTTACCTTATTGTAAGAAGGGCGGGGCGGAAAAGATTGGAAAGGGGTCGGGGCGCCTACATCGTCAATCTCATGATGCTTTTCGCCGCCTCCCCGGAAGAGGTTTCCTTGATTCTGCCCATCGGCCTGCTTGTCGCTGGCCTCGTCCTCATCGGCGTGGAGTTCTTTCTTCCGACGGTCGTGCTCGGCTTCGTCGGCGCCGTCGTCTCTTTCGCGGGTATCTATCTTTCGGCAGATGCGGGCGCGCTCACCTGCGGGGTTTTCTGTGGCGTCTTCCTGGTCGTCCTGACGCTTGAGTTTTTCGCTTTTCGCCGCCTCCTGCCGCAGACCGCCATCGGTCGATCGATGATCAACGCCAGCAGCAACGAAGGCTCGGCTGTTCCTGCCGCCGCCGGTTATGCCGTCTACGTCGGCAAGACGGGTAAGGCTGCCACCGTCCTCGCGCCTTCGGGCACGATTGAGCTCGAAGGCACCTTGCTCGAAGCCTTTTCGCTCGATGGGTTCGTCGAACGTGGCGCCACCGTCGTCGTTACCGAGGCCGGCTCAGGCCGCGTGACCGTCCGCCGCTCCCGCTGAACTCTTTTCCTCTCATGAATACCATGCCTAATATCATCATCTGGATCGGAGCCGCCGCCCTGCTGCTGTTCGTCCTCTTCCTGCTCTCCTTCCTCGCCGTCTGGGTGCGCGCCCGTCTCGCCGGCGCCGAGGTCGGCTTGTTCGACCTCGTCGGCATGCGCCTGCGTAGCGTTCCTTACGCCGTGATTGTCGATGCCAAGATCGCCGCCACTAAGGCCGGCCTCACGGTCGACGTCGAGAAAATCGACGCCCACTACCTCGCAGGCGGCAACATCGTGCAGACGGTGCAGGCGCTCATCGCCGCCCAGAAGGCCGGCCTGCATCTCGACTGGAATCGCGCCTGCGCGATCGACATCGCCACCCGCGGCACGAACAAATCCGTGCTCGAAGCCGTCCTTACCTCCGTCAGCCCGAAGGTCATCGACGTGCCTAATCCGGCCAGCGGCCGCACCACCATCGACGCTGTCGCCAAGGATGGCATCCAGGTGAAGGTGAAGGCCCGTGTGACCGTCCGCACCAACCTCGACCGTTTCGTCGGCGGCGCCCAGGAAGAGACCATCATCGCGCGCGTTGGCGAAGGCATCGTCACGACCATCGGCTCCTCCGAGAGCTACAAAATCGTCCTCGAGAATCCGGATCGCATCTCCAAGACCGTCCTCGAGCGCGGCCTCGACGCCAACACCGCTTACGAAATCATGTCCATCGATATCGCCGACGTCGATGTCGGCGACAATATCGGTGCGATGCTCCAGGAAGCCCAGGCCAACGCCAATAAGAACATGGCGCAGGCTCAGGCCGAAATCCGCCGTGCGGCGGCCGTCGCACTCGAACAGGAAATGCGTGCCCGCGTCGAAGAGATGCGTGCCCGCGTCGTCGAAGCTGAGGCCCAGATCCCGCAGGCCCTCGCCGATGCGCTGCGCTCCGGCCGCATGGGCTACATGGACTTCCAGCGTCTCGAAAATCTTCGTTCCGACACCGAGATGCGCAAGGGTATCGCCGGTGACGGTCCTGCACCTGGCGCCAAGGGCTGAGCATGGAACTGGCACTCTTCATTAAGATTGTCATCGGCGTGGTCGCGTTCGCGGTCTGGGTCGCCGGCAAGCTTAAGGCCGAGACCGGCGAGCCGGCCCCGATCGCGGTGCCCCCGCCCGTGCCACGGCGCGTTCGGCGCATTCGCAATGTGCCGCCAACCCTCGCGCCCGAGCCGGAACCTTCGGCCCCCGTCGCGGCTGTTCATCTTGACGATACTTCGCTCGTGGTCACGCGGCCGGCGCGCGCGCACGCGCGCTTGCAGTTTCGCGGCACGGCCGCCCTCCGCCAGGCGCTCGTCGCCCGTGAAGTGCTCGGTCTACCGCTGTCGCTCCGTCCGCCGCGCTTCTGATCAGCGTCGCGGCGCGAAGATCCGAGCCGCCAGGTAGGGTAGCGCGCAACAGAGCACGATGCCGGCGCCCGATGGTACCGCCGTTGCATAGTAGGAAAGATAGAGTCCGCTGACACCGCCGAGCAGCGCGCAGCCGGTGCCCCACGCCATTACCTGCGGCACGGTGCGGCCGAGCAGTACGCCCGTCGCGGCAGGGATGACGAACAGGGCGGTCGTGAGCAGCGCGCCGACGAGGCGGACGCAGGCGACGGCACCGAGTGCCACGAGCACGAGTAGGACGACGCGCATGAGTGCCGGCCGCGCACCGAGCAACGACGCGTATTCCTCGTCGAACGAGGCGAGTTCAAGTTCCTTGTGCAAGGCCCGCAGTCCGAAGAGCACAATCGCCCCGGTCGTGCCGATGACGATCAAGTCGGCTTTGCCTACGGAGACCACGCTGCCGAAGAGCAGTCCGGCGAAATCGCGCCAGGAGTTGGCCTGCTGCATCAACGCGATGCCCGCGGCGAACATCACCGACAACATCACCCCGACCGCGCTGTCTTCGCTCGTACCTTTGCGCGAGGCCAGCCAGGCCGCGCCGGCCGCGGTCAGTAGCGCGGCGACGAGCGCGCCAAGATAAGGGGAGAGGCCGAGGAGCAGCGCGCCGACGACGCCGGGCAGGATTGAGTGTGTGAGCGCGGTGCTGACAAAGGCCATGCGCCGGAGCACAACGTAGGCGCCGAGGCAGGCACAGGTCGTGCCGCTCAGCACGACGGCGAGGAGGGCGCGCGCGAAGAAAGGCTCCGCCAGTGGCTGCAACAGAAGGTCAAGCATGGCGGTGATCATGCCCGGAGCAGGCGTGGCGGGTGGAGACGGTGCCGTCGCGCATCTCGAGGATGCGGTCGAAGCGCCCGAGGTCGGCGGGGTCGTGGGTGGCCATCACGACGGTGAAGGCCGAACCTTCTTCGAAGAGGAAACGGTCGATGATCTCGCGGCTCGGTTGATCGAGGGCCGCGTAGGGCTCGTCGAGCAGGAGGATCTCGGCGCCTTGGACGACGGCGCGAGCGATGAGTGCGCGTTGTAATTGCCCGCCGGATAGCGTGTGGACCGGACGTTCGGCGAGTTCGGTCAGGCCGAGGCGTGCTAGCGCTCGGTCGATGGCTTCATCGCCATGTCGGCATTCCTCGAACCATCCGTGATGGGCGTAGGTGCCCATCTGCACCAAGCGACGAAGCTGGAGCGGGAAGAGTTCGGTGAGGTGCGGCCGCTGGGCGAGGTAGGCAATGCGACTGCGGCCGAGGCGCGGAGATTCTCCGGCGACTAACACTTCGCCTGAGCGAATCGGGGTGAGACCGGCGAGCACGCGGAGGAGGGTGGATTTGCCGGAGCCATTGGGGCCGATGAGCGCGGTCCGGCAGCCGCAAGGAATCTCGAAAGTCGCGTCATGAAAGGCGACCGGTCCGTCGAGGCGGGCGGCGGCGGTGAGTTGTTTGGCGGTTACGGCGATGCCCGGGCATCCGTGCTTTTCCTTCTGGGCATAGGGGAGGGAGGGCAGGACGGAGAAGACCACATCGCCGAGATGGCGGGAGAGTTTGGCGATGACTCGGCTCACTTGTTGAGGAGGGCTTGGTGCAGCCGCTTGCCGTTGGTGAGCATCATTGAGGTCCAGGTGTCTCCGGGTTGCCCCAGAGGCTCGAGGTATTCGAACGAGAGGGAGAGTGGGGGAGGGAGGCCGGCGTCCTCGGTCAGCCTCCGGGCGAAGGCTGTATTCTGGCCTTCGTCTGTGACGATGATGCGAATTTTCTGTTTTCGGATCAAGGCGAGCAGTTCGGAAAAATGACGGGCAGAGGGGTCGGCTGATTCCCCTGAGCCATTAGCGATAATCGTGCCGGCAACGGTTAAGCCGAAGTGTTTAGCGAAGTGGCCGAGGTTTGCGTGGTGGGAAATGAAGGCCCTTTTCCCCAGGGGGATTTCGCGGAAGAGCTGGCTCAGCTCTTTATCTACGGAGTTAATCTCTTTAAGATACTGTTCATAAGCGATTTGCGTATCTAATCCCCCACCGATTTTGTTCAGCCTTTCAGCGAGGACTTTCACCATTTTTTTGACTTCTATGGGGTCAGTCCAGGCGTGCGGGATATCGGCGCAATCGTGGCTCGTGTGGGCGGTAGCTTCACTGTGGAGCCAAAGGATTGAATCGGTGCGCTGATTGGCCTTACCCCATGCGGCGAGCCAAGGTTCGAAATCCGGGCTCATCGCGACGATCAGGGTCGCACGGCGCAGATCTTTTGCGTGGCGGGGGCTGAGCTGAAAGCCGTGCGCTTCGCTGCGAGTAGGAATGATAGTTTTCGACTCAAACCCTTTACCACCAATTACTTGCACCCAGTCATGAATCACCGTGAAGCTGGAAAGGATAACGGGTTTTTCTTGCGCGATGGCCCGGCCGCCGAACCAAGGGGTCGCGGAGAAGATCAAGGCTACAAGGAGACGGATAAACACGAAAGCCCAGCCTCGTCGCCTTCGGCTCCAGATGCAAGAAGTTTGCATTTAACAAATGTTCCAGACCTGCCGTTTTTTGCGTTTGCCTATGACCTTCTCTCGCAACAGATTTCCCCTCCCCATGCCCCAAGCACGTGCTGTTTTTGCCAGCCTACTGGCTTTTTGCCTGACTGTACCCCTTGTTTACGCCCAAGCGTCCAAGGACGCCTCCGCGGGCAAGAACCCGGTCTCGGTGCGCTCCATCCATTTTGATCCCGTTAAGATTGGCGGCCAGAAGAACGACTGGATTCGCATGCAGGTCGAACTTCAGGCCAATTTCAATCCCGAGACCAAGGTCGCCGCAGAAGAAAAAGCGGGGAAGCGGCCCGCCAACGATCGGTGGGTCGATAAGGTCAAGGTGACCGTCACCGAAATCTTCAAGCCCCTTGGCGCCAAGGAAGCGACCGACTTTTCCTATTACCGCGCCTCGGCGACCGTGCTGACCCTGGAAGTCGGCTCACCACGCTCCGTCTACTTCTATCTCCCCGGCGACATCGTGAAGCGCGATCGCCTCAAGATGCAGCCGGACTTCTTTTATGTGCAAATCGAGGTCGGCGGCACCGAAGTTCCCATCTTCAACGAAGCCGGTCGTCTGAACCCGGACATGCAAGCCGCTGTTCATAAGCAGATTTCTACCAAGGTTCTCTTTGACGGTGCCCGTGAACAGGCCGATCGCGGGGTCAATGCCAACATCGGCATGCTTCGTCCGCAGTTCTTGGTCCCGTACGCCATTTTCGATGCTTTGCCGCAGGGCTCGCCTTCCCCCGAATTCATTCGGGAAGACGCCGCCCGCTAATCCCCCTCTCCTCCCTGTTTCCGTATGAGCCAGAAGAAGGCCACTATCGTCAATCTCGCTGCATCGAACGTCTCGGTGTCCCAGTTCTCCGTCGAAGCGGGAAGCCTGGTACTCGAGCAGTTCTTCGTTGAAGATATCGCCCCTGGTCTGACCGGCGACGACGAGTGGTTGAATGCGGCAGTCGCCGCCCTGGCTAGCTTGGTGAACGCCCATGAGCTCAAGGGTCGCGTCACCGTTATCGCCCCCGCTTTCCTCCTCTTACAGAAGCCGCTCAAGGTGCCGCAGGTCGAGCGCGCCCGACAGGCTCAGATCGTCGCCTTCGAGGCCCAGAACGCCATCCCTTATCCGCTCAACGAAGTCATCTGGGATAGTCAGTTGATGGCCTCCGATGGCGTCGAAGCAGAAGTTCTCCTTTTCGCCCTGCGCGCTGAGGTCGCGACCAAGATCGCGAACATGGTCACTTCGACCGGCCTTCGTCCGATGTCGATTCAGGCTGCCCCGCTGCTCGACAGTCAGGCCTTCCGTCTCGCCGGCGGTTCCGCGGCCGAGGAAGTCCTCATCATCAACGTCGGCGCCCGTTCCACCACGCTCAGTTTCGTGGGCCCCAGCGGCGTCAACATCCAGTCGGCCACGAACATTGGCGGCAACCTCCTCACACAGGGCGTTTCCGACAACACCGGTCAGCCTTTCGCGGTTTCCGAAGCGATCAAGGTCGGGTATTTTTCCGGTGTCGTCCAGCTGGCCGAGTCCGACCCGCAGGTCGCCATCCTGCAGGCCAACTCGCAGACCTTCATCCGTCGCCTCGCCCAGGACATCAATCGCCGTCTCATCAACGTGCGCCGCGGCGCCAACGGACGTCAGCCCGCCCGCATCCTCGTCACCGGTCGCGGTTCCCAGGTCCCTGGCCTTTCTGAGCAACTCTGCGAGACGCTACGTCTCCCGGTTGAGGTCTTCGATCCTTCCTCCGTCATCACGCCCGGCGCCGGCATCAACCCGGAGCAGCTCGAGCGCGCTAAGTATCAAATCACCGAAGTGATTGGCGAAGCCGCCCGCTTGACTTTGCCGCAGCCTATCGGCGTCAACCTGATCCCGCGCGACATCGCCTCTCAGCAGGCTTTCGATGCGCGTAAGCCGCGCCTAGTCGTTGCAGCCCTGCTCGCCGCCATCGCTCCTTTCTGCGTTTGGCTCGCCTTCGCCTCCGCCGAGGGCTGGAACCTCGCCCAAGCCGAGATCATCCAACTGCGCCAAGCCGAACTTTCCGCCCGTCGCAGTACGATCGAAGAATCCCGCAAGAAGGCCGACGAGATTGCCGCCAAGACCAAGGAGATCGAGCAGGTCGTCCTCAACCGTTCCAACTGGCCCGCCTTCCTTGGCGACCTCCAGTCGCGCGTCGGCACGCTCAAGAATACCTGGATCGAAGAGATGCACGTCAAGTATGAGCCGCTCCCCACCCCGCCGCCCGTCGAAGGACAGCCGGCACCCGAGCCGGTCTTCGTGACCAAGGTCGTCATCTCCGTCCGGTTCCTCTTCTCCGAGGTTCCCTTTGATCTTAAGCAGTATCGCTCACAGGCTGAAAAGGCCGCCATCGGTCGTCTGCTCGACGTCATCCGTAAGTCTCCTTACGTCAGCGCCGTTCCGGAGAATGAAATCGTCGTCACCGACCAGACCATGAAGGCCGCTGACAACAAGACCGAAATCCGGATGACGCCCAAGGCCACCCTCACCCTCGTCATCCAAAAGGACAAGGCCCTCTAAGCCATGCAGAATTTTAAGAAAAACCTCGGCTTCAACCTCGCGCTCATCGCGATCGCCGCCCTGTTCCTCGTCGGCTGCGTCATGGCTTTCCTGGCCTACCGTGGCAGCAGCAGCTCCGCGCTTGCCCTCGACCGCGCCCGCAAGGTGCAGGTCGCTTTGCTTAACGGACACGCCTTTGTACCTGGAGCCGAGCCCGTCTCGCTGAACGATAAGAACGTCGAAGCCGCGGCCGAAGACGTCAAGGCCCTCGAGGCCCATCTCGCCTCGCTTCGTGCGGTGGTAGCCGGCAACCCCGATTTCGCAATCAAGGGTAAGGCGTCCGCCAATTCCGCCGAACTGAGCGCACTCTTGCGCGAGTCCGTCGACGGATGGCGCAAGCTTGCGTCCGACCAGGGCATCAAGCTGATGCCGAACGATCCGACCGCTTTTGGTTTCTATCGCTACATCCACAACCAAGGCACCTCGCCTAAGCGCGATTTCCAGAAGGTCGACCAACAGCGCCAGATTATCGACTTCATCGTCCGTCAGCTTGCCGAATCCCGCCCGGCGGGTTCTCCTTTGCTCATCGAGTCCATTGACCGCGAGCCGGTTGAAACATTTATCCTCATCCCCGAGGGTAAGCCCGGTGCCGGAACCTACGCCCCTGACGCGGAAGCCACCAAGAACGAGGTCGATGAGTTCCTCCCTAATCGCACCTTCGATCGTCGCGGCCTCGTTGACTCCCTTTCCTTCCGAGTACGTTTCGTCGGATATACGCCGACCCTGCGTACTTTCGTGAATAAGATTCGTAACTCTGGCCGTCCGGTCGCCATCACGACGATTGATGTCGGCTTGGCTTCCAAGGAAGTCGAGAAGCTGCTCTCCGTCGTCGCCACTCCGTCCGTGTTGCCTGGCCTCGCTGCTCCGACTGCCGCCGCCCCCGCCGCGCTTGGAAACTTCTTCGCCGATGAAGTCGCGCCCCCTGCCAGTGGCGCCAAACCTGCTGCCGCCAAGGTGGATCAGCGCGTCCTCGTCGTCCCTCGTAAGCTCTCTTCCTTTGTCGTGCAAATCGACTACCTTTCCATCCCCGAGGAGAAGCCTGCGACCAGCGTCGAAGGCGAACCCAAGAAATAAAGTATCCCGGCCATGAATTCCCGTAAGGACATCCTCCTCATCATCTTCGGTGCACTCCTGCTCGTCGCCGGTTCCGTGGTGTATCTCACCCCAGGTCTGGTGGCTCCCATCGTCCCCGACGAGGACGGAAAGGCCGTCGCCATCAAACTTCTTAAGGAAGCGGCCCCTCGCGGCGAATCCTACCCTGCGACTCCCCTTGCCTCGCTGGAGGACAATGTCCAAGATTGGCCGACTCCGGAGGAGAATGAAGACAACTGGGACTACGACCTCTTCACGACGATCGACGTCGTCTGGGATTCGGCAGTCAAGGAGTACGTCCCCCGCAGCCGCAAGGCCGAGGAGATGCCTCCGTTTGGCATCGCCCTAGTTTCCGTCGGCCATCCGACCTACACCTTCATGCTCGTCCAGTCCACGCTGGCTCCCGGCAAGAAGGAGGAAGACCGACTCTTCACGCTCAAAAACGTGAAGACCAACCAGTACCTCGATGACTGTAAGCTTAATAAGCCCATCGCCGATGCACCCTACCTCACCCTTAAGTCCTACAAGGTCGTTAAGGGTAAGGATGCTGATGGCGTCCCATTTACCCAAAATCTTTTGACCGTCGACGATCGTCAGTTCGGACAGATTGTGGAAATCAACGACGAGAAGCCCACGGCATTCACTGCCCGGACGGATATCCTCATCCGCGCTCCCGCCGACCCTGCTTGGAGCCGGACGCTGAATGCCGTTGGGGATAAGTTTACCCTCGATGGTGCCCATTATGTGGTCAAAGGCATTGACTTGCCTAACAAGAGCGTGAGTTTTGACAAAACCTTCGCTCTTAACCCCAAGAAGCCGAAGAAACTGATCTCTGATCCGCAGACGCTCACCGTCCCGGCGCCTCCGCCTCCGGTCGTTAAGCCGAAGGCCGCCACACCCTCTCCCGCCCCCAAGAAATAATTTTCAACGCCACTAACTCATGAAAAATCTCCACCGTTCGCAGCTCGCCTGGGCAGCACTCGCCCTGGCCCTCGCCGCCGGCTCCCTCATCGCCCAAGACGGCGATGCCGCCGCGACCAAGCCGAAGCTTCTCGCTGAGGCGCTGAAGGCTCGCGATGAAGGCAACTTGCAGGCCGCCAAGGCCAGGTTCGAGGCGATCCTCGCCATCGACCCTAAGGATGTGGGCGCCACGGAAGGCCTCGCCTCCGTCAACGCCGCCATCGCCGACGCCGAAGCCGCCAAGAAGGCCGCCGACGCCGCTTCTGCACCCAAGGGCGACGCGCCTAAGGGCGATGCTCCTGCAGTCACGGCAGACGAAGCCGCTTCC
Organism: Opitutus sp. GAS368; assembly: GCA_945882655.1. Lineage (GTDB taxonomy): Bacteria > Verrucomicrobiota > Verrucomicrobiia > Opitutales > UBA953 > UBA953. Next base: position 15,334 of record CAMCWL010000013.1, read on the forward strand.
AACGAAAAGCTCTTCGATCAGGTAAGCAAAGCCATCGAAGCCGCTCGCAAGAGCAGCGCCGCTGGCGACCACAAGGCCGCCCTCGAACAGCTGGACGCCGCCGCTGGCGCCATCGCCGAGAAAGCCACGCCGGCCGCCCAGGCCCTCCGTGATTCCATCTCCCTTGCTAAGCAGGAAGTCGGCGTTGCTCGCGATGCGGGCGGCCCCTCCGCCGCCAAAGAAGAGGTCAATCGCCTCGCTCGCGCCAACTCCGACTCGATCGGCAAGCAGGGCGACGTCGTCTCTTCCGCTGAAAGCCTGATTCGTCAGGGAACGGCCGAGTCCATCGACAAGGCCCTGAACGACCTCGACGCCGCCGATCGCGCCCTCGGTAGCGCCAGCCTTTCCAACTCCGGTCTCAAGGAACGCATCAAGAGCGCCAAGGGTTCTGCCCTCGCCCGCCGTGCCTTGGTCGCCATCGAGGCCCGCGACATGATTAAGGCTACTTCGGTCATCGCCCAGTACGCTGAACTCAAGGGCAATGACGACGCCAGTGTCATCCGCCTCCAGAAGGAATTCGCCTCCAAGCGCAACGACCCTACCTACCGCAATATCGACGAGCTCTCCCCCGGCCTCCGCGTCAAGGATGACAAGGTTAACGAGCTACTCGTGAAGGGCCGCGCGCGCTACCTCTACGGCGACTACCAGGGTGCTCTCGATGCCTACCGCGAAGTCCTCCAGTACCAGCCCAACAATTCCGAATCGAAGGCTTACCAGATCCGCATCCGTCAGATGCTGTCCGATAATTCCGGCCAGTGGAACCGTGGCGTGACCAAGGGCAAACTCCTCGAGCTCCTCGACGAAACCTGGAAGCTCCCCGAAGTCTTCAATCGCGAAAACGTCAAGGTCGACTCCGCCAACGGCAACGACCCGGTAATCGAGAAGATGAAGTCCATCCAGCTACCTGAGGGTTTCATCGTTCGCGACCAGCCGCTCGACCGTGCCCTCATCCTCCTGCAGACTCAGGCCGCCACCTACGATAAGGACCAGAAGGGCGTGAACATCGTCCTCATCGACACCGCGAACAAGAACCCCACGGTCAGCCTTCAGCTCCGCGGCGTCTCGGTCTACCAAGCCCTCGATTACACCTGTAAGCGCGTCGGCTTCAGCTTCACCATCGGCTCCGGTGGCATCGTCGAAGTCCGTGAAGACACTGGCGACAGCCTCCTCGAAACCGAAATTTACCCGCTCTCCACGGCCGCCGTCCTGAAGATGACTGGCCTCAGCGCGGGTGGCACCGCTGGTGCGAGCGCAGGTGGTGCAGCCAGTCCCTTCGGTGGTGCTGGCGCCGGCGGTGCTGGCCCTGGCGACGGCCAGCGTCCGGAAGAAGTCGCGATCAAGAACTTCCTCACCCGTTCGGGTGTGGCGTTCGAACTCCCGTCTACCCTCTCCTATGACGGTACGAACCTCATCGTCTACCAGAGCCGCAAGAACCTGGACCGAGTGAAGAACATCATCCGTCGCTACTCCGACATCAAGCAGGTCCACATCGAAGCCAAGTTCATGGAAGTCGAACAGAAGGTCCTGAATGAGCTCGGCGTGAACTGGAACCTGAACCCGACCCTCATTCCTGGATCTACCCTCGCCGCCCCGTTCAACCAGGTGGATCCGACCGCGACCGTCAATGCCGCGACGAACCTCCGCTCGATCAACTCCGTCTTCGCGACGAATAACACGACGGTCAATTCCCTGCGTGTGAGCGGCCTCCCCCCGATCCCGCAGCCGCCACCCCGTTTCCCGGGAGGCGCTAACCTCGGTGGCACCAATAATTCCTACGCCGCCAATGTTGGTATCATCGGCGCCGAGACCCTTGGCTTGGCGATCCGCGCCATCGAGGAGAACTCCGGCAGCGATCTCATGTCCTCCCCGAGCCTCACCGTCCTCGACGGTAAGACCGCGGTCATCAAGGTGGCTCAGCTGCTTCGCTACCCGCAGGCTTACGGAGATACCCAGTCCAACGTCGGTACGGGCGGTGGCGGTACCCTTGGTACCACTGGCGCCGCGGTGGCAATCACCGCTGGTACCCCCCAGGACTTCACTATCCAGGAAGTCGGCGTGACCCTCGAAGTTACCCCGACCGTCGCTGCTGACGACTCGATCGCCCTCAACCTCAAGCCGAAGGTGACCGAGTTCGAAGGTTTTGTCGAATACGGTGGTACCTCGATCGCCATCTCCGGAGGGGTTTCTGTCTCCGTGCCCTCCGGCTTCTTCCAGCCGATCTTCAGCACCCGCGAAGTGACCACCGACGTCACCGTCTTCGACGGTGCCACGGTCGTCATTGGTGGCCTGACCCGTGAAGAAGTGAAGACCGTTGACGATAAGGTTCCGGTCCTGGGCTCCATCCCTCTCATCGGCGCGGCCTTCCGTTCCTCCGGCAAGACCATCCAGAAGAAGAGCCTGATGGTGTTCGTCACCGCCAATCTCGTCTCTCCGGGCGGCGCCACCCTGCGTAGCACCCACCCTGGCATGCGCGCGGGTTCGACCTTCTCGAGCCCCACGCTCATCTCCCCGGGTGGTGCGGTCTACCGCGAGCCGATCGAAGTCGCCGCACCCGTGGCTCCGGCCCCGGTCGTCGTCGAGCCGGCGAAGTAAGCTTAGCCTCGCGCTTCGCTGATAACGGGCCCGCCATTCGGCGGGCCCGCTTTTTTCTCGATGGTCCGACCGGGTCGAGCGACACTCCCGTCATGCGCTGGCTGCTGATCGATGGCTTCAATCTGGTCTTCCGGAGTCACTTCGCGATGGAGCGGTCTAATCTTCGTCGGCAGAGCGATCAATTCCCGACGGGTGCATTGCACGGATGGATGAAGTCCCTCCAAGACCTGCGGGAAGGGGAGAAGCCGGACCGTTGCGCCGTCTTCTTCGACCTCGGTGGCTCCGATCGCCACCTGGCCGCACTTCCTGATTACAAGGCTCAGCGGGATGAAACGCCGGACGAAATCGTCCAGCAGCTTCCAGAGATCAAGCGCCTCACCGCACTACTCGGCTTCCAGGTCTTTGAGCGACGCGGCGTCGAAGCCGATGACCTGATTGCCACCGCCGTCCGAATTCTCTCCGAGGCGGGTGATGCATGCATCATTGTCAGCGCCGATAAGGACTTCGGCCAGTGTGTCGGCGGTCCGGTTATCCAATTGGCTCCACCGCCGACGGCGAACCCGGCCATGGGCTGGCGTCGCCTTGATCCGGCCGCGGTCACCGAGAAGTTCGGCGTCCCGCCGGAGCGGATCCCTGACTACCTCGCACTCGTCGGCGACGCTTCGGACAATATTCCTGGACTCAAGGGCGTGGGCCCGAAGACCGCCGTGAAATGGCTCACTGAGTACGGCGATCTCGAGGGCGTGCTCGGGGCGGGCGACACCCTGCAGCCGGAGCGCTTCCGCGAGCAGGTGAAGGCCGAGGCAGAGCGCATCCGCGGCAACCTCAAGCTCGTCACCTTTCAGACCGACTTCGAGTTCTCCCCTGGCCATCCCGTCGCGGAAGATATCGCCGGAGTGGAAACCTTCCTTTCCGAGATGGAGATGCATTCAACCCTCCGCCGTTATCAGTCCAAGCACGGACGGGCTACGGCCGAGCCAGAGCCATCGGTGCCGCCGATCGAAGCGCCCAAGCCGAAGCCCAAGCCGCCGGCGGACGCGCAGCAGGGTGAGCTTTTCTAACCAACAAAAAGGCCCGCCGATGAGGGCGGGCCTTGGTGGGAAGACTAAGCGCGAAGCTTAGTTCTTCTTGTCGGCCTTCTTCTCGAGCTTCGGGGCTTCGGCGGCCGGAGCGGCGGCGGCGGCCTGCTGCTGCTGGGCGTTGGCGAAGATGCCCTGGACCTGGTTCACTTCTTCCTGGTTGAGCAGGATGACGAACTTGGACTCGAGGACTTCGACTTCGTAATTGTGGGTGATCGAGTAACCGACGCTTTCGGCCATCTCCTTGTTGCCCTTGTTCAGGAGCTCCAGGGTCTGGTCGAGCTGGGTCTGGATACGGGTCTTCTCTTCGTCGTTCGTGGAGCGCTTCAGCAGCTCAGTCAGTTGGATCACGGCGTCGCGGCGGGCCTGGAGCACCTTGGCGAACTGGTCGAACTGGATGACGAGGTCGAGACCGCGGATTTCGGCGGTCTGCAGGAGGCGACGTTCGCCGCGGATGACGAGCTGTTCTTCCTTGAAGTCAGCGGAGGCACGGGCCTTGGCAGCTTCTTCTTCGGAGACGACAGCGAAGAGGCGGAGGGCGGTGTTGACGAAAGTGGCCTGGCGATTTGCCACAGCCGGGACGTTGAATCCCCAGACCTTGGCGAACACGGCGTCCTTCTCGGCAAAATCCTTCACCTCGGCTTCGCCGACCTTGGTCAGAGCATCGCGCTCGACGGTGGTGAGGGCGGCCTGGATGCGCTGCTGGAGCTGCTGGATGCGGCCGAACTGTTGACCGAGGGTCTGGATTTCCTGCTGGAAGCGAGCGAGGGAGCCCTGGTTGGAAATCGTCAGCACGACGCGGGCGAGATTCTGGCCGAGCGGGATGAGCTCAATGACTGGGCCCTTAGGGGCTTCGGCAGGAGCGGCGGAGGTTTCGGTGGCGGACATGTTAGGGGTGGGGTGAGGGGGTGGGGAGTGGGAACTTACTTCTTGTCGGAAGAGGTAGGCGCCTTCGCTTCGATGGCCTTCTTCTCTTCTTCCGTGATTTGGACGGAGAGTCTGGCTTCGGAGGGGAGGGTGATGGCCTCGGCGTTGAAATCAAAACCGCGGGCCTTCTTGAACTCGTCGAGGTTATGGGAGAGGTCGTCCTGGATCTCCTTGATGGCCTTCTCGACCTTCTTCTTGTCGGCGTCATTGGTCAGCTTGGGCTGGAGGTCGATAAGCTGCTGGAGCTGGGCCTTGGCATCGGTGATGCGCTTGTAAGAAAGACCAAAGGTCTCGACTTCGCCTTGGCCGGAGATGGTGTCGCGGATCTGGAACTTCTTTTCGCCGGTTGAGATGATGGACTCGGCCTTGAAATCCTTCGCGCTGGAAATCTTGGCGAATTCTTCGTTGGAGATCGGAGTGGCAATCACGGCCTTAGTGGCGGTGAACTGATAGGGGCGTTCGATGCTGAAGCCGTTATAGAGCTTGGTCATCGATTCGTTGTCGCCCTTGAGTTTGGCGGTCTTCGCGGCGATTTCGTGACCGCGGGCTTCCTTCTCAGGGGTGGTGAGGGCGTTATCGAGGAAGATCTGGAGGCGCTTCAGTTCTTCAACCTGCTGGCTGAGGACCTGGATATTCTTCTGGAAGTTAAGGCAATCAGGGATGCTCTTGCCGACCCAGACTTCGGCGAAGTAGGTCTTCTGTTCGGCCTTGGCGCCGCCCGCGAGCTTGAGCTCCGGAGCCGGAGCGGCCTTGGAATCGGCAGGCTTGGCTTCCTGAGCATTCAGGGAGACGCAGAGAGCAGCCAGGAGGAACGAGAACTTGTTCATGGGAGTGGGGAGGGAGGATTGAAGATAGGCAAAACCGTCCTCTGGACTATCAAAAAATGGCTCGCCTCTTACTTTTTCGGCTTCTGTAACGACTGCTCGATAATCTTGGTCAAATCCACCTTTTCGGCGTCTTTTTGGAGCTGTTCGTCAGCCAAGACCGCCCGGACCTTTGGGTGGTCGATGAAACCAGTTAAGTCATTGTTATTCAACAACTCACGAACTTTTTTATCTTCCCAGGCCTGATAAAGGGTGGGGTGGGCGGCCAGGGCACGGATTTCGGGCTGGGTCATCAGCCTGCGGCGGGCCTCCGGGTCCGCCATCAGTCGCCTTGTCTGGCGGATAAGGGTTTGCTGCTTGTCGGGAATGGGCGACCAGCCTTTGAGGCCAGCCGTGAAGGGGGTGCCAGCCAAGTCGTTCCGGATCTCGACCGTCCAGTGGTGCCGGCTGTCCCCGGGCTTTTCGAAGAGGTCGTAGACCGAGGCCACGGTCGCCAGCACGGCGACACAGATGAGGAAATAGAGCAGACCCGTCCAGCAGCCCACCAATGACCCTAGGACTGGGCTCTCGGCTTCCGTCTGGCCTTCGGGCTGCCGTCCCAGTCGCCAGAAGAGGGCGTAGCAGGCTAGGCCTGTCAGGCAGGTCAGAATGACGACACCCGTGAAGCCGCGCAGCACCCAAGGGTAGGAGGTGCCTTGGAGGCACGCGTGCCCGAGGTCCGAGCCAAAGAGCCAGCCGACGAGCTGACCGCTCGCGAGCGCCACCGGTCCGGCGAGCTGTCGCATCGGGCCGCGTCGGTAGCCACGCCAGGCACCGCGGGCCATGAGCACCCCGAGGAGGGCGAGGGCGACCCAGACGGTCACGGAGAGCGGTGGGACATCGACGTTCATCAGGATTCGCCGAGCACCTTGCGGATGGAAGGTTCGCGGGCCTCGATGCTCTCGGCCAACTTGAACTGCACCAGCGCGCGGCGCAGGTTATGGCCAGGATAACGGACCTTGAAATAGACATCGCCGGCGAGATGGTCCGCGAGGAAGCGGATGCCGAGTTCGAGTGGGATCAGGTGGATGCAATCGAAGAGATGCCGGTGGTCGGCCTGGCTGAGGAAGTCCTTCGCATGGGCCTGATAACCCCTGTAAATCATGCTAAAAAGCTCGAGATCGAAGATGACGGAGCCGAGTTCGGAGGCGTCTTCGCCCGCGGGATTACACACGGAGCGCATGGCGTCGCCGATGTCATAATGGACCAAGCCGGGTTGCACGGTGTCGAGGTCGACGATGCAGGTGCCGCGGCCAGTGGCCTCGTCGATCATGATGTTGCCGACCTTTGGGTCGCCGTGCGTGGTGCGCAGAGCGAGGTCGCCCCGAGCACGGGCGTCCTCGAGCACGGAACAGCGGGCGCGGCGCGTTTCGACGAAGCGGACTGCGCGCTTGGCTTCTTGGGAAGCATGCAGGCGTTCCTGTCCGCCCGGCGTCGCGAGCGCTGAGTCCATCTTGGAGAGGTAGCCGGGCGTGACGTGGAAACCGGGCAGCGCGTAGCCAAGTTTCTCGGCCGGCAGGTCGCTGACCATGCGATGGAAGTGGCCGAGGACGATGCCCGCTTCATGGGCGTGTTCCGGGTTGCGCACCTTTTCGTAAGCGTCCGCGCTGGCGATCTGCGAGATCGCGCGCCAGAGATCGCCGTCGACGTCCGTCACCCAATCTTCGCCGGTCTTCGTCTGGATGATCTTCGGGAGCTGCCAGATGCGGTCCGCGCCTTCGGCCTCGGCCTCGAGCTTCGCGTGACAATGGTCCGTGAGCACGCGCATGTTCTGCATGATCACTTCCGGGTTCGGGAAGACCGACTTGCGGATGCGCTGCACGATAAAGCGCTGCTCCGAGAAAGTCGTGCGGAAGATCGCCAGATAGGTGTCGTTGACGTTGCCTGAGCCGTAGGGCTCGACGGTCACGAGCCTTCCCTGGACGTCGAACTGGCGGGCGATTATGGCGGCTCGCATGGGGCTTTCGGGCTAATTTGCGGTTAGTTGCGAGGCTGGCGAGGGCATTCCCACGTCGCCAAGGCTTGATTTCCGCCCCGGGCTGCTCATGTTCACCGTTCCTCTGCGACGCCACCTTAGCTCAGCTGGTAGAGCATCTCATTCGTAATGAGAATGTCGCCGGTTCAAATCCGGCAGGTGGCTCCATCGCAGAGGACAATTTCCTAGCAGCCTGTTTGCCCGCCCGGGCTTTTCCTCCAAACTATCAGCCATGAGTCGCGCCGACCATCCGCCCCGCAGCCGGGATCTTTCCCGTCGCTACGACCGGAATTTCCGGGCCGATGACGCGTACCGCGCCACGTTGCCGGACATGCAGAACAAGGATGCTTCCCTGATTCAGGGCGCCAACGTCCCCATCCAGCACGTCGGTATCTCGGGCTTCCGTCTGCCGATGCTCGTCGCCACCCGCGACGGCAAGCCGATCACGCTCGAGTGCACGGTCACTGGCTCGGTGTCCCTCGCGGCCGACCGTAAGGGCATCAACATGTCCCGCATCATGCGGACCTTCTACGAATTCAAGGACCGCGTGCTCTCGCACGAGCTCCTCGAGGAGATCCTCGTCCGCTACAAGAAGGACCTCGATTGCAGCCGAGCCCGCATCATGGTCGAGCTACGCTACCCAATCCTGCAGAAGTCCCTGCGTTCGGGTCTCGAAGGCTGGCAGTATTACCGCGCGGTCCTCGAAGGCACCATCGACGACCTCGATCGCCTCCGCCGCTACGTCCACTTCGACTTCGTCTACTCGTCCGCCTGCCCTTGCTCCGCCGAGCTCACTGAGCATGCCCGCGAAGAGCGCTCCGCCTACGGCATTCCGCACTCGCAGCGCTCTAAGGCGCGCGTGATCGCCGAGGTCTCGCCCGGCCGCGCCCTCTACGTCGAGGATATGAAGGACCTTTGCCTCGAGGGCCTTCAGACCGAGACTCAGGTCATGGTAAAGCGCGAGGACGAGCAGGCTTTCGCCGAACTCAACGGCGCCTATTCCAAGTTCGTCGAGGACGCCGCGCGCGTCGTCTTCGAGCAGTTCGACGGCGATGCGCGCGTGCGCGACTTCGTCATCGCCTGCTCGCACCTGGAGTCCCTGCATTCCCATGATGCCGTTTCGGTCATCAACAAGGGCATGCCGAGCGGCCTTTCGGCGGATTTCAGCAATTTCAGAGACCTGATCTGCTAGTCTGCTGACGGCTTGCCTGCTTGGGGTGGCCGTCATACGGTCACTTTCATGAGGGGGTAGCTCAGCTGGATTCAGAGCAGCAGCCTTCTAAGCCGCCGGTCGCGGGTTCGAGTCCCGCCCTCCTCACCACTTTCACAGCCCGCCCCCTTTTCGGGGAGGCGGGCTAACTGTATCCAGATGTTCTGGGTTTGCGGCAGGCTGGCCTAGCGACTACTCAACGCCATGCAGATTCACGTCGCCCGGAATTCTACCCAGCTCGGAATCTTCGCCCCCGAAGAAATCATCGCTGGCCTGCAAGCGGGTCGCTTCCTCGCCTCCGACCTCGCCTGGCGCGACGGCATGCCGGCCTGGACGCCACTCGGCGACTGGTCCGAGTTCCGCGGCGTCGGCGTGCCGCCTCCTTCCCCCTCGTCTGCGTCTGCTTTCGGTGCGAAAGACGATTCGGCGCTGGCGATGCCCTCATGGGAGCGCGGCGGTTCCTTCGCCCACTACGTCGCGACGATTAAGGAAGTCGCGCTCGATCCGGTACGTACCTTTGCGAACCTGCGCGACGGCGGCTACGCGCGCCCGATCTCTTTCACCTACTGGTCGCTGCTGCCGGCCTGGCTCTGCGGCAGCCTGCTCTATGGCGCGCTCTTCGGCTTCATGGCCTTGGCCGCCAAGGGGCAAGGCGGCCGGAATGACGCCTTCATGATCTGGATCAACGACGTCGGCTTCTTCGCGGCCGCCTTGGTGATCTCCGCGGCGCTGGCCGTCTTCTTCTTGTTCGTGCCTTTATTCAACTTCATCGGCGCCGCCTTCACGCATGCGTTGCTCTTGCCTTGGAAGCCCACTGGCAGTTTTGCGCAAACCTATCGTGCTAACGCCTATGCTTACGGGGCCTTCATGCCTTTCGCCTTCATCCCTTGCGTTAACTACGTCGTCATGCCGTGGCAGCTCGTCGCAGCCATCATCGCGCACTCGCAGGTCCACCGGATCGAGTGGTGGAAGGTTGTCATCTCGCTCATCGTGATCCCCTGCCTCTGCGTGTGCGGACTGTACGCGCTGCTGTTCGCCGCCCTCGCCAATAAATTCGCCGGTTAATTTACCATGCAGATCCACGTCGCCCGCAACTCCACCCAGCTCGGGGTCTTCGCCCCTGAAGAAATCATCGCCGGCCTGCAATCGGGTCGCTTCCTCGCCTCCGACCTCGCCTGGCGCGACGGCATGCCGGCCTGGACCCCGCTCGGCGATTGGGCCGAGTTCCGCGGTGCCGGCGTGCCACCTTCACCGGGAGTTTCGGCAGCGTCGGCGCCCGTCGTCTCGACGATTCCCTGGGAGCAGGGCAAGTCGCTCGGCTCGTTCTTCGCGACGGTCAAGCTGGCCATCGTGAATCCGGCCGCGCTCGCGACCGGCCGCTTCGCCTTCGGCGATTGGCTCATCTTCTGTTATGTAGCTTTGGCAATCAGCCTTCCGTTTCAAGCTGTTCGGCTCGCGTTCGCCCCGGATCCTGGGCGCAGCGTCGCCGAATTCCTTCAAGGATTTTCCTCCCCCACAATCCAGGCGCTTGCCGAGCAGATGCTCAAGGCTCCGCCCACGCCGATGGGCGTGACGATTGTTTCCACAATCATCAGTCTAGCTTTCGCTCCGCTGTTCTACGCTTTCTTCGCCCTGCTGCACTGGGTCGGACAGCGTGTTTTCCGAATTCAAGTTTCCGTTGAGCGCACAGCGGCTGCGACGCTACTCGCAACCGGGGTGCTGATTCTGCTCATGGCTCCGTTTCAGCTGCTGGCTTTTAATTTCGGCGCCCAGATGGTGATCAGCTCCGTGTTCTTCATCCCGGCGTTGGTCGTCTACTTCCGGTGCTTCGGCGCAGCGACAGGGGTCAGCCCCTGGAAGCAGTTCGGCATCTCCAGCTTCGTCTGGTTTGTGTTATGCTGTTGCTGTTGCGCGGCCCCGCTCGTGGCGGTCGCGTCCGCCGGCTCGATCGCGACGCTACGTTGATCGGTGCTTCGGCTCATCCGCAGACCTGCTTATCCAGGCGAGCTTAATCACGAGCTCGTCTGGCCGGCGGCTTTCCTCGGTGGCGCGCTCTTCGCCTGGGGATGGTTCCTGTCGGGCCTCCAGTTGCCGCAATGTATCTTCATGCGCTTGACGGGACTGCCGTGCCTCGGCTGCGGGGGCACGCGCTGCGCGCGCAATCTGGTGCAACTGGATTTCGGACAGGCGTTCCTATACCATCCGGGCTTCTTCATGGTGGTCACGCTGGCCGCGCTCTGGACGACGTACGCGGCGGTCTTCTGGCTCCGTCGCGACACGCTTCGACTTCGTCTCTTCATCGAGCCTGCTTATTCCCGTCGCGCCCGCATCGCCTTCGTGTGCCTGCTCGTCGCCCACTGGGCCTGGCAGTGTTATTACCTGACGCGCTGACATGATTCGGAATCTGCTCCGCTTCCTCGGTTGGGTATGCCTACTTGTCCTGCTTTCGGTCGGCGTGCTGGGGCTGGTCTATGTTCTCTCCGAACGAACGCAGAAAATCGCCATCGAGCAGCGCGTGCTCGATGTGGTCGATACGGTACGAGAAGACGGCACCACGCCCCGTAAGGTTGTCGACGCCCTGGATCGAATCGCCGACGGTACCGAAGTGGTGAAGGGTGACATCGTCCCCGCGCCGACGCCGGATAAGGAGGCGACGGCTCCTTATGGCGAGCCGGCCGATCGCCTTGGTCTGAAGCACCTCGTCAACCGCGGCTACTCGGTCGGCTACGACGATGCACTGCCCTTGCCCCGCTGGTCCTCCTATCGCGTATTTCCTTATAAAGACGTGCACCTCGAGCGGCCCTCCTCGTTCAAGTCCGACGTGCGCACGACGGCCCGGGTGACGACTTCTGAATACGTCCGCTCGGGCTACGACCGCGGGCACCTCGCGCCCAACTACGCGATCTCGGTCTGCTACGGCGAGGAGGCGCAGCGGGAGACGTTCCTCCTCAGTAATATCGTGCCTCAGCTGCACGCCCTCAACGCCGGCCTGTGGAAGGACATGGAGCAGCGCATCATGAAGCGCTATGTCGCGCGCTACGG
>CAMCWL010000014.1 GCA_945882655.1 Opitutus sp. GAS368
CAGATGATAACGCACTGGTCCTTATGGTCGCGCATCACTTCCATCTCGTATTCCTTCCAGCCTAAGAGGCATTCCTCGATGAGGACCTCATGGACGGGCGAGGCGTCGAGGCCGGCCTGGGCCATGCGCTCGAATTCTTCCTTGTTGTAGGCGATGCCACCACCGGTACCGCCGAGCGTGTAGGAGGGACGGATGATGACTGGGAACTCGCCGCCGATGAGGGCGATGGTCTCGCGCGCGGCGTCGAGGGACTTCACGACGCGAGAACGCGGAACGTCGAGGCCGATCTCAAGCATCAGCTTCTTGAAAATCTCACGGTCTTCGCCGCGTTCGATCGCGTCTTCTTTCGCGCCGATGAGTTCGACGCCATACTTCTTCAGCACGCCGGTGCGCGCGAGCTTGAGCGAAAGATTGAGGGCCGTCTGGCCGCCGAGCGTCGGAAGAAGTGCGTCCGGCTTTTCCTTGGCGATGATGCGCTCCACGGATTCGACCGTGAGGGGTTCCACGTAGGTGACGTCCGCCGTCTCTGGATCCGTCATGATCGTGGCCGGATTGGAATTCACCAAGATAACGCGGTAGCCTTCTTCGCGAAGGGCCTTGCACGCCTGGGTGCCGGAATAATCGAACTCGCAGGCTTGGCCGATGATGATCGGTCCCGAGCCGATGATGAGGATTGAGCGGATATCGGTCCTCTTAGGCATAGTGTTCCGCGGACTGTCAGCGACCGTTGGAAGGGTGGTCAAGTGGGGACTTCTAACAATTGCGGGCGCACCGCGGGAAGGCGCTTGCAGGGTCGTCCCGGGCGGGCATTCATCGGGGCGTGGACATCATCAGGATAGCTGGCATTAAGTCCTTCGGACACCATGGAGCCCTGCCCGAGGAGAAACGTCTCGGCCAGCGGTTCACCGTCTCCGTGGACCTTGAGGTCGATACCCGTCCGGCGGCCGCCGCCGACGACCTGAAGCTGACCGTCGATTACGCGAAGGTCATCCGCACCGTGGAAGCCCAGTTGACCGGCCAGCCGGTCTACCTGATCGAGACCCTCGCCCAGCAGATCGCCGCGCGAATTCTGGGCACTTTCGAGGTGGTCAAGGCCGTCACGGTCGAGGTCAACAAACCCTTCGCCCCGGTGGCCGCCGAGTTCGACGCCATTTCGGTGAAGATTCGCCGAGAGCGGGCGTGAAGGGGTCCCCCCAGCACACTATCCTTGGCCTAGGCAGCAACCTGGGCGATCGGGCCGATGTTATCGGCCAAGCCATCGAGCTTCTGGGTAAACTCCATGAAACCCGTGTTTTGGCTATTTCAGAGGCCGTCGACTCGAATCCCGTAGGGTATGCCGATCAGCCTAATTTCTTAAACCTTTGTCTGGCAATTACTTGTAATTTAAATCCCGATGAACTCCTCGTCCAGACCCTCGAAATCGAGCGCCAGCTCGGCCGAGAACGGTCCGCCAATCGCAATGGCCCCCGGACCTTGGACATCGACCTGCTCTTCTATGAAGGAGGTACTTGGGATAGCCCGACGGTCACCCTCCCCCACCCTAGGTGGTCTTCCCGTGGGTTTGTCGTGATCCCCCTAAGTAATCTCCTTCAGGACCCTGTCCTCGCCAAGCACCCCGCCTGGACTTCGCTCGCCGCGGAGGTCCGGTCCCTGTCCCTCGGAGGCCAAGGCCTCCGCGCATGGCAAGGCCCGACCCCCTGGAGCAAGACTCCCTGACCCCCGACCGCTTCGGACACTGTCCGGCGCTCTGGCTCGCCCTTCCCCTCCTGCTCGGCTGCTCGATCGATGCGGCCACGGGAATCTCACCCGGCCCTTGGTTGCTGGTGGGTGTGATCGCCGTCGCGGTCGGTTGGTTCAGCCGACACCAGGCCACCATCGCCGGAGTCGCGATCGTGATCGCGGGCACGGCGATTGGCGCGGCGTGGCATCAACTACGAATGCCGCCGCAGACGCCCGCCATCGTCCGCCGACCGTTTGTCGAAATGCCGATTCTCGTCGAACGGGCGACACCGCGTAAAGACGGAGACGGCTGGACCGGACTTGGCTGGATCACCGATCGCGACGGGAGCCTATTCCGCCGACGCGTCGCGCTCTCGGTCCGTGGAGTTTGTCCGGCCGAAGGCGTCGAACTGATGATCTCCGGAGGGCTGGTACGTATTTCCGACAACGCCGACGGCTACGATGCCTGGTTACGTTCGCAAGGAGCGACGCTCAAACTGCGCGGCGGCCGAGTGCTCGGCGAACTAGCTCCACCGTCGGGCTTCGCGGTCTGGCGACAAGACCAGCAACGCCGGCTGGATGCCTGGCTACGGACGCTACCATGGAAAGATCCGGATGGTGGCGCGTTGCTGGCCGCCACGATGCTCGGGCGGACCGCACTCCTGCCCGCAGAGGCGAAGGAAGCGTTTGCGGCGACCGGCACACTGCACCTGTTCGCCATCAGCGGTCTACACATCGCCGGTATGGCCGCAGCCTTACTCTGGCTGGCCAAGCGGGCACGTCTGCCGGAACTCCCCTCGGGCTTGGTCATCCTCGCGCTACTCTGGCTGTATGTGCAGGTGACGGGTGCGTCGCCCTCCTCGGTGCGCGCTTGGATCATGGCGGCGTTCCTCTGGGGTGGACACGCGAGCGGGCGCGATACGCCGCCCTTACAGTCCCTCGCACTGGCCTGCGCAGTCACGCTCATCCTCTCGCCCGAAGCCTGCACCGACGCCGGCTTCCAACTGAGTTATGCGGCGGTGCTCGGAATTATCGTGGCGGGCGGGCCGGCGGCACATCTCTGCGCGCAACCGACGGATGAAGAGCGCCTGACGCCAGCCGAAGTTCAGACCTCGATGCAGAAACTGCGTTGGCGCACACGTAAGTTCCTGCTCGGCGGCCTGTGCGTCTCGCTCGCGGCCACCCTCGCGGGCGTGCCACTCACGCTCGGGTTATTCGGGTCGGCGAGCTGGGGCGGCGTCTTCGTGAACCTCGTGCTCGTACCACTCTCGGAGATTCCGTTGATGCTCGGGATGGCTTCAGTCGCATGTAGCGTGAGCGATTGGCTCGCGTGGCCGGCGACGTGGCTCAACGGCCTCGCGGCCGCGCTGCTCCACCTCATGACCTGGATCGCGCAGGTGTGTGCGCTCGTGCCATCGATCAATCTGGAGCTGGCCCTCCCGCAACGCTGGCTCGGCCCGCTCGGTGGCGCACTCCTGTCCGCGACGTTCCTGACTCAGGCCCAATCCAAAAGCCTAGTACGCCTGCTCGGAGTTCCCGCCATGGTCTTGGCGGGCTGGCTGATTCTCGTCTTTCTTCTGCGCGCCTTATCCTGACCTTGCCAGCCTCCGGCCAGCAGGAAAAGTTCAGGCATGTCCCCGTCCTCGCTCCGCTCGCTCGTTGCAATTACCCTCACCGCGCTAGCTGTCCCCTCGCCCGCCGCTCCGCAAGAATGGTCGGGCATCTACCCCGAGCTCGCCTATTTTAATAACGAGGGCGAATGCGGTACCGGCGCGGTCGTGCCTTGGGCGGACCGTCTCTGGGTCATCACCTACGGACCCCACCTGCCGTATGGCTCGAGCGACAAGCTCTACGAGATAACACCCGACCTGCAGCAGATCGTGCGCCCCGAAAGCGTCGGCGGCACGCCCGCCAACCGCATGATCCACAAGGAGTCCAATCAGCTGATCATTGGACCCTACCTCATCGGCGCCGAACGCGACGTGCGCGTCATCCCGCCGAAACTCATGCCCGGTCGCCTGACCGGTAACGCCCGCCACCTGACCGACCCAGCGAACAAGATTTATTACGCTACGATGGAAGACGGCCTCTATGAAGTCGACGTCCGCACACTCGCGGTGAAAGGCCTCATCAAGGAGATCATGAACAAGCCGAAGCCCGGCCAGACCGCGGAGGTCAGCCCGGCGACCATCACCTCTACGTTATCCGGCTATCACGGTAAGGGACTCTATTCCGGTCAAGGCCTGGTTATCCTCGCCAATAACGGTGAACGCAGCCCCAAGGCGCTACTCGACCCGACCATCGTCAGTGGCGGACTGGGTTCGTTCAACGGCGTAGGCAACTGGTCCCTCATCCGTCGCAACCAGTTCACCGAAGTCACCGGCCCTGGCGGCCTGACCGGCAACACCGATCCAGCGAAAGATCCAATCTGGACCGTCGGCTGGGACTTCCGCTCGGTGATTCTGATGGTGATGGAAGACGGTAAGTGGACGAGCTATCGCCTACCCAAGGGCAGCCACTCCTACGACGGGGCACACGGCTGGAACACCGAATGGCCGCGCATCCGCGACATCGGCGAAGAGGGTTCCCGTCTGATGACCATGCACGGCCTCTTCTGGAAATTCCCCGCGAACTTCTCATCGAAACATTCCGCCGGCGTCACGCCGCGCTCCGCCTACCTCAAGGTCATCGGCGACTTCACGCGCTGGCAGGACCGTCTCGTCTTCGGTTGCGACGACACCGCTAAGTCTGAGTTCCTCAATAAGCGTCCCGCCAAGGGAGCGCTCGCCGGCCCTGGCCAGTCGCAGTCTAACCTCTGGTTCACCGCCCTCGACGCGCCAGATAAGCTCGGCCCGGCCATCGCTCGTGGGAGCGTCTGGGTGGACGAGCCCGTCCAGGCTGGCGTGCCTTCGGATCCTTTCCTACTGGGCGGCTTCGCCAAACGCGCCGTGCAGCTACAGCACGACGGCACGGCCGCGACCACCTTCTCGCTGGAGATCGACGAACGCGGCGACGGCCAGTGGAAGACCTGGGCCGATGTGGCGCTGAAGGCCGACGAAGCCACGCGCTGGGTCGAGATTCCCGCGACCGTCGCGGGTGCATGGATTCGCGCGAAGGCCAATCGCGACGTCGCCAAGGCGAGCGTCACCTTCCAGTACGCCGCGAAGGATGAACGCGTCACCGAGCGCGGCGCGCTCTTCCAGGGACTCAGCAAGGCCAGCGACGCCTCCTCACAGGGCGCCTTCCTGCTCACGCGCGGCGCGAACCTCCGCACGCTCTCGGTGCTGGCCGCGACCGTGACGTCCGACCAGACCACGATTGGCGAAGCCTACGAACTCTCCGCCGACCTTAAGCTCACCAAGCAGAAGGACTCCGCGGTCGCCGCCTACGTCCAGAAGAACACCCCCATCCCGCAGGGCATCATCACCGCCGACGAAGCCTCGGTCATCTTTGAGGAAAGCGGCGTGCGCTGGCGCCTGCCCCGCTCGGCTGCATCGGCTCAGGACGGCCTGCTCGCCCGCAGCGCGCTCCGCAAGGCACGCGAAGTCTGCACCGAACGCGACATGCTCCAGGCGCACGGCACCTTCTACGAACTCCCGGCGTTGAACGCCAAGGGTGCCATCCGCATGCGCCCGATCGCGACCAGTGATACCGCCGTCCATGACTATTGCTCCTACCGTGGACTGCTCGTGCTCAGCGGCATCTCGGCCAGCGCCGCGCAGGATGACCGCCACATCATCCGTTCCGACGATGGTAAGGCCGCCGTCTGGGTGGGCACAGCCGACGACCTTTGGCAGCTCGGCAAGCCCCGCGGCTTCGGCGGTCCGTGGAAGAGCAGTAACGTCACCGCAGGCAAACCGTCGGACCCTTATCTCATGACCGGCTACGATAAGAAGCGAATCACGCTGGCTAACCATGGCGAAATCGAGACGACCATCACCGTCGAGCTTGATGCCGCGGGTGATGGCCGCTTTGCAGCCTACCAGAGCTTCAAGCTCGCCCCAGGCGCAAAGGAGACCTTCGAGTTCCCCGATTGGATTAATGCCTATTGGGTTCGGACGGTTTCGTCGGCCACGACTAACGCCACCGCGCAGCTGACCTACGAATAGTCGCAACCATTGGGGGTTTCCGCGGTTCTACTGGGACAACCCCATGTCGCTCCGCCTCCTCGCCCTACTCGCCTTCGTCTCGCCGCTCTGCGCGGCCGAAGCCCCCGCCACCCTCCTCGCCCAGCCGGACAAGGAGATCGTCAGCGACGCGCTGACCAAGGACGCCAAGGGTGCCGAATGGAAGATCGCCAAGGGTAAGTGGGAGCGCACCGCGGAAGGTATCCGCGTCGAAGAGCTTCCCGCCGATAAGCATGGCGCCGCCGGCCGCGTGCTGACGAAGCTGCAGGATTTCGTCGCCGCCTTTGAATTCCGCCTCGATGGCGCTAAGACGATTTCGCTCAGCATCAATGACGCCAAGGAACATGTCGCTCGCGTGATGATCACGCCGACGTCCCTCCGCGTGCAGAAGGATGATCATGATCATGACGGCCCCGAGAAGAGCATCATCTTCCTGAATCAGGCTCAGGCCTTCGAAGCCGGCACCTGGCACAGCGTTGTCCTCGAGATGGTTGGCGACACGATGGTCGCGACGATTGACGGTAAGATCAGCGGCTTCGGTAGCGACGACCTCTTCAAGGCCGAGAAGGCCAACCCCGGCTTCACCTGCGCCGGCCAGTCCGCCACCTTCCGCAACTTCGTGATCTGGAGCGCCAAGGCCGAACCTAAGCCCTCTTGGAAAGAAACCAGCGTCAAGATCGCGGAAGCCATGAAGGCCGCGCCGAAACCCCCCGCACCTGGTGCCGGCAAGGGCAAGGGCGCCGCAAAGGGTAAAGGTAAGGGCGCCGCCGCGAAATAGCCGCCCAGTAGGCTGATTTAAAGTCGGGGAGGCATCTCCCCGCTTGCACCGAGGGAGGTTACGACCAAGTTCGAACTTCCCTCTTTCATGAACGAGCCCTTCGACACCATCGAGGAAGCCCTTGCGGATATCGCCGCCGGGAAACTCGTAATCGTGACCGACGACGAGAACCGTGAGAACGAGGGCGACCTCGTGATGGCGGCTTCGAAGGCGACACCCGAGACGGTCAATATGATGATCCGCCACGCGCGCGGTCTCATCTGCGTCCCGACCGTCGAGCATCAGCTCCGCCGCCTGGGCATCTCCCAGATGGTGCCAGAGAATCGTGAATCGCAGCGCACCGCCTTCGCGGTGGCCGTCGACGCCGCCGAAGGCATCTCCACTGGCATCTCCGCCTACGACCGCGCGAAGACCATCGCAATCCTCGCCGACCCGCAGGCCAAGCCCGAGGCCCTGGTACAGCCCGGACATATTTTCCCGCTCCTCGCCCGACCCGGCGGTGTGCTCCAGCGCGCGGGCCACACCGAAGCCGCGGTCGACCTCGCCTCCCTCGCCGGCCTCCACCCGAGCGGGGTCATCTGTGAGATCTTGAACGAGGACGGCTCGATGGCACGCCTGCCTGAGCTCGTCGAACTCAAGAAGAAGTTCGGCTTGCACATGATCTCCATCGCGCAGCTCATCGAGTTCCGCCACCGCCGCGAACGCCTCGTCGAGCTCGTCGCCGAAAGCCCGTTCCAGTCGGCGTGGGGCGAATTCAAGCTAAGCGTCTACCGCTCGCTCCCCGATGGACGCCAGCACCTCGTCTTCACCCTCGGCCAGCCGGACGAATCGCCGACGCTCGTGCGCGTGCAGCGCGAGAACATGCTCGGCGACCTTTTCCGCGGCAGCGCTTTTGGTGCCGGCACCTCCCTCGCCGCCAGCTTCGAAGCCGTCGCCAAGGCCGGCCGCGGCGTGATCGTCCACGTCACCCAACCTTTCGGCGGCGTGCAGGCCGACCAGTCCGGCATCCGCCTCGGTGCGATGGATGCGCGTGACTACGGCATTGGTGCCCAAATCCTTTCTCATCTCGGACTCCGGCGCATCCGGCTCATCACGAATAACCCGCGCAAGGTCGTGGGACTCGGCGGTTACGCACTTGAGATCGTCGAGCAGGTTCCGTTCTAAACGGTTTTTGGTCGTTTCCGCTTGCAGAGGGGTTCGGAACCGACTCCATCGGCCATCTGTTCTTCTGCCATGAGCCTAGACAAGCCCACCCCTGACGCCGTCGACGGCGCCGAACTTCGCTTCGCCATCGTGTCGGCAGGCTATAACGCGGAACTTGTCCAGGCCCTGAAGAAGAACGCCATCAAAGGCCTCCGTGCCGCGGGCGTCCCCGCCGGGTCGATCATCGAGCTCGCCGTCCCCGGCTCGGGCGAGATTCCCTTCGCCGCCTATATGTCGGCTATGACGGGCGACTACGACTGCATCATCGCCCTCGGCGTCGTCATTGCCGGCGACACCCCGCACCACGAGATCATCGCGAGCTCGACCGCCCACGCCTTGCAGGATGCGGCCATCCGCTCCGAAGTCCCGGTAATCAACGGCATCGTCGTCACCAACAACCGTGAACAGGCCGTCGCCCGTTGCCAGGGCTCGCTCGATCGCGGTACCGAATTCGCGCACGCCGCCCTCACCATGGCCCGCCACCGCATCACGCTCGGCGAACGCCTCGACCAGGTC
Source organism: Opitutus sp. GAS368 (assembly GCA_945882655.1). Taxonomy (GTDB): domain Bacteria; phylum Verrucomicrobiota; class Verrucomicrobiia; order Opitutales; family UBA953; genus UBA953. Next base: position 8,344 of record CAMCWL010000014.1, read on the forward strand.
GAGGAAGAGGAACGCAAGCGCGGTGGCCAGGAACCTTTCGCCCAGAACTGACCGATGGATAACGACTCTCCCATTTCCGCCTCCGCGCGCGCCAAGATCCGTATCCGGATCAAGGGCGTCGACTACCGCATGGCGGACCAGACTGCGGCCGACATCATCGCCAGCATCGCCGGCACCGGCGCCCGTATCTCGGGCCCATTCCCGCTGCCTTCACAGGTCGAAGAGCCGCGCACCGCACTCCGCGAGGAAATCCGTAGCCATCGTCGCCTCATCGAGATCATCGGCTCGAGCACCAAGACCGTCGACGCGTTCCGCCGCCACAACATCCCGGCGGGCATCGAGATCGCGATCGTTGCTCCCGACGAACCAGTCGTGCCGGATCCCGCTGCGCCACCCGCCAAGCGTAACCGCCGTCATGACAGCCGCGTGGCCGCCATGCAGTTCCTGTGCTCTTGGGAAGTCCAGCGCCACGCCGACATGGTAACGGGCCTCTTCGACTTCTTCTCCGAACGCCCGCAGCCTCGGGAATATTACGCCTTCGCCGAAGAGCTGATCCAGGGCGTGATCCGCGACCTCGCGCTCATCGACGAGATCATCGGCAAGTACGCCAAGAACTGGGCCTTCGGTCGCATCGCACGCGTCGACCTCGCCATCCTGCGCATCGCCATCTTCGAGCTGATGCGCCGCACGGACATCCCGCCGGTCGTCAGCATCAATGAGGCCGTCGACATCGCGAAGGAGTTCTCGACCGAGGAATCCAAGCGCTTCGTGAACGGTATCCTCGATAGCTATAAGGAAGAACTGGGCCGCGACCCACGAAAAGCCGAAGCGGGTTGAACCATGGCGGGCTTCTTCGAACGACTGAAGTCCGGCCTGAGCCGCACGGCCGAGGCCGTGGCCAACTTGCTGGCCCGTCCGATGGACGCCGAGTCGGCCGAGCAACTGCGTGAACGACTCATCGCCGCCGACTTCGGTCCGGCAACCGCCGACGAAGTCGTCGAAGCCGCCCGATCCGCTTGGAAGTCAGAAGCTGCCCTGCGCAAGACTTCCCCGGCCGAAGCTGCGGCCGAAAGCATCGTCCGTGCGCTCGGCGGTGAGACCGTCGCCGCCCCCACCTTCGCCAAGCCCCACGTGATCATGCTTCTCGGCGTCAACGGCGCCGGCAAGACGACCACCGCCGCCAAACTCGCTTGGCGCTGGCGTGAAGAAGGCAAGACCTGCCTGCTCGGTGCGTGCGACACCTTCCGCGCCGCCGCCGGCGAGCAACTTTCCGCGTGGGCTGATCGGCTCGGTGTCGAAGTCGTCGGCGGAGCCGCCGGTGCCGATCCCGCCGCCGTGGCTTTCGACGCGGCCAAGGCCGGTGTCGCGCGCGGCGTGGACGTCGTCATCCTCGATACCGCTGGGCGACTCCACACCAAGGCGCACCTTCTGGAAGAACTGCGCAAGGTCGTCCGCGTGACGGCCAAGGCCCATCCTGGCGCACCGCACGAGAAGTGGCTCGTCATCGACGGTTCGCTGGGGGCCAACTCGATCGAGCAGGCTCGGATCTTCCATGAAGCCGTCGGTCTCACGGGCCTGATTGTCACCAAGCTCGACGGCACCGCCCGCGGCGGCGCTCTCGTTGCCGTGGTCCGTGAGTTGGGCGTCCCCGTCCGCTTCATCGGTGTCGGCGAACAGCCGGCCGATCTCCAGCCGTTCGATGCGCGGGCCTATGCCCGCTCTATCGTCGGCCTGGCCGAGTGAGGTTGTCTTGCCAGAGAGGGCGCCTCGCCTCAGCGTGAACCTATGTCGGCAGAGACCGTTACCGTCGAACTAGGCCAACGCTCCTACCCCGTCCGAATCGGGGCCGGGATGTGCAAGGAAGCCTTGGCCGAGGCTGAACGTCGTGTGGCCTCCGGTCAAAAGTGTGTGGCGATCACCTCGCCTGGCGTCGCCGCAGCCCAATCTGGCTTCGCCGCGCAACTCGCTCGCCTCATGCCCGTGCTCGCGACGGCGACGGACGGCGAGACCGCGAAGACGACCGCCGAACTCGCGCGCGTCTGGGATTTCCTCGCCGCCAATGGCGTAGCCCGCGATGGCGCGGTCTTCGCGCTCGGCGGTGGGGTCGTTGGCGACCTCGCCGGTTTCGCAGCCGCCTCCTACCAGCGGGGCGTCGATTTCTACCAGATCCCGACGACGTTACTTGCGATGGTCGATAGTTCCGTCGGCGGTAAGACCGGCATCAACCTCGCCGCAGGCAAGAACCTGGTCGGCAATTTCCATCAACCCACGGCTGTCTTCGCCGATACCGACCTGCTGGCGACCCTGCCGCCGCGCGAGTTCGCCGCGGGCATGGCCGAAGTCATCAAGCACGGTATTATTGCGGACGCTGACCTCTTCGGTCTCCTTGAGCAGAACTCGCCGCTCGCCTGGAATCATCCGCTCCTCCCGCGCGTGATCCGCCGCTGCGTCGAGATCAAGGCTGGCGTCGTCGCCGGCGACGAGCGCGAGACGAGCGCCCAAGGTGGACGCGCGCTCCTCAACCTTGGACACACCTTCGGTCACGCCATCGAGGCCACTGCGGGCTACGGAACGTATCTGCATGGCGAAGCCGTCGCGATTGGTCTCGTGATGGCCGCCCGCCTTTCGGCCGAGCTGAAGCATTGCACCGCCGCCCAGGCCGAACAGGTCGAGGCAACGCTCAAACTACACGCCTTGCCCACGGCGCTGCGAGCGCCACTGCCACTCGAGCCGATGCTCGCCGCGATGCGTCGCGACAAGAAGGTCCGCGGCGGCAAGCTGCGCTTCGTCCTACAGGATGGAATTGGCGCTGCCTGTACGTCGGATTCCGTGCCGGAAGAAGCCGCGGTCCGCGCCCTGCTGGCCGGCGGCGCCGCCCGCTGAGCTCCGTCGCTTGACCCTCCGCGCGGGTTGGCTTTGGATACGGCATGCCCCGCCTCCTCTGTGTCTGCCTGCTGGCGGCCTCTGTCGTCCTGCGCGCCGCCGAGACGTCTGAACCTGGCCAGACCTATTTCGGTCGCAATCAATATATCGAGTATATCGCCGGCACGTTGCCCTTCGTGCTGTCGGCCGCGCATGGCGGTCGCGATAAGCCCGCAGAGCTTCCGGACCGGACGAAAGGCACCTTCGCGTTCGACACCAATACCCAGGAGCTCGCCCGCGCCATCGATGACGAATTCGTCGCGCGTACCGGTCAGCACCCGCATGTGATCATCTGCCGCGTCACGCGTCGCAAGATCGACTGTAACCGCGAGATCGTCGAAGGCGCCGGGGGGCATCCGCTGACCGAACAGAGCTGGAAAGATTTCCAGGGCTTCATCCAGACCGCGCAAAAAGCCGTCGTCGCGAAGCACGGTAAGGGTTTCTACATCGATCTACACGGCCACGGCCACGCCGATGCGCGCCTCGAGCTAGGCTATGGACATAACCGCGAAGAGTTCGGCCTGGCGGACACCGAGCTATGTCGGCCCGAGTTCATTAAGAAGGGGACGCTGCAGTTCTTCGCGCTAAAAAATCCCTCCGCCTATCCCGCGCTCCTGTATGGCCCGCAGAGTTTCGGCACCCTGATGGAGAAGGCTGGTTTCCCCTCCACGCCGAGCCTCGGCAAGCCCATCCCCGGCGAACCCTACTTCAATGGTGGTTACAACGTCCGCACCCACACCGCGCCCGGCACTGGCTTTGCGGGGCTGCAGATCGAGAGCCACTCCAAGGGCGTGCGTGATACCGACGCCAGCCGGCGTAAGTTCGCGGCCGCCTTAGTCGACCAGCTTGCGGCTTACCTCGACGCGCAGATGGGCCTCAAGCTTCCGCTCAAGCCCAAGGCCAAGTAGGCCTTATTTCTGAGCGCCCACCGCTGGCTTGGCCGCGCGCCAATCGCCCTTGAGCAGACGATCGTCGTTCTTCTCGTTGGCCGCGCGGACGCGATCTTCGAGCGACCCCTGGCCCGCTGCCTGACCGGAGACAGCCGCGGCGGCGGGTGTCTTTTCGGTGACGAATGAACGGTCGCCCAGCGGACTGGCACAACCAGCGAGCAGGAGAAGAGAGAGCAAGGATAGGGTCTTCATAATAAGCTTATTTGGCGCGGCGCTTGGCGTCGGTCTCGAGCCAGGCGCGGAGCGCGAGGGCGGACTTGCGGGCACGGTCACGAGCGGCGGTCAGGTCGTCCGCATCCGCCACCTCGGCCTTCGTGAACGAATAGAACTTCGCCTTCGGTTCGGTGCCGGAAGCGCGGACTGCGATGCGGCGGCCATCGGCCAGCTCGGCGAGGATGAACTCCTCGGGCGGCATGCGTTCGCCTTCGGCGTCGAGGACCTTGTCGCGTTCGTAATCCGTGACCCGGACGACCTTGGAGCCATCAATGACGGACGGCGGGGTGGCGCGCCAGGAGGCGACGATGCGGCGAATGCAAGCGGCACCCTCAGCCCCTTCGAACGAAAGATTCAGGAGATCTTCATGGTGGGCTCCGTAGCTGAGATGGAGCACGTCGAGGGCGTCGAGCAGCGTGCGACCCCGGGAGCGGAGCAGCGCGGCGAACTCGCAGAGCATGACCACCGTCGCATTGGCATCCTTATCACGGACAGCATCATCCGCGAGATAGCCATAGCTTTCCTCGGCACCGAGCAGGAAGAGTGTGGAGTGGCGCAAGGCGAGCGGGGCGCGTCGACGGAGCGGGAGCGCGGCGGCATCGGGGCCGGCGCCTTCGACCAAGCGGCGGCTCCAGTTCTCGAGTTTGCGGGCGATCCACTTGAAGCCGACGAGTGTCTCGACACAGCGGATGCCATGGCGGGCGCAGATCGCAGCGACCAGCGGGGTCGTGACGAGAGATTTCACCACGGCGGCATTGGGCGAACCGGCGTCGGGCAGAATCCCGGCATCCTTCAGGGAGGAGATCCGGAACTCGGTCAGTAGCGCGGCGACTTCGTTGCCATTGAGGAGGCGATGGCCGCCGGCGGGTAGCGGGCAGGCCACGCCGACGCGGTCGGAATCAGGGTCGGTCGCAAGGACGAGGTCGGCGCCGATCTCGTCGGCCAGCTTCAGTGCCAACGCGAAGGTACTGGCGTTCTCCGGATTCGGGGAGGCGACGGTCGGGAAGCGACCGTCGTGCTCGCGCTGTTCTTCGACGACGTGCGGGTCGATGCCGATCCGACGGAGGGCGGGCACCACCATGACGTCGCCGGTGCCATGCACGTTCGTGAAGACGACCTTCGGTGTGTGGCGCGAAATGATCTCGGGGTCGAGGACGACGCCGGCCAGGCGCGCGAGATAAGCGTCTTCAGCGGAGGCTGGTACCGTGAGCACGCGGGTCAGATCCGTCTCGAGGTATGGAGCAACATCGGCGGGGCCGAGCTTGCCCACTTCGGCGACAATCGCGGCGTCATGCGGAGGGAGCACCTGTCCGCCGTCGCCGAGGCAGCACTTAAAACCGTTGTCGTGCGAGGGATTGTGACTCGCGGTGATCACCACGCCGGCGTGGGCGCCGAGATGGCGAACGGTGAAGCTCAGCTGCGGAGTCGAACGGGCACCGACGAAAAGATAGGCTTCGCCGCCGAGTTCACTCCAGGCACCGGCGATGAGTTCGGCGAAGTGGCGGGAGAAATGGCGGACGTCATGCGCGACGACGAGGCGGGCGCCTGGCTGAGTGGCGGAGACATGCTTCCAGAGTCCGATGACCGCGCGGAGGACGTTGATGTCGTTGAGGCAGGCGGAGCCGATGGCGGCACGAACTGGCATCCCCTGAGGATCGAGCTCATTGGCGGCCGAGACCCGGCCGACGGTACGGCCGCGCATGCCACCCGTTCCAAACGCGATACCCTTATAGAAACGGTCCTCGATCTCCGCCCAGGCTCCGCGGTCGCAGAGGTCCTTGAGGGAATCGATGGCTGCGGTCGGCAGGGCCCCCGAGCGAAGCCAGTCCCCGGTATTGGCGAGACTGGAGGCGGAAATCTGCCCCTTAGCCTGGGCGGCTTGAAGAAGTGAAAGGACGGCGGCGGATGCGCTCATGAGTCAGCCCATACTTACCCACCCGGGGGCGGGGACAAGCCCGTAGCGGGGGTTGACACAATCGGTCCTTTGCCAAGGGTTGACCCCCCATGCCTGAAGACCGTTCCAACAAGCAGCCCCCGGCCGGCGACGACCGTAATCTCGTCGTCGTCGATGAGGATTTCGTGAATGCGGACACCGAGGATCGCCTCTGGCTCTTCTGGGAGCGCAACCAGGACACCATCGTCAAGGCCACCGTCGGAGTCGTCGTGGGTATCCTCGCCTTCCTGGCCTACTTCTTCTGGAACGAAAGCCGCCGCGAAGCGCTCGGCGAAGAATTCACCGCCTGCCAAGACGAAGCCGCACGCCGCTCCTTCGCTTCGCGCCATCCGGGCGAAGCCCTCGCCGCCGTCGCCATGGCCGATGTGGCCGATGATCTTAAGAAAGCCGGCAAGTTCGTCGACGCTGCAAAGGCTTACGACGAAGCCTCCCGCCTGACCGGCCTCGCCGGCAAAGCGCCGGCCCTCGCCGCCCTCGGCACCCGTACCCGCCTGTACGCCGCCCTCTGTCGCCTCGAAGCCGGAGAAGCTGGCGCGGTCAAGGCGATCGCTGCCGTCGCCGAGGATGTGAATGCCCCCGAGACTCTCAGTGGCTTCGCGATGCTGACCCTCGCCAACATTGCCGTCGCCAAGGGCGACACCGCCGAAGCCGCCAAGTGGCTCAACGCGATGGACAAGAAACTGCGCGCAGGAAACGTCTGGGACGCCGACAAGAAAGCACTCCTGCAGTCCGAGCCGTCGCTACTCACTCCCCCCGCTCCGGCCGCTAAGTAAGCTGGCGTCGCAAGGAAAAGAAAAGCCCCGGTGATACCGGGGCTTTTTTGTGCACCACTCAAACGTGCGGGACCTCTATTCTCCTTGCCAATAAAGGGCATTCGGAGTGTCTTCCATTGACCCGTTCGCATGGTGCCGACGAGTCGTAACCCATCTTCCCGGAGCCCGACACATGAACGAAGCAGCGCCCCTCCCGGAAGCCGCCGTCGTGGCGGAAAAGTTGACTAAGCGCTATGGCTCCCTGACCGCGGTGGAGGATCTGAGCTTCTCCGTGGCGCCCGGTGAGATTGTCGGCTTTCTAGGTCCCAACGGCGCGGGTAAGTCCACCACGATGCGAATCCTTTCGGGCACGATGTCCGGGACTTCTGGCCGGGCTACGATCTGGGGCGTCTCCGTAGCCCTCGACCCGGCTGGCGCCAAGCGCCACCTGGCCTACATGCCAGAGAACAACCCGCTGCCGGAAGATCTACGCGTCGAAGAATACCTCACCCTTCGGGCACGGCTCAAGGACGTCGAACCCGCGCGGGTCGACGAACGCGTCCGCAAGGTCATGGATGACTGTGACCTCACCCGCCGGGCCTCTGGTCGGCTCATCGGTCAACTCTCAAAGGGCTTCCGTCAGCGCGTGGGTATCGCCGACGCACTGCTGGCCGAACCGCGGGTCGTCATCCTCGATGAACCAACCATCGGCCTGGACCCCCATCAGATTCTCGGCATCCGCGACCTCATCCGCTCGCTGCGCGGCAAGATGGCCGTACTCATCTCGAGCCACATCCTTCATGAGGTCGAGCAGGTGTGCGACAAGGTCGTCATCATCAACCGCGGACGTCTCGTCGCCCAAGGTCGCACCGAAGACCTCCGCCGCGAACTCCTCCCGGAAGTCAGTTTCACCCTCGTGACCCGGTCCGACGAAGCCGCACTGCTCGTCGCCTGCCGCGCCATTGAACCAGCGGCGGCCGTGGTCGCCCTGCCCTCGGCCGACGGCTGGAGCACATTCCGAATTAGTCTGCCCACGGGTTCGCCCGCCCGCGAGACCCTCGCTGGTGCGCTCATCGCGGCCGGCATCAGTCTCCGTGAAATCGCCGAAGACCGCTTCGGCCTCGAGGATATCTTCCTTGCCGCCACGCGGCGCACCCCGGGAGAGTCACGCCGTTCCTGATGCGCCACTTCCGCACCCTGCTCGCGCACGAACTGCGCTCCGCCGCGCTCTCGTGGAATACCTGGGCCGCGGGCGGACTATTCTTAGCGCTCATGGGCGGCATCCATTTCTTTGCGCTGATCGAAGCCAGCCGGGCACCGAGCGACCGCACGCCCGTCGAGTCCACGCTCTGGTTCTTCTGGCTACCGCTGCTGTGCGTGTTGCCGCTGCTCACCATGCGCACCTTCGCCGAAGAGCGCCGCTCGGGCACCTTGGCCGCACTGCTCACGACCCCAGCCAGCGCCACCGCGGTCGTCTGGGCGAAGTTCCTTTCAACTTGGATTGTGTGGGTTGTCTTCTGGCTCCTGTTCACCGTCTTCCCCCTCCTCACGGTCCAACGCCTCGGCACGCCGGGCGATACTCGCCTCGGCGACCCTTCGATCCTCTGGGGCGGACTCTGCTTCATCGCCGTCAGTGGCTTACTGCACGTGGCCATCGGCATCCTCTGTAGCTGTGTCACGCGCTCTTCGGCGCTCGCGGCCCTCCTCGCGTTCATCTGCCTGCTGGCCATGACCGCTGCGGGCGGCGCAATGGAGTCACTGCCGATTGAAAGCTGGGAGTGGCTGGGCTGGCTGCGCGAGCCCGCTGCCCACCTGCGCACCTTCGGTCACCTGCAGGATTTTGCCGCAGGCATTTTAGATTCTCGACCCATCGTGCTGTACGGGACCGGCACCCTACTCTGCCTAGGCTTGGCGGTGCTCTCCGTGGAGGGGCAGGAGTAAGATGGCTGCCCTGCGCGATGACTTCGGTTCCGTCCGGCCCATCCGTCGGCTCAATCGCCTGACGCAGGCCCTGCTGGCGATCGCCTTGGCGGTCGTCGTCAACTTCCTGGCTTCGCTGCCGGAGTTCCGTCTCCGCCACGACATCACCTCGGACCGTCGTCACTCACTCGCGCCTGAATCCGCTGAGACCGTCCGGGCCGCGGGTCGTCGGAGTCCGGTTGGCGTCGGTCGCAATCAAGGTTGGGTGAAGGCGGTATTAATCACCAACGACTCGTCGGAACCTGCGCAAGTCGTTCGCTCGCGGGTGTTGAAACTGCTCGACTCCTACGTCGTGGAATCTGGCCGCAGCGGTCCCGCTTGGTTCGCTATCGAAGTGGCGGGCGCTGGGCGTAACGCACCGCTTCTCTCCGAACTTGCTGCACGCCATGGCGCCCCCGACCCTTCCATCGCACTCATCCTGAGCTGTGGCTCCCGCGCTAAATACGTCAGCTACCGCGAACTCGTGACCAAGGAAGGCGGCTTCCGGGGCGAAGAAGCTGTGACCTCCGCACTCATCGAGGTGACCGAGGATAAAGCCGCCATTTGCTACGTCACCACGGGCCACGGGGAGCTCGGCGTCGAAGACGCTTTGCCCGAACGCGGCATGTCGCTCCTCTCTCGTCAGCTACGCAACCGCAACTTCGAGGTCCGTCAGCTGAACCTCGCTACGGTCGCCGAAGTACCGCGCGATGCGGCGATGGTGCTGATTGCTGGACCTGCTACGCCTTTCTCCGCCTCCGAGAACGCGCGACTGAAGAACTACCTTTACGAACGTAATGGCCGCGTTCTCGCGATGCTTGACCCGGGGCGCGAGCATGGCCTTGAGCCGACGTTGGCAGACTGGGCGATCTTCTCACCTGACAGCGAACTCCAGGAGCCTGACCCAGCACGCCGCACCACGGACGGCGACATCGCCCTGATTCGCCTCGAGGACAAGGAGCACCCGCTCACCAAGGTCTTGAAAGAGCAGAACCTCCCGCTCATCGCCTCGCGTATCCGCCCAGCGCGCTTCGACGAAGGGAGCGCCCCGGACAGCACGCTCGGGGTCTGGCAACTCGTCTTCTCTTCCGATGCCGCCTGGGGCGAGACCGACCTCGTCCGCCGACCGGTGAGATTCGACCCTGACCATGACCAACCTGGCCCCGTCTGCCTCGCCGCCGCCGCCGAGCGCGCGACGGGTATTCGCAAGGGTGTCGGCGGCGCGGGTGGGCGTCTAGTCGTCATCGGTACCTCCCAGATCGCCGCCAACCAACGCCTGAACCGCGGAGGCAACCGCGCCTTCGTCACGCAGTGCGCCGCATGGCTCACCGACCGCGACCGGGTGATCGCCCTCCCAGCCCGGGCGGAGGGCGAATATCAGCTCAACGCCACGGCGTCCGACTTCTGGGCCCTAGCCCTCCACTTCTCGCTGATTCCGCTGGCCATCCTCGCAGTCGGGCTTGCGGTTTCCTTGTGGCGACGCAGAAGTTGACGTGCTCATGCGGATTTCCCGCACCACCGTCATCTTGCTGGTCGCTAACCTGATTGCCTTCGGGCTCGTCTGGAAAGCCACGTCGGGCCACAAACCGACGGCCATCGGCCAAACGCAGCTCTTCCCGTCGACACCGACAAAGCTCATCCTGAGCGAAGGCCCTGAGCGCATCGTGCTTGAAAAGCGCAATGCCGGCTGGCGCGTAACCGAGCCCTTCGACTGGCCGGCCAATATCTGGACCGTGCAGCGTCTGCTCGACGAACTCCGCTTCGTCAGCGCCGAAGCTGGGTTCGACGCAGCCGAAGCTAAAGCCAATGGCTCAAGCCTCAAGGACTACGGCCTTGAAGCCCCCCGCTGGACCCTCAAGGTCACCGCCGAAACTGGCACCACCGTCGAAGCCAAGATCGGCGTACAACCCTCAACCCGCCATCACTTCCTGCTTACCGACGACGGCAAGCGGATCATCCCCCTGCCTGAGGCGATGTCCGCGGCCTTGGCCGCCAAGCCCGAGAGCTACCGCGTCGATAAGATCTTCGAAGTGGCGGACTTCGAAGCCCGTGCGGTCTCCGTCCGCCATCGCACTAAGGACGGCGAAGTCGTGACCGCGCTCACCTCCGAGGCTCGCCCGCGCATCGGACGTCGCGTCCAGCTTCCCGAATGGCGCTTTGAGACCCCTTATGACGCGCTCGCCGACGCGGATGCGACGGCGCGGGCCGTCGCCGACCTCACGAATCTACGCGCGAGCAAATTCGTCGCCCTCACCGACGACGTCACCGGACTGACCACTCCCACTCTCCGCCTTTCGCTCGAAGGAAATTCCCGCCGCCAGGTGCTGCTCGTCGGCAACGCGGCACCGGGCCAGCCCACGATGCTCTGCGCGCGGCTCGAGGATAATAATTCGGTCTTCCTCGTCGAAGCCCGTCTGCTCAACGACTGGTTCGCCGCCCGCGAGATACTCGCGGCCTCCCGGCCCGCCGACTTTGATCCGGCACTCGTCACCGGCTTCACCATCGCCACGGGCGGACGCACCATCACGTTGCATCGCTTAGAGGGCGCCGCAGCCGAGGCCCGCTGGGAAATCCCGGTTGCGCCTGGCTCCACCGCGACCAAACGACGCGAGGCCGACGCCAAGATTGTCGGTCGGTTCCTTGACGCGGTCTCGCAACTCCGCGCGACCCGACGCAAATCCGCCAACGGCAGCGCGAGCGTGCCAGCGGTGATGGCGCTCACGAATCCGGGCACGGCATCCATCCAAACCTTAGAACTTGAGTTCGGTACGGACCGCATGCTGCTGACCTTCACCGATGATCCGGATAAAGGAGCGGGCACGCGCGTCGTGCATGCCAAGGGTTCGCCGCTCGTAGCAATCTGCGACGTCTCCCTCCTCAACGGCGGCCACCAGAACGTCGAGCCGCAGGCCTGGCGCAAGCGCGCCGTGGCAGAGCTTCCCCAGGGAGCCCGAGTGAGCGGCCTTCGCCTCACCGCCCGCGGCGATGGCAAGGTCCTCGGCGAAGCACGCCTCGGACCCGACGGCAACTGGGCTGGCTCCGGCCGACTCGACCCCGCCAACTCGCGTCGACTTGCGGTCGGCCTCGCTGACGTGCGCGCCTCAGAATTCCCCGGACGCGACGTCGGTTCGGGTGGCTGGAAATTTGAAATCCGCGTGACGGACCAGGCGGCCACCGGCGGCGGCGCTGCCAGCGAAACATTTCGGACCTACCTCTGCTCGGCACCTTTCAGTAAGCGCTCGCTGCTCATGCGAGACGAAGCGGATGACGACGACTTCGTCCTCGAAGCCGGCCTCGCCGAGATTCTGATTCCGCTCCTGGCCGAACCCGGCAAATGAAACCAAAGCCGGCGAGTTCCCCTTTCCGCAGGTTCCTGCGCGGACTGACGAACACCTGCCTGCTACTGCTGCTTCCGGTCCAGCTGACGCTCTGCTGGATCGCCAACCTCGACCATCCGACGAAGCTGCCGGACTTCCTCACGGAACGAATCTCGGCCCAGCTCGCCGAACAAGGCCTACGCCTACAGGCACGTAACTTCTGGATGCTGCCCGACCTGACGTTGGCGGCGGACGACCTATCGCTCAGCGTCGACGGCATGACGGGCGACGTCTTCACTGCAGCGCGGGTGGAAGTCGCGCTCAGCCCAGCTCTCCTTATCGCCGGCCAGATCGAGCCAACGCAGGTGCGCCTATCCGGCGCCCGTCTCTGGTGCCCTGCCTCCGTCGCCCGCGGTGGAGCGCGCCGACCGCTGATTGATACCCTCACCCTCGACGTCACCAAGGAAGGCCGCTGGCTAAATCTCCGATCCATCCAGGGGCGTGGCGGAAAGATCACCTGCCATCTTTCGGGCGAAATTCCAACCGGCCTCCTCCGGGGAGAGAAAGACCCCAAGGGGCAGCTCCCCCTTTCCCGCCGGCTAGCCGACATCTTCGCCACCATCGAGACAGCGATCGACGTGGCCGAGCGTTCTGGTGGAGCCTCCATGTCGCTGCACTGCCAAGGTCGCAGCGACGGAAGCGCCGAGCTCGCCGTCTCAGCCGTGCTAGGCAACGACTGGGCCGACGGCGGACTGGGGCTCATCCAGATTCGTGGGCTTAATCTCCGCGGCACCGTGAAGGTAGCGTCCGACGGCCGAATTGCCGACTGGCGTCTCGACGGCGGCGCGCAGGAGATTGCCTGGCGGACCCTATCAGCGGAGCGAGTTGACCTGCGTGCACGGGGCAAAGGCCGCCGCGAAGATACGGTCGCCGAACTGACGCTCGCCCAAGCCAAGGGTGCCGGACTCGAACTTCGGCGGGTGAAGCTAGACGCCCGCCCCATCTCGGGCGATGGCCACCGCATCGCCTTCGACATCCTTTCCAACGGCTCGACGGCCAACGGATCAGCGATCCTCGCCTCGACTGGCGCCGTGACGGCCATGGTTAGTCACGCCCGTCTCTCCGGCGAAGAGATCAGCTCCCAACCGGAAATCGGCCGACTCCTGCTCACTGCCGGCGTCGACCTGCGGGGCGATGTCCTCTTGCGCGAGGTCGCGGCGGAAGTCTCGGCGAAAGGCGAATTTAGCCGGGCCTCCGGCGAGATCGCGCTCTCTGGTTTCCGCGGCCTCGGCCTTTCGGCGGAGGCAATCTCGCCAGATAAAGCCCTGCCTTTACGCACGCACTTTGACTTCGACCCTGCCCGCGCTGGCGCCCCGCTCCGCCTGCGTGACCTGCGGCTGGCTTCGATTACCGGATCAGCCGACTGCGAGCTCAAGGCCGGCGGCGCATTCATGCTCCACCTGAACGGCGAGCTGGACCCCGCGTGTCTCGATCGCGTACTCGGCGAATGGTGGGTCTCGCTCTGGAAGACGTTCTTACTCCGTGAGCGACCCTACGCGTTCATCGACGTCGAAAGCCATTGGGGGTCGATGAGTAGCGTGACCAAAGGACGTGCCGTCTTGAAACGTTTCGATTTCATGGGAGCGCCTTTCCGCTACGTCGAGGTCTCCGTCGACGCCGACCCGAAGCAGACCACCATCGGCCTGCATCGGCTGAGTGGCGGCGATACTGAAGCGGACGGCAGCGTCGACGGATCTGCGACATGGGATTGGTCTAAGCCGCTCGCGCTCGCTGGACCGTTCGTACGCGTCGAAGGCAACCTGCAGCCTTGGATCGCTGCGCGTTGCGCGGGTAAAGATTTCGGCGAAGCCCTGCGCGGCCTCTCCCTGCCCGTCGACCGTCGCTTTACCTTACTACTCACGCCCGGCGCGAAAGGTCCGGATGTGAAGACCTCCATCGAGTGTGCCGGCGCTTTCTCGGCCTGGGGCGTTGCCGGAAGTTCGCTGCAAGCGAGCACCGAGAATATCGACGGCGGTATGCGCGTGCGCGCAAAGCTCGGACTCGCCGAGGGCGAAGCTCGGCTCACGCTGGACGGCGACCCGTTGCGGCAGACTAAGCTCACGCTCGACCTCAAAGGCTGCGACCCCGCGCAGATCGGTCAGCTGCTGAACGACCTGAGTACCCCGCCGCCGAAGGACGCCCCGCCGACTCCCGCCGCCAAGGTGGCCTCGGCCGGCAAGCTGGACCTCGATTTCGCTGGGCATCTCGACCTTGAAAAGCCCCGGCTGCTCAAGGGGCTTGGCCACTACTCACTCACGGACCCGGGCCTCAAGAAGGTGCGGCTATTAGGAGATATCTCCAAGGTCCTGGAAGCTCTCGGCGTGGGCGCGACAACCTACGAACTCAGCCAGGCGAAGGGTACTTTCGGCTGTGTGGGCGGGCAGGCGTACTTCCCTGACCTGGCCATCACCGGCCCCCAAGCCCGCCTGGACTTAGCCGGCGAAATCGACCTCCAGGCCTCCACCCTAAACTTCGAAGGGGACTTCTCCCTGCCCCGTAAAGGCGGGCTCAACCCGCTGGATCTTCTCAACCTCAATCGTGCCCTCATTAGCTTAACGAAAATTAAGCTAAAAGGGCCTATTTCTAAGCCAGAAACGAGTGCGATTCCGACCCTGAAAGATATCATTAACTCACAGAAGGACAGCAAGTTAGGTAAGATTCCTGACGGAATTCAGGAATGAGGGGTTGATTTACCCCCCTGACACCCTGTATCAGAGAGGGACACCCCCTCACGGAGGACATTACCTTGGACCTAATTAAGATTAAACAAGTCGTGGATTTGATGAAGAAGTCGGACCTTTCCGAGTTCGAAATCCAGGACCAAGATTTCAAGCTGCGCATCAAGCGCGACCTCCCCGGTCGTGCCCCCGTCGCAGCCCAAGCCGCCCCTGTAGCGGCCGCCCCCGCCCCCGTGGCAGCGGCGCCTGCCCCTCAGGCTGCCCCCGCCCCTGCCGCCCCCGCCGCGGCGGACCCCAGCATCAAATTGGTGACCTCCCCGATGGTCGGCACCTACTACTGCACCCCTTCCCCTGAGAACCCGCCCTTCGTCACCGTAGGCTCCCCGATCAAGGCCGACTCCGTCGTCTGTATCATCGAGGCCATGAAGGTGATGAACGAGATTCAGGCGGAAATCTCCGGTACGGTGGTCGAGTGCTTGGTCGCCAACGGCACCTCGGTCGAATTCGGCCAGCCTCTCTTCCGCGTGAAGGTCAGCTGAGCACGAACACCCGAGCATGAACAAAATCCTCATCGCCAATCGTGGCGAAATCGCCCTTCGCGTCATCCGCGCCTGCCGTGAGCTAGGCATTAAGACCGTCGCGGTCTACTCCCAAGCCGACGAGCAGTCGCTGCACGTGCAGCTCGCCGACGAAGCCGTCTGCATCGGGCCTGGTCCGAGCAAGGATTCGTACCTCCGCGAGGATCGCATCATCTCGGCCGCCGAGATTACCAACGTCGACGCCATCCACCCTGGCTACGGCTTCCTTTCCGAACGCGCCGGCTTCGCCGAGAAGTGCGCCGCCGCCAACATCAAGTTCATCGGCCCTAGCCCCGAAGTCATCCGCAAGATGGGCGACAAGGCCGTGGCGCGCCAGACGGCCGCCGCCGCCAAGGTGCCCTGCGTGCCTGGCACCGACGGACCCGTCGACAACCAGCGTGAGGCCATCAAGGAAGCCCAGCGCATCGGCTTCCCCGTCATCGTCAAGGCCGTCGCCGGCGGCGGCGGTAAGGGCATGCGTATCGTCCATAACGCCGCGGCTTTCGCGAAAGAATTTGAAAGCGCCCGTGCCGAAGCCGAGAAGGCTTTCGGTGACGCTCGCGTCTACATCGAAAAGTACATCGAGCAGCCCCGCCACATCGAGTTCCAGCTCCTGGGCGACGAACACGGCAAGGTGATCCACTTGGGTGAACGCGACTGCTCCGTGCAGCGCCGCCACCAGAAGTTGATCGAAGAATCTCCCTCCCCTTTCCTCACCCCGAAGCTCCGCGAGGAGATGGGTAAGGTCTCCGTCAGGCTCGCCGAGACCATCGGCTACCAGAACGCCGGAACGATCGAGTTCCTCGTCGATAAGAACGGTAAGTACTACTTCATGGAGATGAACACGCGCATCCAGGTGGAGCACGGCGTCACCGAAGAAGTCACCGATATCGACCTCGTCCGCCGCCAGATCCTCATCGCCTGCGGCGAGAAGCTCGAGCTCTCCCAGAAGGACATCAAGATGACCGGCCACGCCATTGAGTGCCGCATCAACGCTGAAGACCCGGCCCGTAACTTCGCCCCGAGCCCCGGCACCATCGGCCTGTACTACACGCCCGGCGGCCACGGTATCCGCGTCGACTCGCATTGCTACTCGGGCTACGTCATCCCGCCCCTCTACGACTCCATGGTGGCCAAGCTGATCTCGGTCGGTGCGACCCGCCAGAAGGCCCTGGACCGCATGCACCGCGCCCTCGGCGAGTACATCATCCGCGGCATCCACACCACGATCCCGGTTTGCCGCGCGATCATGAAGGACCCGGCTTTCCGCCAGGGCGGCGCAACGACGAAGTACCTCGAGGACTTCTTCGAACGCACCCCGAAGGAACTCTGGTCCGCCGCCCCGCTCACCTAAGCGGCCCTGCCGCCGACGATGAGCGCCCCACAGCGCCCGACCCCCGCCGCCACCGCCCGCCTCAAAACGGGCGGTGACTGTTTACGCTTTGCCAATCGTCTGTTCAAGTCGGGCGGCATCGCGCATGGCCAAGGCTTCGTGAACGCCGAGGAAGAATCCCTGACGCTCATGGGCCATGCCACAGGCCTGGCCTGGGAGAAGCTCCCTTCGTGCTTCAAACGCGCCCTCACGGCCAAGGAGAAGGCCTCCTTCCTTGCACTGGTCGAGCGCCGCGTCTTTGACCGCGTGCCTACCGGCTACCTCGTCGGCGAAGCCTGGCTGGGCGGCCTCCGCTTCCACATCGACGAACGCGTCATCATCCCTCGCTCCTACTTCGTCGAGCTCATCCCTGAGGCCATCCCGCAGTGGCTCCCGCCGATCGCCCAGATCACCGAGGTGGCCGATATCTGCACCGGCTCAGGCTGCCTCGCCGTCCTGCTCGCGAAACGCTTCCCGAAGGCGCATATCCATGCGACCGACCTTTCGGCGCCAGCACTCGAAGTCGCCGCCCTCAACGTCGCCGCCCATAAACTCGCGAAGCGCGTGACGCTCCACGAGACGGACACGATGACGGCGCTGAGCAAGGGCCCGAAGTTCGATCTGATTCTCAGCAATCCGCCTTACGAACCTGAAGGCATCTACCGTCGCCTGCCGGCCGAATTTAAAAAGGAGCCGAAGGGCTCGCTGGTCTCGGGCAAAGACGGCCTCGACGTCATCCGCAAGCTACTCACGCAAGCGCGCGAGGCGCTGAAACCGCACGGTGTCCTCGTCATCGAGGTCGGTGGGCTGCAAAACGCGATGCACCTCGCGTGGCCGAAGCTGCCCATCATGTGGCTGCCCACAGCGGACGGTGCTGACTGCGTCTGCCTGATCCATGCTTCGGATCTACGACGCGAACTGCCGTCACCAAGCGCGCGGCGCGGGCGCTGATTCGAGCCGGTCCTGCGTCACCTTGGGTAGCTTCGGGAAGAAATCTAGTCCGGTAAGTTCTTCGAGTCGGCGGATACTCACGACGTAGCGGGTCAACTCGATGTCGCGCCATTTCTCTTCGTGCGGCACGAGGTAGGCGATGGCGCGAATCCCTTGGGCTGATTCGTCATATTCCGAGATGACCATCCAGAACGACGAAGGTACAGGGACGCGGCCGACCTGCTTCACGGCTGGCGAGGAGATGACCGGACCGACCTGGACCCAGACGGTGCCGTAGCGCGCGACATAGCGCTTCATGATGCGCTGCTCCATGTCCTTCCACAGGCCGGCGTTGAGGGCGTGCAGCTGAGGCACGATATTACTGAGGAGGAACGTCTCCCGCTGCGCCTCCTCGCCGTAGCAGACCGAGATCGCGTAGTT
>CAMCWL010000015.1 GCA_945882655.1 Opitutus sp. GAS368
CAGCACTGTCGTGACGCGGTCCCGACCCTACCCGTTGAAGGTAGAAGCGGTTAGCGGTTGGCGGTTAGGAGCGGCAAAGAGACAGCGGACGCCACGCAGTGGCGCCCCTACCCCAAGACAGGCCGACGCATCCCACCCTTTAGAACGAGAAGCTAGAGCTGACCTGGAAGACGGCGGAGACGATGGCGAAAGCGATGAAGGCGACGAAAGAGAAAGCCACGATAAGCACCGAGGCAGAGATCGTCTGCGAAAGCGTGCCCAGCCAGCGATCGAGTTCGGCGCGATAAGAGCGGGCGATGTCGCGGAGGCCGGGCGCCAGGTTGCCGGTCTGTTCGGCGACAGCGACGCGGTCGAGGAGGAGGCGCGGGAAATAACCCGTACGCGCGAGAGCCTTCGAGAGACTATCCCCTTCGAGCACGCGGTCGGTCGCCTCGCGCAGCTGCTGGCGGAGGGCACGGTTCGGGGCGGTCTTCTCGGCGAGGCGAAGGGCTTCGGCGGTGGTGATGCCGTTCTCGAGGAGCACCGCGAGCGTCTGGCAGAAGTTGAGGACCGAGACACGCACCACGAACGTGCCGGCGAGTGGCACGCGGAGGAGTAAGGCATCCGAGGCGACGAGGCCGGCCTCGGTCTTACGCCAGTGCTTCACATAGAAGGCCAGCGCGATCGCGAGGACCAGGAGGAGCGGGCCGAGCCAGAGGAGCGTGTTCGCAAATCCGATCAGCAACTTGGTCGAGAGCGGCATCTCACCGCCGAGCGACTTCAGCAAGGTCTCTAAGCGGGGCAGCAGGAAGAGGACGAAGAAGATGATCACGCCCACCGCCACAAAACAGATGAAGAGCGGGTAGGCCATCGCGCTGGCCAACTTGCGGCGGAATTCGTTCTGCTCCGTGAAGTGCGTGATGAGGCGCTCCAGGACGTCGCGGATATTACCCGTGGCTTCGCCGGCAGCGATCAGGTTGAGCGTCTGGCCGTCGAAGACCTTCGGGTAGCCACCCATCGCAACGGAGAGGCTCTGGCCTTCGCCGAGCTTCGACCAAAGGCCGGCGCAGAGAACACGGAGGCGGGATTTCTGGAGACGGAGGGCGAGGAGGCGGAGCGCTTCACCTGCGGACATCCCGGAGCGGACCAGGTCGGCCATTGCTTCCAGGAAAGGGAGGCATTCGGCTTGGGTCGGCAGCAGATCCTTATCGGCGGGACCGCCTTCGCGGACCGCTTCCTTGGCACGCACAGCGGCGCCGGCTTCCTCGACCTTGACCGGCTTGAGTCCGCGGGCCTGCAGCTTGCGGAGGGCGTCGCGACGCGTTTGCGAGTCGATGGTGCCTTCAGTCACGGCGCCCCCGGCGTCGCGCGCGGTGTAGTTGAAGACGGCCATCGCGGCTTATTCGTTCGAGCTCAGGTTGCGGACGAGCTCGTCGATGGTCGTGAGACCAGCGGCAACCTTGATCCAGCCGGCCTTGGCGAGAGGACGCATCCCCTGCTCGATGGCCTTCTCGGTCAACTCGCGGTTGGAGACGCGGCCAACGATGAGGTCGTGCAGCGGCTTCGGGTGGAAGATTTCGAAAACGCCCACGCGACCGCGGTAGCCTGTGTTGCGGCACTTGCGGCAGCCGCAAGCTTCCTTGAGCGACGTCACGTCCTTCAGGAAAGATTCGTCCATGCCGAGGGCCTCGAGGGCAGGCAGGACTTTCTTGCGGTCGACCGGGACGGTCTTGGCGCAATCCGCACAGAGGCGACGGACCAGGCGTTGGGCGATGACCAGCTCAACGGCGGAGCCGACGAGGAAGGGCTCGACGCCCATGTCGACGAGACGCGTGATGGCGCCGGGTGCGTCGTTGGTGTGGAGGGTCGAGAAAACCAAGTGGCCCGTGAGCGAGGCGCGGATCGAGATTTCGGCCGTCTCCAAGTCGCGGATTTCACCGACCATGATGACGTCCGGGTCCTGGCGCAGCGTGCTGCGAAGGGCGCCGGCGAACGTGAGGCCGATTTCGGCGCGCGTCTGCACCTGATTGGCACCAGGCACTTCGTATTCGATCGGATCTTCGATCGTCACGATACGGATGTCAGGGGAATTGATCGCCTGGAGGAAGGCGTTGAGCGTGGTCGACTTGCCGGAGCCCGTCGGGCCCGTGACCAGGATGATGCCGTGCGGGTAGTCGAGGACCTTGCGGACCGCGGCCTGCTCCTCGGCGTTCATGCCGATGCGGTCCATGTTGTAGGCCTCCTTGCGCTGGTTGAGAAGACGCAGCGAGACCGACTCGGCGTAGATGGTCGGAATCGTCGAGACGCGGATATCGAGGACGTTCTTACCGTCGCGGAAGTTGATGCGTCCGTCCTGCGGGAGGCGGCGCTCCGAGATGTTGAGGCGCGCCATGATCTTCAGGCGCGAGATGATCGCGTCCTGGAAGCGGGCGAGATTATCCGGGAGCGGGATCGCGATCAGGATGCCGTCGACGCGGTAACGGATGCGGAGATTATTTTCCTGCGGCTCGAAGTGGACGTCGGTCGCGCCTTCGGCGACGGCTTGCGAGAGGACTTCGGTGACGAAGCGCACGACCGCGGCGTCTTGGTCGGCTTCGACATCATTGGCGGCTTCGGCGGCCGGGAGGTCATCACCTTCGTCTTCGAGGCTGCCGGAACCCACGCCGTAATTCTCGTTGATGAGAGCGCTGACGCGTTCGGGCGGGGCGAGGTACCACTTCGGGCGACGAGCGGCGAAGGTCGCGATCCAGTCGCACGTATCCGTGTCGGGCGGAAGGGCCGTGACGAGGCGGAGGCGGCCTTCTTCGCCGCCGGGGAGGAGCGTCGGGACGACCTGCGCTTCGGACGCGATGCGCGCGGGTAGGATCTTCATCCCCTCGGGATCGATGGCTGGTTCCTCGAGGACTTCGAGGCCCGTGAGGCGAGAGAGTTCGGCGAGAAGCGCGGCCTCGTCGAGGTTGAGCGCCTGCGCGAGGAACTTGAAGCGACCTTCGCGCGGGGTCTCCGCGAACGAAGCACGTACTTCGTCGGTCAGGCGCTCGGCCAGAGCCGAGGGCAGTCCGTGCCGGTCGACGGTCAGCATATTACTTCTTGTCGGGGGCGGCCGGGGTGGCGGGCGCCTTGCCGGGGACGTTATCGATAACCTTCTTCACCTCGGGTCCGATGGCGCTGTTGGCCGCGCGACTGAGGGCGTCGAGGTTGTCGACGGCCGAGCCGTTGAGCACGTAGGGGCGGAGGAAGATGATCAGCTCCTGCTTCTCCTCGAGGTTGGTCGAGGAACCGAAGATGTCGCCAATGATTGGAATCGGGCCCAGGCGCGAGGTGGACTTCGTGGTGACCGTGCGCTGGAGGCCGCCGAGGACGACGATCTCGCCGCTCATCGCGCTCACGTAGGAATCGGTGGTACGGCGACCGATGATCGGCTGGTCGTTACCGTCGAGGATGGTCGAGCCAAGGATGTCTTCGACCGACTGCGAAATCTGCAATTGGACGGCGCCGTCCTTGCCGATGAGCGGGAGCACCTTGAGGGTGATGCCGATGTCGCGCTGCGAGACCGTGGAGGTGACCTGCCCGGTGGTGGCGGCGACCGAGGAGCCCGTGATGACTGGGCGGGATTCGCCGACGAAGAGCGTGGCTTCCTTATTGTGGGTCGTCGTGATCGCCGGGACCGAGAGGATCTTCAGGTCGCCCTTGCGCGGGGTGGTGACGAGGCCGATGGTGGCGCTCAGGCTATTGGTGCCCGGAGCGAGCTGGCCTTGGGAAGCTACGACCGTGGTCTGCGTGTTGAGCGTCGTGGAGGGCGCGAGGGCGTTGGCGCCATTGACGCCGAAGCCGGCGCCGGTGCCGCCGATGCCGACGAGCTTGCCGTTGGTGACCGTGAGGCCGAGAGAGCTGATGCCATTGCTCTCGTTATCGGAGAGCTTCACTTCGGCGATGACGACTTCGATACGGACCTGCGGGAGGACGATATCGACCTTGTCGATCAGGTCATGGAGCAGGCGAAGGTCATCTTGCGTGCCCGAGACCACGACCGAGTTGCTCCGGACGTCGGGGAGGACGGTGAGGTTGCTGCTGAACTCATCGGCACCCATCTGGGAGGGGCCGGCGGCGGCGGGGGCGGCGGGGGTTGGGGCGCGATTGACGGTGGCGGTGCGAACCGTGTTGCCGGCACGGGCCGCGGCGGTGGTCTGGCCGGTGACGAGGGAGGTGACGAGCGTCGCGACCTGCTGGGCATCGGCGTGGCGGAGGAAGATGACGTCGGTCTTCGTGTTCGGGTTGGACTTCTGGTCGAGCGTATCGATCAGGTTGTCGAAGAAGTCATGCTGGTCGGCCGAACCCATGAGCAAGATCCGGTTGGTGCGCTCGTCGGCGAGGAAGATCGTGCCGGTGCTGAGGCGGAACGGCGCGCCGCCGGAGACCGTGGCGGGCGAACGCAGCATCGAGTTGAGCTTGGTGACCATGTCGGTCGCCATCGCGTTCTTGAGCACGTAGCTCTTCGTGACCACGAGATCGAGCTGCGGCTTGTCGATCTGCATGGTGAGCGTCTCGATCTTCTGGAGGTTGGAGATCGAGTCGGTGATCAGCAGGGCGTTATTCCGGCCGAAGTAGACGGGCGGCGAGGCCAGGGTGGTGTTGAGGCCCGAGGCGATCTGGGCGACGAGCTCCTGGGCGTTGGCGTGCTTGAGCGTGAAGATCTTGGAGGCGATGCGGCCGCTGGGGGGCAGCGAGAGAGTCGAGCCCGTCAGCAGCGTGGGTGATTCAGCCTTCGCGACGAGATTCGGGACGACCTTCAGGAACTTGTCGCCCTGCTGGATCACGGCGATGCCGTTGAGGTTGAGGAGGGTCTCGAGGGCGAGGAGCGCTTCGTCGCGAGTGATCGAAGCCGGGAGCGAGAGCGTGTAGACGCTGGCCGGGAGGGCTTGCGGGCGGAGGATGGATTTGCCCGTCCAGCGCTGCATCAGGTCGAGGACCTGGGCGATGGTCTCGTCGCGAAGGATGACCGGACCGACTTGGTCGGAGCCACTGAGACCCGGGAGCGGGACGGCGGCGACGACGCCAGCGACCGGGGCCGGGGAGGCGGCGGGCGCTGCGGCCGGAGCCGGGGCGGCCTGCGCGAAGCTCATGGTCGGCGCCAGGGCGGCGGCGAGGAGTAGACAGAAAAGGGGCAAGGTGGCCCGCCCTTCACGTTGGGTCGAATGGGTGCTGATCACTGGGATAAGGGGTATGACTTGGATAACACCAAACTGCGGGAATAGTTCGACGAAAAATCCGTTTTAATGCGGTTATTTTAGGAGTTAACCCCATGAGGGATAAGGGGCAGACCCCATTCTAGTGAACAAGATTTCACCTTTTTCTTGCCAGGCTCCCAAAAGATGACATATCAGTCACAAAAGACCCCTTTTATCGATGCGCGAAGACCTCCCCGACTGGCTGGGCAAGCCCCCCCTCCGTGGAACCGACGAATGGAAAGTCTGGTTAGCCAAGTGGCGGCGCTACGCCAAGGCCGAGCTTCGGGATTCGGCGGCGGATGACCCGGATTACGACTACGGCCTCCTCACGGTCGAAGAGCGCTGGCAGGTGGCCCTGAGGCTGCAGGTCCAGGGACAGATCGAAGCCGGCCGTCAGAACGGCCCCGTGCCGATGTCCTTGGTGCTCGGCCGTAAGGTCAGCGACCTTGACCACGCCGGCGTCGTCGCCTGGCAGGTGGGTCGGTCGGTCGTCTCGCCCATTCCGGACGAAGCCTTCACCCGCGCGCTCGAGTGGAGCAACCAGCGGGAGAACCCGCGGCGCCGGCGTATCTCGCACGGTATCCGCTACGGCTTCATCGCCGGCCTCGGCGGCGAGGCCGCCTCGCCGGCCTGGTCTTCGCCTGATTACGTGGCCGCGTACGAAGCCGCCTGGGAACTCGGCAACGCGATCGCGATCGAAGGCGACCCACGAGGATAAGTTGCGGAAGCCCCGCGCCCGGGCAGAGTGTCTTTCCTATAAGCATCCTGATGGAAACCTTCGTTCAAATCATTCTCCTCCTCGCGGTTCTCGGCGTCCTCGCGTACCTTGCCTTCTTCAAGTCCGCCGGCCCAGCGATGGGCGACAAAGGCAGCGAGCTACTGATTGTCGACCTGCGCCGTCAGCTCGGCGAAGCGAACGCCACCGCCGAACGCGAGCGTAATGCCAAGTCCGATGCCCTGTCGCGCGCTTCCGGGGCGGAGTCCGCCCGCAATGCCGCCCATCAGCAGCTCACCGAAGCCCAGCAGGCGAACGCCCGCGCGGTCGAGCAGCTCCGCGCGGACAACACCAAGGCGCTGGCCGATGCGGAAGCCCGCTACACCAAAGCGCTCGCTGACCTGCGCATCACCTTCGAGAAGACCAGCACCGACGTGCTGAAAGGCATGACGCCTGACGTCACCAAGGAAGTCGCCAGCCAAGTCTCGCCGCTCATCGCGCAAATCAACACCGCGCTGGGCAATTACCGCCAGACCATGCAGCAGAGTCTGGCGAGCCAAGGCGATGCGCTCACGCAGGTCCGCGAGCAGATGAAGACCATCAGCGAGACCACCGCCGCCCTGGCTACTAGCACGACGGACTTCACTTCCGTGCTGAAGTCCTCGCAGCATCGTGGCAAGTGGGGCGAGCAGACCCTCCGCAACGTCGTGGAAGCGGCCGGCCTCAGCCCGCATTGTGACTTTGCCGAACAGGTCTCACAGGACGACGCCCGACCCGACCTCATCGTAAAACTCCCGGGCGACCGCTGCATCATCATCGACTCCAAGGTCCCAGAGTTCGACGTCGCCATTGCCGACCAGGCCGCACCCAACCGGCGCGAGCTCGTCGCCGCTCATGCCGCTAAACTGCGCAAGACCATCCGCGACCTCGCCGCCAAGAACTACCCAGCAGCCATGGAAAAGCAGGCCGTGACACCTTTCGACAAGGTCGTTCTCTTCCTGCCGGCCGAATCGCTCCTCAGCACCGCGCTGGAAGGCGACAACGACCTCATCCTCGCCGCCGCACGCGAAGGCATCTTGATCGCCACGCCGGCGACCCTCATGAGCTTCCTGGCCGCGATCAACCTCGCGTGGCAGCAGCACGCCCAAGCCGAAAACGCCGGCAAGATTGCCGCCGAAGCCACGGAGCTTTTCGATCGGCTCGTGAAATTTGCCGAACATTTCACCAAGGTCCGCAAAGGTCTACTCGCTGCGTCGGAAAGCCTCGATGCAGCCATCGGCAGTTATGAGACGCGCATCCGCCCCCAGGGCGAACGCGTACGCGAGCTCGGCGGAGCCGCCAGCCGGGACGAGCTGGACGAAATCCGGCCGGTCAACGCCAGCATCCGCCGCCTCGAGAATTCGGCGGAGTAAGTGGGAGGCCTGCTGGTGGAGCCGATGAGGTTCGAACTCACGGCCTCGTCATTGCGAACGACGCGCTCTACCAACTGAGCTACGGCCCCAAACAGCAGGAGATTGAGGGAAGCCTCCCCCGCTAGGTCGGTCAAGGTTTAGATACCTGTCGCCTTGCTTCGGGTTGGTTTAGGCCTAAGTTCAACAGTCCTCATCACCATGCGCGTAGCCAAAGAAACCGTCGTCGCCATCGAATACACCCTGAAGGACGACCAGGGCAACATCATCGACGCCTCCGGCGATCGCGGCCCGATGGAGTATCTCCACGGCGCCCAGAATATCATCCCCGGTCTCGAGCAGGGCGTTGACGGCCTTGTCGCCGGCGACACCAAGAACGTCCTCGTCCCTCCGCAGCTCGGCTACGGCGAATACAACGAGAAGCTCCTCCAGCTGGTCCCGCTCAACGCCTTTGGGGCCAACACGCCGCAGGTCGGCATGCGTTTCCACGCTGAAACCAACCTGGGTATGCGCGTCCTCACGATCAAGAAGATCGAAGGCGAGGAAGTCACCCTCGACGGCAACCATGAGCTCGCTGGCAAGACCCTACATTTCGACATCAAGGTCGTGTCCGTCCGCGCGGCTGAACTCACCGAACTCTCCCACGGCCATCCCCATCAGTCGGGCGGTTGCTGTGGCGGCGGCGGTTGTGGTTCCGGCGAAGCCTCCTCCGAAGGCGGTTGCTGCTCCACCGGCGAGGCCTCCGAAGGCGGTTGCTGTTCCTCGGAAGAAGGCGCGTCGGCCGGCGGTTGCTGCTCCACCGAACAGCCCGTCGCCCAGAAGCAAGGCGGCTGCGGTTCCGGCGGCTGCGGTTGCTCGGCCTAAGCCCACAGAGAGACTCCTTCCCAAAGGCCGCCCAAACGGGCGGCCTTTCTGTTGGCGCAGTCGTTACAATCCCTCGGTGATTTTGTTCTGACTATATATTGTAATGTTTTCGGCCCGCAGGCATCCCATGGTCATGCGAACCTTCCTCCTCCTGTTGCTCGGCGCCATCACGGCCTCGGCGATCCCCAGCCAGCGCGACACCCTTGCGGCCGCCAAACGCGACGCCCAGGGCGTCTACACCGCAGCCCAGCGAACTCCGGACAAGGCCAAGTTCGCGGAAGCCATCAGCCGGCTCAAGGCCGTGGGCGACCTGGTGGTTAGCGCGAACAACGCCGCCCTCAGCGCCATTAAGCCCGGCTACCCGATTGACATCAAGAGCCTGCAGGCGCGGCAGACTTGGAACAAGAAGATGGGTGACATTCGCACTTCGCTAGGCGGAGCCAACCGAGAGATTACCGCCTTCGTTGCGCCTTCAGAAATGACCCCGGAAGGAATCCGGGCCGTCGATGCGTTGATCCGCTCAATCGACAAGGCAATCGACGCGCATCATGCCGCCTGCCTGAACATCCGCTGAGCGCGCGTAAACGCGCGAGGGGGCAAGCTGGCGAGGTGACATGTGGGCAAGGGTCTGGGGTTGCCCCAACCGGAAGGCCACTCAGGCTGACGTCACCCCGCGCATGAATTCTGCCCCCATCCATGCCCGCGACCTGACGCCTGGGCAGACACGCGTCTCGATCGCAATCATCGCGGTGCTGTTCTTCATCTTCGGCTTCGTGTCCTGGGTGAACGCGATCCTCATCCCGTACTTCAAGATCGGCTGTGAGCTGACGTACTTCGAGGCCTATCTGGTCACGTTCGCCTTCTATATCTCCTACCTGCTGTTCTCGATGCCGGCGGCGCACATGCTCAAGCGCACCGGCTTCAAGCGCGGGATGATGATTGGCTTCTGGGTCATGGCGGTGGGCGCCTTCCTCTTCATCCCCGCGGCGCTAACCCGGACGTACGGCCTTTTCCTCGGTGGCCTGTTCACGCTGGGCGCCGGCCTGGCCATCCTCCAGACGGCGGCGAATCCCTATATCACCGTCCTCGGTCCGAAGGAGACCGCCGCACGCCGCATCAGTGTGATGGGCATCTGTAACAAGGGCGCCGGCATCCTCGCGCCCATCCTCTTCGCCGCTGTCGTGTTCAAGGTCACCGATACCGACCTCTTCGCGAGCCTCGCGACGATGCCGACGGCGGAGAAAGCGGCGGCGCTCGACGAACTCATTCGCCGGGTCGTCGTCCCCTACGCCTGGATTGGCGCGGCATTGCTCGCGCTCGGATTTCTCGTCCGCCTATCGCCGCTCCCGGAAATTGATACCGAGCATGAGACCGCCGAGGTCGCCGAAGCCAACGCCGACAAGACGGGCATCCTGCAGTTTCCGCACCTCATCCTTGGTGCGCTCGGCATCTTCCTACATGTCGGTACGCAGACCGTGGCGGTCGACACCATCATTGGGTACGCGGACACAATGGGCATCCCGCTCGCCGCCGCGAAGATCCTGCCCGGCTGCGTGCTCGGGGGGATGATCTTCGGTTACCTATTAGGACTGACCCTCATCCCGCGGTACGTCTCACAGGTGACGGCGTTGCGGCTCTGCACTGTCCTCGGTGTGGTCGCCACGCTCGGCGTGCTGTTCGCCCCAGGCAAGCTGATGCTCTTCGGTTTGAACGCCGACGTCTCGCTCTGGTGCATCACGCTGCTCGGGCTCTCGAACTCGCTCACTTGGGCCGGCATCTGGCCGCTCGCGCTCGACGGCCTCGGTCGTTTCACCAAGACCGGCGCCTCCCTGATGATCATGGGCCTCTGTGGTAATGCGCTGATCCCGCTGGGTTACGGTTGGCTGGCAGACCATTACTCCGCTCGTGACGGGTACTGGATCCTGCTCCCTTGTTATTTATATCTGACGTATTACGCGATCAGCGGGCATAAGAAGCGTAACTGGTAGAGGCGGTTGGCGGTTAGCGGTTGGCGGTTAGGATAGAGCGAGGTACGAGGCAGACTCATTAGATGCCGTCTAAAGGTGGGCGCGGCGGAGCCGCGAGGGGACGCGTTGACACGGGGCACGTGGGCTCGGGGATGTCGTTTCAGGTGGCGGGTGCCGGGTGGCGGGACATGAAGTGCAAAAGTGCAAATCGGAGCGAAGCTCCTGTGCAAAAGTGAAGCCAGAGGTTTCGGAGGGCCGAAGGTAGGGCGGTGATTGCGATCACCGCCGTTCGAGACCGCAGGAGGGGAGTTGTTTGGTCTTAGCGAAGTGCGGTGGAGTTCCCACGTGCACTAGCGAACGGATGCGATGTCATCGCATCCCTACCAATTCCAAACCAGGGCGATGTCGACGTCGGGGTGGAGCGATTGTTTCACGGGGCAGGCGTTGGCGGCGCGGATGAGGCGATCACGGAGGTCTTCGGCGATGCCGGCGGGCATATGGATCGTCGCCTCGAGCTTCGCGATCCGGCGCGGCGGCTGGGCGGTCATGTGTTTCTCGACCTCGACCCGCAGGCCGCGGAAATCGAGGGAGAGTCCTTTGGCCTGAATGCCGAGGATCGTCATGATACAGGTCGCGAGCGAAGTCGCCGTGAGATCAGTCGGCGAGAACGACTCGCCCTTACCGTGATTATCGACGGGCGCGTCGGTATGCAGCACGGTGCCAGAGGGACCGTGCGTGGCGCGCACGCGGAGGTCGCCGAGGTATTCGCAGGAGATTTTTACGCTCATGGGTGGAAGTGTGACGAAGCCACGACATCACCCAAACAAAAAGCCCCGGCGGTCCGGGGCTTTCGGGGTATCGCTGAAGCGATTATTCGCCGTCCTTACCGATGGCGTCGACCGGGCAGCCTTCGAGGGCTTCCATGCACTTGTCGATGCCTTCCTGGTCCGTCGGCTGGGCGAAGACGTAGGAGTAGCCACCATCATCCTGGCGGACGAAGGATTTCGGGGCAGTCTCGCGGCAGAGGTCGCAGTCGATGCACTGAGAATCCACGTAGAATTTACCGGGGGCGCTTTCGGGACGCTTGTCGTTCTTGTCGGCCATAGGGTGTGATTAATTGGAAGACGGCGGGCGTCTGTCAAGAATCCGCGTCAGTTCGCGGGCAGCATGACAATCAGCCGATGGCGAAACCCGTCGCGGCCGGCCAGGTAGGCGGCCGAAAGCCGGTCCGCGGTGGCGAAGGTGACTTCGATCGTGCCAGCGGGCGTCAAGTTCGGGCGGAGACCTGGGCTGACCTGCCGATCAAAAGCGGTGAGCGGGCGGACCGTGACCGAGGCGACCGGCAGCTCGTGCTCCTGCAGGATGACGAAACGGATACGGCCGCGGGTGGCCGCGTCGACACCGTCCCAGCAGAAGAGCTGCTCCATGGCGATCGCGTCGTGCGTCTCGTAGGCCTGACGGAGATCGTCGGCCAGGGCGCGAAGACTCCGCGCATTCCACCAGCCCCAGACGGCAACTAGCGCCGCGCCAAGCAAAAGCCCGACCAACGCCGCGGAGAGGCGACGCAGCCAGGGATGACGGAGGAAGAGTTGCAGCACGAGGGAGAAGGGCGTTGACCGAATAGCAGGGTCGGAGATATGCACGCAAGAGCCATGGCGCACGAAAGCAAGCCCTCCTCGGATTCCGGCCGTTATGCGGCCCGGGGCGTGTCCGCCTCCAAGAGCGAAGTGCACGCCGCTGTTGACCGCCTTGACCCCGGCCTCTTTCCACAGGCCTTCTGCAAGATCGTCGCCGACAATCTGACCGGCGATGCCACCAAGTGCGTCGTCACGCATTCGGACGGCTCCGGCACCAAAGCCCTCCTCGCTTATCTCTGGTGGAAGGAGACTGGCGACGCGTCCGTCTTCCGCGGCATCGCGCAAGACAGCATCGTCATGAACATCGACGACCTCCTGTGCGTCGGCGTGACCAAGGGCGTCATCCTCTCCTCGACCATCAACCGCAACGCCAAGGCCATCCCGGGCGCGATCCTCGCGGAGCTTATCAACGGCACCGAAGACGTGCTCGCCATGCTCCGCGAACAGGGCTTCGGCATCACTTCCGGCGGCGGCGAGACGGCCGATGTCGGCGACCTCACCCCCACGCTCACGGTCGATTCCACCGCGACTGCGATTCTCTCCCGGAATGAAGTCGTGGACGCCGCGCACGTCGTCCCGGGCCTCGTCATCGTCGGCATCGCCTCCCATGGCCGAGCGAAATATGAGACGGACGAGAACAGCGGCATTGGCTCGAACGGCCTGACCAGCGCCCGGCACGAGCTCCTTTCGAAGTACTACGCAGAGAAGTATCCCGAAACCTACGATAAGGCCACCCCGGCCGAGCTGGCCTACTGCGGGCCCCACCGCCTGACGGACGCCCTCCCCGGCTCGACCCTGACCGTCGGCCAGGCCCTCCTTTCGCCCACCCGTACCTACGCCCCGTATGCCCTGCGCCTGCTCCAGGCCCTCGGCAACCAGCGCGTCAAAGGCCTCGTCCACTGCTCCGGAGGAGGCCAGACCAAGTGCCGCCGGTTCGGCTCCAAGGTCCATTTCATTAAGGATAACCTCTTCCCGACGCCCGCCATTTTCGCCGAAATCGCCCGGGTCAGTGGGACGGATGCCAAGGAAATGCACCAGGTTTATAACATGGGTCACCGCCTAGAGGTGTTCGTAGAACCTAAGGACGCCGAGGTCGCGCTGCGCCTCGCCGCCGAGCTCGGCCTAGGCGCTCAAGTGATCGGACGGACCGAAGCTTCGACCCGCCCAGACGGGGCTAATCACGTCACCGTGATTAAAGACGGGCAGGCCCTCGCCTACGCCTGAGGGGTCTCAGGGCTTGCATCTTAAAGTGTCGGGTGGTCGGGCAGACAGGACTTGAACCTGCAACACCCTGCTCCCAAAGCAGGGACTCTACCAATTGAGATACTGCCCGGTACCCGAGGGAACAGTCTGATTTTGTGTTGCCGTCCGTGTCAAACTGCTAATCTCCAAGTGTTCCAACCCGCAAAACACCTCCATACATGGAAAACGACAATATCTCCCCCTCCTCTTCCGAATCCAAGCTCCCGCTTATCGTGGGTATCCTCGGTTTCGCTCTCGGCGCTGCCGGCCTCGTGCTCGGCATCAAGGCCAAGGGCGCCGCTCAGGCCGCCAGCGATGAAGCCGCTGGCGCCAAGGCCAGCGTCGCCGAACTCGGCGCCGTCCTCGCCGGCAAGGCCAACGCCGCCGACGTCCAGGCCGTCCGTGCCGACCTCGACAAGGCTCTCGGCGATATCGCCCTCAACGACAAGGCCACCAAGGACGCGATCGACGCTCTCCAGAAAGTCGCCTCTACTCCGAAGACCTCCACAGGTGCTGGTAAGACTGCGACCCCTCCCGGACCCGGCGAGTACGTCGTCGCCAAGGGCGACAACCTCAGCTCCATCGCCAAGAAGGCTGGCATCTCGCTCAAGGCGATCCAGGACCTCAACCCTGGCGTTGATTCCAACAAGCTGCGCATCGGTCAGAAGCTGAAGACCAAGTAAGCTTTCGCATGTCGGCGCCCTCTCGCTGGTCCGTCCAGCACGAAGAGCTCCACGCCGACTGCAGGGTTTTCCGGGTTTACAAGGAACACTGTCATCACCCTCTCGATAAACGAGAGGGTGATTTTTTTGTGCTCCGCTCCGGCGACTGGGTGCTCGCGCTCCCGATCACCGAAGACGGCCGGCTCGTGATGGTCCGCCAATATCGCTTCGGTACGCGGGATCTTTCCACCGAGGCACCAGGTGGTATCATCGAACACGGCGAAGACCCGTTGCTCGCCGCCGCCCGCGAGACCGAAGAGGAAACCAGCTTCGCCGGCGGGCGCGCCAGCCTACTCGGCACCTGCGCCCCAAACCCCGCTATTCAGGCCAATCGCTGCCATTTCGTGCTGCTGGAAGGCGTCCGCCCGACGGGTGAACGCGCCCCAGACGAACACGAAGAAATTCAAGTGCTTGCCGTCCGCCCCCAGGCTGCGCTTGAGCAAGCCCGCACCAACCCGGCGCAGCATTCGCTCGCCCTACTCGCGCTCTATCGTCTTCGTGACGTGCGACCCGATCTCTTTTCATGACCACTCCTACCCGCATCAAGAACAAAGGCCGCGAGGCCGATCCGGTCCTCGTCGTCGGCTCCGTGGCTTACGACAGCATCGTCACGCCACACGATAAGGGTGAACGTATCCTCGGCGGCAGCGCCTCCTACGCGTGCCTCGCCGCCAGCTACTTCGCGCCGCCGCGGATCGTCGGCGTCGTGGGCCACGACTTCCGCGACCGCGACCGCAACAAACTCGCCAAGCGCGGCATCGACCTCGACGGCCTGCTTACTGATTCGTCCGGCCGCACGTTCTTCTGGCGCGGACGCTACCACGAAAATTATAACCGCCGCGACACCGAGGACCTCCAACTCAACGTCTTCGAACATTTCAAGCCGAAGCTGCCCGACGCGCACCGCGCCTCGCCGTTCGTGATGCTAGGCAATATCCGGCCCGACTTGCAGCTCGAAGTCCTCAACCAGCTCACCGCACCGCGCTACGTGCTCGCCGACACCATCGACATCTGGATCGAAACGCAGCGGGAGAAACTCGGTGAAGTCATGCGCCGCGCCGACCTGCTCGTGGTCAATGATACCGAATCCGCCAAGCTCACCGGCGAAGCCAACGTGATCGTCGCCGGCCATACGCTGCGTAAGCACGGCTGCAAGACCGTCATCATCAAGAAGGGCGAACACGGGGCGGTCCTCTTCCATGAGGAAGGCCTCTTTATGCTGCCCGCCTACCCCGTGACCGAGCTCCGCGACCCCACCGGGGCCGGCGATAGCTTCGCCGGGGCCCTCCTGGGCTACCTGGCCTCGGCTGGGGCGACCGACTTCGCGACCCTTAAGCAGGCCATGGTCTACGGCACCGCCGTCGCCAGCCTGACCGTGGAGGCCTTCTCGACCGACCGCCTGGCTAAGGCCGGCTGCCGGGAGATCCGGGCCCGCCGTAAGGAGCTCCTGAAGCTGATTAAGGCCTAACCGCGCCGGCGGACTAGGAACCGCCAGAGCACAAAGAGCAGGATGCCCGAGAAGACGAGGTCGCCGACCACCAACGGCCAGACCCTCGGGAGCTTTTGGGCGAAAAGGGCGTAGAGCAGGAAGCCGGCCTGCAGGACGATCACCACCGCCAGGAGGGGGACGAAGCGGCGGAGCTTTGCGAGGGGATCGGGGTCACTCATACGAAATGTCGTCGGTGGGCTTCGGCCAGGCCGAGCAAGGTCAGGTGCGGTTCATGCGTCACGCGTGCCTGCCAGGAGGCTGGCAAGTAGACCGCGGCGCCACCGGTGACGATCACCTTAGGCATCGGGGAGCCTTGACGGACGAGTTCGGCGCACACGCCGTCGAGCAAGGCGCCGATCATCCCCGCGAACCCAAGGGCACAGCCGGCCCGCATCGCATCGACGGTCGACTTACCGATGGCGGGACCGCCGAGGAGTGCAGCCGGGTCGAGCGCGGGCAGTAAGGCCGTGCGCTCGTGGAGATACTGAGTCATGACGCCAAGTCCGGGGGCGATGATGCCGCCGGCGTAACCGCGCTCGGTGAGGATATCGACCGTGGTAGCCGTACCCATGCCGATGATCACCGCCGGGGCGCCGGCGACGAGTTGGGCGCCCACGCAATCAGCGAGGCGATCCTGGCCAACCTCGGCTGGCTTCGGATAATCGAACCCGAGGCCTTGCACGTTGTCGTGCCGCAGATGATAGAACGGCCGGCCACTGCTCAGGAGCGCGGGTGAAATTGCGGCGGTCACCTTCGGGACGACGCTCGCGAGGGCGATCCCCTTCGTGGGATGGGCAGCGAGGAGGGCGTTCAGCGCGGCAGTCTCGAGCGAAGCGGTGGGCAGCTCGCCATGCGCGCGTAGCTGGCGTCCGTCGACGACTCCCCAGTGCGCGTGCGTGTTGCCGACATCGAGGCAGAAGATGGACACGGGTAAGAAGGTGGCCGGAAGCGGGCGTGGGCGCAAGCGCTCAGGATTTGCGCAGGGTGACCTCGCCCGAGGAGACGATGGTCTTGCGGCCCCCGCCGGTGCGGAGAATCAAGGAGCCCTCTTCATCGATGCCGTCAACGATACCCGCGATGGGATCGCCACGCAGGCCAACCCGCACGGACTTGCCAGCGAGGACATCATGGGACTGCCAAAGCTTGCGGAACGAACGCGACCAGGTGCCTTCCTCGAATTGCTCCCAAGCGTGGAAGAGCGCGGCAATGACGGCCGCCGCCTCACGGTTGACGTCGATGGGTTGGCCGAGCGCCGCTTCAAGCGAGCCGGCGGTCGTACGGATCTCGGTGGGGAAATCTTTGGGCTGACCCGTGAGGTTGAGGCCGAGGCCGAAAACCAATTCACGGACTGAATCAGCGTCGAGGCGGGCCTCGGTGAGCATGCCAGCGACCTTGCGTCCGTCCGGCGACTGGAGGTCATTAGGCCATTTCAGGCCGAGCTTGAGGCCGAGAGATTTCTCGACGTGCGAGCACAGCGCCAAGCCCATCCAAAGCGTGAACGGCTTGAGCCGCTCCGGCGGGATGAACGGTCGGAAAGCGAGGGACAGGTAGAGGTTACCCGATTGAGTGCTATGCCACTTGCGACCCAAGCGACCGCGGCCAGCCCGCTGCGAACGGGCGAGCACCGCGAAGGGCGCTTCTTGACCCGCAGCGAGGCGTCGTTCCGCTTCGGAGTTCGTGCTATCGACTTCGGCAAGCAGGTCGACGTTAGGAGAGACCTTGAGGCGGCGCAAATGGGCGTCGAGCAAGGCCGCGTTGATTTCGCGCGGCACGGACTTCAATTCATAGCCCTTCCGGGTCGTAGCCTTGAAGACGAAGCCGTCGGCACGGAGGCGCTCCATCCGGCTCCAAATCGCCACGCGGGACACGCCGAGTTCCTTCGCGAGACGGTCGCCGCTCACTGGTTCGCCGTCGGCTTCAAGGAACGCCAGAAGGATGCTGCTGTCGAGGGCGGCCATGAGGTCAGAGCCAGTCGAGGCCGAGATCGCACCACGGCGCGGCGTGGGTGAGGCCGCCGCTCGAGACGAAGTCCGGGGCGAGCGCGCCAATCAGCGGGAGTGATTCTAGGCTAACGCCGCCGCTGACTTCGGACCAGGCGAGGCCACGGAGTTGCGGGATGGCCTCACGCAGGTCGGCGAGCGGAAAGTTATCGAGCAGGATGATGTCGGCGCCGGCCTGGAGGACTGGGCGAATCTGGTCGAGGCGGTCGACCTCCACTTCCACGAGGAGATCCGGGCGGCTTTCACGCGCGCGCAGAACCATCTGGGTGATCCGTTCGCCGGCCGTGGCACCGCTCGCCGCGAGATGATTATCCTTCACCATGATGCGATCGAAGAGTCCCAGCCGATGATTGTAGCCGCCGCCTTGGCCGACCGCGTACTTCTCGAGCATGCGGAAACCCGGCGTCGTCTTGCGCGTATCGAGTAACTTGGTTGGTGACAAACCTAGCGCGAGGACATGCTCACGGGTGTGCGTGGCCACGCCGCAGAGGCGCTGCAGGAAGTTAAGGAGAATCCTTTCGGCCGAAAGGAGTTCGGAAGCCGGGCCTTCGACTTCAGCGACCGCGGTGCCAGCGGGGACGAACTGACCGTCATAGGCAAGTGGCTTGGCGTGACAGCGGCCGCCGTAGGCGGCAAAGACCACATCCAGCAGGCCGAGGCCGGCGAGGACCATGGGGCGACGGGCAACCACGCGGGCGCGGGCGCGGGCGGCGCCCACGAGCAGGGCCGCGGAGGGATCGCCGGTGCGGAGTGGCCGCTCCGCGAGGCCTAAGCCGGAGAGATCTTCGTCGCGCGCGAACTCCGCGAAGCGGAGTAACCACGACCGATCCAGTTCGTCCCAGCGGAGACGGCGGATAAGTCGGTCGGTTTGGCCCGGATCGCGCGGCATAGGTTCACCTTATGACCCGACCCCTGTCGGGCAAGGGGGTTAACGGAAGAACTCCTTGAACTTCGCGCGCCAAGATTCGGAGACCGGTGCAGCCTCGTCGCCACAGGCGGCGGCATAGGCCTTGAGGGCTTCCTTTTCCTTGTCGGTCATCTTCTTCGGCACATCGATGTCGACGCGCACGAGGAGGTCGCCCGCGGTCGAACCGCGGAGCGGCGGCATGCCTTCGCCGCGGAGGCGGAAGATCGTGCCACCCTGGGTGCCGGCAGGGATATTGAGTGTAGTCTTCCCCTTGAGCTTCGGGACGACGATTTTACCGCCAAGGGCGGCGATCGAGAACTTTACTGGCACACTGCAAGCGAGGTCGTCGCCATCGCGTTCGAAGAGTTGGTGATCCGTGACCGTGATATAGACGTAGAGGTCACCAGCGGAAGCGCCCCGGCGGCCGGCCGAGCCGTTGCTGCTGGAGCGAAGTTTAGTACCCGTATCGACGCCGGGAGGGATGCGCAGGCTGACCGTGGATTCCGCGACCGTACGGCCTTCACCGGAGCAAGGCTTGCAGGGTTTGTCGATGCGTTCGCCTTGGCCGCCGCAGGACGGACAGGTCTGACGCATCTGGAAGAATCCGTTTGATCGGACCACCTGGCCTTGACCGGCGCAAGTTGGACAGCGGCTCTTCTTGGAGCCAGGCTCGGCGCCGGAACCCGCGCACTTCGTGCAGGCGATGTGCTTGCGATAAGGGATCTTACGTTCGACGCCTTCAGCCGCCTCTTCGAGCGAGATCTTCAGGTCGACGCGCAGGTCTTCGCCGGCGTCGTCTTGGCTCTCGCTCGCACCGCCGCCGAAACCACCGAAGCCGCCACCCCCACCGCCGCCAAACATTTGTTCAAAGATGTCGCGCGGGTCGGCGCCACGGAAGCCACCACCGGCCGGGCCACGACCAGCGCCCGCGCCCTTATTAGGGTCGAACGCCGCTTCGCCATGCTGGTCGTACAGCTTGCGCTTCCCGTCATCACTGAGGATCTCGTAGGCTCGCGAGATCTTCTTAAATTTCTCCTCGGCCTCCTTGTTACCCGGATTGCGGTCCGGGTGAAACTCCATCGCTTTTTTGCGATAGGCCTTCTTGAGCTCATCCGCGGACGCGCTCTTCGCGACGCCCAGCAGGGTGTAATATTCGTCGGCCATCGGGATAGATTACTTGGCGATGCCAGCGGAGACAAAAACGGCGGCCGGGCGGAGGACGCGGTCATGGAGCAGCCAGCCCGAGCGGGCGACGCGCAGCACGGTGCCTTCGGCGACATCCGCACTCGGCTCGGAGCCTACGGCTTCGTGCCGGGAAGGATCGAACGGTTGGCCGGCTGGATTGACCTCGATGAGGCCCTGCGCCGAAAGAATCGCGCGCAACTGGCCGACGGCCATGCGGAAGCCTTCGGCGACGGCGCGTCCATCAGCCTGCTTTGCCGCGGACTCCAGGCCGAGATTGAGTGAGTCCAAGGCGGGCAGAAGGTCTTCGAGCAGGCCCGTGGTGGCGAACTTGCGGAGTTCGATGCCCTCGCGATGATGGCGGCGCTGTTGGTTCTGCTGATCGGCGTTGCTGCGCAGGACGGTGTCCTTGAGGAGCGCGACCTGGCCTTCGAGCTCAGCGATACGGGTCGCGGCGTCGGGCTGGGTCGATTCGGGGGAAGAGGTCGGTTCGGTCATGAGATTATTTTTCGCCGAGCAGCTTTTCGGTCACGGATTTACGGAGGCGCTCGCGGGCGAGGTCGAGCATGAGTTGCGGCTGCTGTTGGACGGCCGTCTGGACGGCCTGCGTACCCATCGGGCGGGAGACTTTCTCGTCGAAGTTACGCTCCGTGATGTCGCGGGCCTCGAAGACGAAATTGAAGGCCTGGTCGACGACCACCTTGCGCTGGTCGGTGCCGTCGCCAGAGATGATGGTGATGCGGTCAACGCGCACGCGCAGGCGCTTGATGAGGAAAGGCTGCTTAGCGCTAGGCTGGCCGGGCGTGGGCTTGGGGGCGTTGGCGACCGGCGCGGACTTGAGCCCGTTAAAGATGTCCTTGGCATTATTATCGGCGAGGAAGTCAGCCTTGCCGACAATGGTCAGGTGCTCGACGTCGAGTTCAGCGTCGTTGACGACCTGACTCCCGCCTTCGAAGAACGTCAGGAGATCGAGATCGAGGGCGAGCCGACGCACCTTGAGGAACTCCTTCTCGGACCAGCGGGTCGGGTTAGTAATCGTCAGGCCGCCATAGGATAGGCGACCGGCGAAGAGATTCGTGTCGTTCGACTCAACGGACAGATGAGCGCCGGACTTCGTGGCGAGGGAGGAGTCGAGTAACTTGGGAGAGAAGCGACCCAAGGCCCAGACGCCCAGCAAGCCCACCATCACAAGGAATAGCACCACGCCGCAAAGCATCGTGAGAAGCTTGCGGAGGGCGGACCCGAGGCGGGTGCTTTTGGAGGGGGTGGACATCGATTGACGCTGAAATCGAGCAGTAGGCGTGCCACTGAGCAGGGTCAACGGTGGAGGCAAAAAGCAGGGTTAACGGGCATTTTTCTCGGATGGACGGTGTTGGGTTGCCCGGTCGAAGTGGGCAGGCGGGTCCTTCTGTCCCGGAGGTGTCACGCCCATCCCGCGCCCAGTTGAGCCCCGCCCGCTGGGTCGAGGTAAGGCTTGCGGCGGGGCGGTGGGTGGGCTTCCTCCATACTCCAATGAGTCAGGAAGCCGCCAAATTGATGCTCGGTCTGCCTAAAGGCAGCCTGGAAGAGGCCACTCTCCAGCTGTTCGCCAGGGCCGGGTTTCCCGTCACCAAGAGCAGCCGCTCTTACCGCCCCTCCTTCGATGACCCTGCCCTCGACGGCCGCTTCATCCGCGCCCAGGAAGTCGCCCGTTATGTCGAGCATGGCTTCTTCGATTGCGGCCTCACTGGCCAAGACTGGGTCCAGGAAAACAACGCCGACGTCGTGCAGGTCTGCGAGCTGATTTACAGCCGCGCCTCCGCCCAGAAATCCCGCTGGGTCCTCTGCGTGCCCGAAGCCTCCCCCGTCCAGACCGCCAAGGATCTCGCTGGAAAGCGCGTCGCCACCGAACTCGTCGAGACCACCCGTCGCTGGTTCAAGGCGCAGGGCGTCGAATGCGAAGTCGAATTCTCCTGGGGTGCCACCGAAGTAAAGGTGCCTGAACTCGCCGACGCCATCGTCGACATCACCGAGACCGGCTCCTCCATCAAAGCCAACAAGCTGCGCATCGTCGCCCAGCTCATGGAGACCACCACCGTCCTCGTCGCAAACAAAGCCGCTTGGGCCAATCCCGCCAAGCGCGCCAAGATCGAGCAGATCGTGCTCATGCTGCAGGGCGCCCTCGCCGCGCAGCACATGGTCGGCCTCAAGTTTAACCTCCCGAAGGCCAAGCTCGACCAAATCGCTGCCGCCCTCCCCGCCTTGCGTAATCCGACGGTGTCCCCGCTGAGCAATCCCGAGTGGATCGCCGTGGAGACCATCATCGACGCCCGTCAGGCCCGCGAATTCATCCCGACCCTCAAGGCCGCCGGCGCCGAGGGTATCGTGGAGTATCCGATCAACAAGCTTGTCTACTGACGACCTGCGCCATGGCTGACTCCGTCCGTATCGGTCTCATCCAGCTCACCGCTGAGGACACTCCAGCGGCGAACGTGCGGAAGACCATTCCCCGCATCGAAGAAGCGGCGGCCAAGGGCGCCAAGATCATCGGCCTGCAGGAGATGTTCACGACGAAGTATTTCTGCATCAACCAGGACCCGAAGAACTTCGACCTCGCCGAGCCGATCGAGACCGGCCCTTCCGTGACGGAGCTGGCTAAGGTCGCTAAGCGTCTCGGCGTCGTCATCGTCGCCCCGCTCTTCGAAGCGCGCGGCAGCGAAGTCTACCACAACACCGCGGCCGTCATCGACGCCGACGGCACCGTGCTCGGCAAGTACCGCAAGATGCACATCCCGCAGGATCCGGGCTTCGAGGAGAAATTCTATTTCACGCCTGGCGATCTCGGCTTCCGCACCTGGAAGACCGCGCATGGCGACATCGGCGTGCTCATCTGCTGGGACCAGTGGTACCCCGAAGCCGCTCGCCTCACCGCACTCGGCGGGGCGCAGATTCTTTTCTACCCGACCGCGATCGGCTGGCTGCCCGAAGAGAAGGCCGCCCTCGGCCACGCCCAGCATAATGCCTGGGAAACCGTCCAGCGCGGCCACGGCGTCGCCAACGGCTGCTACGTTGCCGCGACCAACCGCGTCGGCACTGAAGGCCGCACCCAGTTCTGGGGGCAGAGTTTTGTCTCCGATCCGTACGGCGAGATCGTCGCCCGCGCCTCGATCGAGAAGGAGGAAATCCTCCTCGCCGATTGCGACCTCGTGAAGCAGCGCGAATTCCGCCGCATCTGGCCATTCTTCCGCGACCGCCGCATCGACGCCTACGGCGACCTGACGCGCCGTCTGCGCGACTGACCTTCCGCATGGCCTCGCCTCGCTCCCTCGGATTCCGCATGCCCGCGGAATGGGAACCCCAGTCCGCCACGTGGCTGTCTTGGCCTTCGAACACCGCGCTCTGGCCCGGACACTACGGCCTCATCCCCGCGAAGTTCGCGGAGTTCGCCGCCGCGATCTCGAAGTTCCAGCCGGTGAAGATCAATGCGGCCGGCAAACTACGCGCCGAAGCCGAACGTGAGCTTAAGGAAGCCAAGGCCGACCTTTCCGTCATCGAACTGACCGACATCGCCACCGACGACGTCTGGTGCCGCGACCATGGCCCGATCTTCGTGAAGAACGACCAGACCAAGGAGCTCGCGCTCACCGACTGGGAATTCCACGGCTGGGGCGGTAAGTTCGAGGCCTCGCTCGACAACCAAGTCCCCGGCAAGGTCGCCGCCCGCCTTGGCGTGAAAAAATTTAGCTATCCGTTCGAACTCGAAGGCGGAGGCATCGAAGTCTCCGGTGACGGCCTGCTCCTCACCACCGAGGCCGTGCAGAACAATCCGAACCGCGCCGAAGGGCGCGACGACGCCGCGTTCCACGCCGCCATCCGCGACGGCCTCGCGGTCGACGAACTCCTCTGGATTGGCGAAGGCCTGGCCAACGACGACACCGATGGCCACATCGACAACCTCGCCCGCTTCATCGCGCCGCGCACCATCCTCGCCGTCAGCGAAGCCGACAAAGCCTCGCCCAACTACGCGCCGATGCAGGAGAACCTCAAGCGCCTGCGGGAAATGCGCCCGCGCGGCCAGAAGCTCGACATCATCGAACTCCCGCTCCCCAAGTCTATCCGCTTAGCCGGACGCGACCTGCCGCCGAGCCACGCAAATTTCCTCATCGTGAACGGCGGCGTCCTCGTGCCGCTGTACGGACAAGATTCCGACAAGATTGCCATGGGCATCGTGGGCGACTGCTTCCCCGGTCGTAAGATCGTCGGCATCGATTGTCGCCTCCTGCTCATCGAAGGCGGTGCGTTGCATTGCCTCAGCCAGCAGCAGCCGGTGTGAGCGCGGCGGAGCCGCGAGGGGGCACGCGCTAGCGCGAGGGGGCACGCTGGCACGGTGACACGGGGGCATGGGGACAAATGAGAGGCACAGAGGCTCGGTTGGTCAGAGAAGACCGGGCTCAAAGGGGAACCGGAGACCGGATGATTGGCTGGGGGTTTCTTAGGGAGGGAGGCGATTGCCATCGCCTCCATTCGAGACCGAAATCGCGAAGTCGTCGGGCCTTAGCTAAGTTGAATAGATAAGTGAATCACCTGGCGAACGGACGTGATAGCAATCACGTCCCTACCCATTGCATCCCCTTCAACCGATCAACCGGTCAACTGACCTATCGCGCTTACTTCTTCGGCTTTAGTTTCGTCGCGCAGCCACAGTCCCCGGCACAGCCGCCTTCCTTGCGACGACGGGCCGCGGCGAGCCAGCGGCGGATCAGCCAACCGGCAGCGACTCCTATGATGGCCCCGACGATGACAGCCTCGAAGTTCATGAGAGGCGGATGACGACCTGATAGACAGCCGTCCCGGCGAGCCAGGCGAGCGCCGTCATGTAGACAAAGGATCCCGCCGCCCACTTCCAGCCGCCGGTCTCTTGGGCGAGCGTCGCAATCGTTGGGCCACACTGCGAGCAGAGGGCGAAGAAGACCATCAGCGCGAGTACCGCGGCGAGGGAGAAGATCGGAGTGCCGGCGCGCGGGCCTTCGGACCACTTCGCATCCTGCATCGCTTTACGGAGATGCTGGCTGTCCGCCTCGGCGCCTTCGCCGACGGAGTAAGTCACGCCCAGCGTGGAGACGATGACCTCGCGGGCGGGGAAGCTCGCGAGCACCCCGACGGTGATCTTCCAGTCGAAGCCCAGTGGGTCAAAAATCGGCTGCACCGCTTTACCGAAGCGACCCATGTAGGACTGTTCGACGTAGGCCGCCTGGAGCTTGGCTTTCAGGACTTCTTCCGTGGACGTGGGATTAGATGCCTTGATTCGCTCGGCGACGGAGGGGTCGCGCGGGAAATAGGAGAGCGCCCAGACGATGATCGTGATGGCGAAGATCACCGTGCCGGCCTTGGAAACGAATTCGGCGGCGTTCTGCCACATTCGCCAGATAACGTCGCGCGGCTTCGGCATCTGATAGCGAGGGAGTTCGAGGACGAACGGCTGCGGCTTCACCTTGAGCACGAGGCGGGTCAGCACGAAGGCGGTCGGGACGGCAAAGAACAACCCGACACAGTGCATGCCGATCATGACGACGGATTGCCAGCCTGGGCCATAGAGCGGGCCGATGAAGGCCGCACACATCAGCGCATAGACGGGGAAGCGTGCCGAGCAGCTCATGAACGGCACGACGAAGGCGGTCGCAAGACGGGCCTTGGGGTCTTCAATCGTGC
The DNA here is from genome assembly GCA_945882655.1 of Opitutus sp. GAS368. Taxonomy (GTDB): domain Bacteria; phylum Verrucomicrobiota; class Verrucomicrobiia; order Opitutales; family UBA953; genus UBA953. The sequence goes on from CAMCWL010000015.1 coordinate 25,030, forward strand.
GCGTCGAAAGTAGGCTCGGGATCGCGCAGGCGAAACCCGAGAGCAACGGCACGAAGCTCTTTCCGTTCAGGCCGCACCAACTAAATAGACGGTCCATGATAAACGCGGCGCGCGCCATGTAGCCGCTATCTTCGAGGATCCCGATGAAAAGGAAGAGGATGAGGATCTGCGGCAGGAACACCAGGAACGCGCCGACGCCGCCGATGATACCGTCCGCCAGTAGGCTTTGGAGCATCGGGTAGGCGTCGAGTTGCGGCGCAACGATGGCCTTCGTCCAATCGACCCCGGACTGAATCCACTCCATGGGGAACTTCGCCAGCCAGAAGACGGAGCCGAAGAAACCCAACATGATGCCCAAGAATAGGACCGGGCCGAGGAAACGATGCAGGAGCAGACGGTCGACGGCGGCGCTGCGGCCGGCCTTACCAGCGCCTTCGGTCACCACGCCTTCGAGGACGAGGCGCAGGTGCGCATAGTGCACGAGCGGCTCGGCAGCCATCGGGTTGTAGCCGGAATTACGGACGCGATCGCGCGCAGTGCGTAAGGTCTTTTCCCGCCGGGCGAGGATCCAGCCGAGCCGGTCGGCGGTGGACGGATTCGTATCGAAGAGAAGTCGCTGCGCTTCGGCTTCCGAAATCGGCTTACCCGTGTCGGCGGCGGCTGGCTCGGCATGACCGACAAGTATTGGTCAGCCGTTCTCA
>CAMCWL010000016.1 GCA_945882655.1 Opitutus sp. GAS368
CTATCGGCTCGGGCTGCTTTTTTTGAGATTTATCCCGTGGGTGGGAGTAGTAAGCCTATTATTAGTGGGAAAATTACCCATTTTAATAATAAAAACGGATTAAAAGATGATTTAATAACAAAAAATGCCCCATTTAAGTCGGTTTACGAGGTCATTTTGAGTGTGGATTCCTTTGGTAAGGCCCCTCTTGGTAGCGAAGTGAGACTTTCAGGCACAAAGTCTCTCGATGAAGCTATACGGCGTTGGGCGTCGGGCGCCGATTGGGCAGGGCAGCTCCCCTCAGGCGCATATCGGCTGATCGTGGGTCCATAGGTGGCTCTAGAAGGGGTGTAAAACCCTTGAGAAAATCCGCTTGACGGTGGGGTTTTCGATGGTCATTCAAACCCTTCCCTTCGCGTCTTCAGTACGTCGACGGTTCGCCCCTGTAGCTCAGTTGGCAGAGCGCGTCCTTGGTAAGGACGAGGTCGCTGGTTCAATTCCAGTCGGGGGCTCCATCACTTTCCACACACCAAACCTAACCACCTCCTCACCACCAAAACCATGGCCAAAGAGAAGTTCAATCGCACCAAGCCTCACGTCAATGTCGGTACTATCGGCCACATTGACCATGGCAAATCGACCACCACTGCCGCGATCGTGGCCGTGCAGGCCCGCCGTGGCCTCGCCGAGAACAAGTCGTATGCGGAAATCACCAAGGGTGGTACCGTCCGTGACGCCACCAAGACCGTGACCATCGCTGCCTCGCACGTTGAGTACGAGTCCATCAACCGTCACTACGCCCACGTCGACTGCCCGGGCCACGCCGACTTCGTTAAGAACATGATCACCGGCGCCGCCCAGATGGACGGTGCGATCCTGGTCGTCTCCGCTGCTGACGGCGTCATGCCCCAGACCAAGGAGCACATCCTCCTCGCCCGTCAGGTCGGCGTGCCGAAGATTGTCGTCTGGCTCAACAAGATCGACCTCTCCGAGCCTGACCTGATCGACCTCGTCGAGATGGAAGTCCGCGACCTCCTCAACAAGTACAATTACGAAGGCGATACCGCCAAGATCGTCCGTGGCTCCGCCACCGCCGCTCTCGAAGGCACCCCGGAAGGCGAACAGTCCATCCAGGACCTCCTTGCTGCCCTCGACTCCGAAATTGCTGAGCCTAAGCGCGAAATCGACAAGCCCTTCATGATGTCCGTTGAAGACGTCTTCTCCATCACCGGACGCGGCACTGTCGCTACGGGTCGTATCGAGCGCGGCGTTATCAAGGTCGGCGAAGAAATCGAAATCGTCGGTCTCCGCGACACCCTTAAGACCACCGTCACCGGCGTCGAAATGTTCCGTAAGGAGCTCGACCAAGGTCAGGCTGGCGACAACGTCGGTCTCCTCGTCCGCGGCATCGAAAAGAGCCAGATTGAGCGTGGCCAGGTCCTCGCCAAGCCGGGTTCCATCAAGCCGCACACCGTGGCCAAGGCCCAGATTTACGTCCTCAAGCAGGATGAAGGTGGCCGCCACACTTCGTTCGCCAATAACTACCGCCCGCAGTTCTTCTTCGGTACTTGCGATGCCACCGGCACCGTGATCCTCCCTGAAGGCGTGGAAATGGTGATGCCTGGCGACAACGTCACGATCACGATCGAGCTGCAGAAGCCCGTCGCGATGGAAAAGGGCCAGCGCTTCGCCCTCCGCGAAGGTGGCAAGACCATCGGCGCCGGCCAGATCCTCGAAATCACCAAGTGATTTCCTGACGCCAAACGACCTATCAAGGTGCCGAGGCCCCCTAAAAAGGGCCCCGGCATTCGTCTCTTTAATCACCATTACAGGACGGTAGCTCAATTGGCAGAGTAGCGGTCTCCAAAACCGTTGGTTGTGGATTCGACTCCCTCCTGTCCTGCCACCCTCACCCTATCACCACCAGCACCATGCTAAGCTTCCTCGGACGCCTCCGCGCTTTCTGGAACGAGACCATCACCGAGGTCTTCGTCAAGGCTTCGTGGCCTACCGCCAAGGAGCTCGTCGACTCTACGCTGGTTGTCATCGCCGCCGTCGCCCTCCTGGGCGCCGTCGTCTTCCTCTGCGACTTCTCCCTCTCCAATCTCGTCCAGTTCGCGACTAAGCTCGTTCGCTGATCCTCCCATGTCCTCTCCCTCTGATTTCCGCTGGTACACCCTCCAGACCCTCTCGAATAACGAGAGCAAGGTAAAGCGCTTGCTCGAGAAGGCCATCAAGGACGAGGAGATGGGCGACTTCGTCGCCGAGATTCTGATGCCGGTCAAGACCGTCAAGGACTTCCGCAACGGCAAGAAGCGTGAGAGCGAGATGAAGCTCTACCCTTCGTATCTCTTCGTTCGCGCTCGCCTCTTCGACGACGAAGCCTCTCTGCTCGAAGCTCCTTGGAGTTTCCTTCGCAAGACCGATGGCGTCATCGGCCTCATCGGCGGACAGAACCCCGTTGCCCTCAGGACTGAGGAGATTAACACGATTCTCCAGCAGGTCGCCGACGCTGCCGACAAGGTCGTCCCGAAGATCACCTTCAACATTGGCGAACGCGTCAAGATTACGGACGGTCCTTTCGCCAACCTCGCCGGCAACATCGACAAGATCGATGCCGACCGCGGCAAGCTCGAGGTCTCCGTCGACATCTTTGGTCGCTCGACTCCGGTCGAACTCGAGTTCTGGCAGGTCGAACGCGATGACCGCGACTGATCCTTTTTCCAATCCAACTATCTAAACACCCACCATGGCTAAGAAAGTAATCGGCGAAATCAGGCTCCAGCTCCCCGCAGGCGCCGCTAACCCTGCTCCTCCTGTCGGCCCCGCGCTCGGCGCGAAGGGCGTCAACATCATGGCGTTCTGTAAGGAATTCAACGCCAAGACCAAGGACCAGGCCGGTATGATCCTCCCGGTCATCATCTCCGTCTACCAGGACAAGTCCTTCACTTTCATCCTGAAGTCTCCGCCCGCTTCCGTCCTCCTCAAGAAGGCCGCGAAGATCGAGTCCGGCTCCAAGGTCCCGAACCGCGACAAGGTCGGCAAGGTCACCAAGAAGCAGCTCCTCGAAATCGTTGAGCTGAAGAAGAAGGACCTCAATGCCGTCAACCCCGACAACGCTGCCCGCATGATCGCTGGCACCGCACGTTCGATGGGCATCGAAGTCATCGGTTAATTTAACCCAACCCAAACCCAACACCCACCACTGCATCCCGCAGGAGACCAAAAGTCGCTATGAGCAAAAAAACCAGCAAGCGCTATCGCGCCGCCCTCCAGGTCGCTGACCTGAAGGCCAAGTATGACGTCAACCAGGCTACCGAAATCATCAAAAAGATGCCCGGTACCAAGTTTGACGAAACCGTGGAGATCTCCGCCTTCCTCGGCGTCGATCCCAAGCAGTCGGACCAGATGGTCCGCGGTACCGTCTCCCTCCCGAACGGTTCGGGTAAGAAGATCAAGGTCCTCGCCTTTACCGAGAACCCGGCCGAAGCCCTCGCCGCTGGCGCTGATTACGCCGGCCTCGCCGACCTGATCGCCAAGGTCAACGGTGGCTTCCTCGACTTCGACGTCGCCATCTCCACCGTCTCCGCGATGAAGGACGTCCGTCAGGTCGCCCGCGTCCTCGGTCCGAAAGGCCTCATGCCCAACCCGAAGTCGGGTACGGTCTCGGATGATATCCCGAAGACCATCAAGGAAGTGAAGGCTGGCCGAGTCGAATTCAAGATGGATAAGACCGCCAACATCGTGATCGTCATCGGCAAGAAGTCTTTCACCTCCGCCCAGCTCACTGAGAACGCCCAGGCCGCCCTGTCCGCCCTCGTGAAGGCCCAGCCCGCCGGCTTCTCCGGTGGCCGCTTCATTAAGTCGATCACTGTCAGTGCCAGCATGAGCCCCGGCGTCGCCGTCGACCTCAAGCCCTACTCGGCCGCCGTCGCGACCGCCTAACCTAACCACGCTCAACAGAACTCACGAACATGCGCGCTGAAAAACAATTCCTCGTCGACGAAGTCGCCGCCCAGCTGGCCAGCTCCAACTACCTGCTGCTCGCCAACTTCACCGGCGTCACCGTCGAGAATGCTACTTCCGTCCGTAATCAGCTCCGTGCCCACGGCGCCGAGTACCACGTCGTCAAGAACAGCATCCTCAACATCGCTGCGAAGCAGGCTAAGCTCCCCGATATCTCGGGTCACCTGAGCGGCCACACGGCACTCGTCACCGGTGGCAACAACCCGACCGGCGTCGCCAAGATTCTGGTCACCTTCTTCAAGGACTTCTCCAAGCTCGAAGTGAAGGGCGGCGTCCTCGACGCCAAGATCCTCACCAAGGCCGAAGTGGAATCCCTGTCGAAGCTGCCGTCTCTGGACGGTATCCGCGCCCAGCTCCTCTCGCTGCTCTCCACCCCTGCCTCGCAGTTCGTCCGCCTCCTGGACGCCAAGCGCCAGAAGGACGAGACGGCTGTCTAACCCCTTTCCTCGCAGAGGTGTCGCCATGTGGCGACGTCCGAGCGGGGGGAATCCAAACCCAAAAACAACACACATCCAAAGAACCCCGGTTAGGGGCCTCGCGCCCTCAAATGTCCTTTATCGGACGCTAACCATTCAAGGAACCAAGATACCATGAGCAACATCACCAAAGACCAAGTCATCGAGTGGCTCAGCGCCCAGTCCGTTCTGGACGTCGCTAACCTCGTGAAAGACCTCGAGACCAAGTGGGGCGTTTCCGCCGCCGCTCCTGTCGCCGTCGCCGCCGCTGGTGGCGCCGCCGCTGCCGCTCCTGCCGAAGAGAAGACGACGTTTGACGTCATCCTCAAGGGCAAGGGCGCTACCCCGATCAATGTCATTAAGGAAGTCCGCGCCATCACTGGCCTGGGCCTCAAGGAAGCTAAGGACCTCGTCGACACCGCCCCCAAGCCAGTCAAGGAAGGCGTGTCCAAGGACGAAGCCAAGGATATCGAGACCAAGCTCAAGGCCGCCGGCGCCGAGGTCGAGGTCAAGTAATCCGTCTTCCGACGCATCTCTGCAAAGCGGGGAGGGTAGCACCCTCCCGGGTCCGGCGATCCCTCCCCGCTTTTTCTTCCCAACGGCCGCCCAGTCCGACCCCACTAGGCAAACCAGTCAGCACCACCGAATCCAACCGTCACTCCGAGCCCACCTTCACCAGCCATGCCTCAAGAGCGCAAAAACTTCGGTAAACTACGCGAAGTCATCCCTCCGCCCAACCTGATCGAGAACCAGATCTTCTCGTTCAACGATTTCCTGCAGTTGGACCAGTCCGCGTCCGCCCGCAAGAACGTCGGCCTAGACGCGGTCTTCCGCGAGGCCTTCCCGGTCGAGAGCAACAACGGCAACTTCCGTCTCGAGTACCTCGAGTACGGCCTCGTGCTGCCCAAGCAGACCGAACTCGAGTGCATCCGCGAAGGCACGACCTACGCGATTTCGGTGATGCTCAAGCTCCGCCTCCGTGAGAAGGGCGCCTTCAAGGATGAAGAAATCCTGATGGGCGAAATCCCGATGATCACCGACCGCGGCTCCTTCATCGTCAATGGCGCCGAGCGTGTCGTCGTCTCCCAGCTTCACCGCTCCCCTGGCATCTGCTTCGAAGAGTCCGCCCACACCAGCGGCAAGATGCTCCACGCCTTCCGCATTATCCCTGACCGTGGCACCTGGATCGAAGTCCAGTTCGACCAGAACGACCTCCTCTGGGTCTACCTCGACCGCCGCCGTCGCCGCCGCAAGTTCCTCGTCACGACCCTTCTCCGCGCCTTCGGTTACAAGGACGACAAGGATATCCTGGCCCTCTTCTACCAGCATCGCGAGCTGACCGCCAAGGCCGCCCTCGAGCTCGATCCAGAAGAACTTTCCCAGCTCGTCTACTCCGACCCGATTGTCGACGTCGAGACCGGTAAGGTCGTCGCCAAGCAGTACGACAAGCTCTCCCGTGAGACGCTCAAGGAAATCCATAAGCAGCTCCCGAAGCAGAAGTTCGGCGTCTTCGACACCGCCTTCGATAACGGCTCCATCATCCTCTCGCTCCGTAAGGACATCGGCGCCGTCCGTAACGAGGAAGAAGCCCTCAAGGAAATCTTCCGCAAGCTCCGCCCCGGCGAGCCAGTCAACGTCAAGGGCGCCCGCGCCCACATGCAGCGCCTCTTCCAGGATCCGCTCCGTTACGACCTCGGTCGCGTCGGCCGCTACAAGCTTAACCAGAAGCTCAGCCTGAACGTCTCGCTTGATACCCGCACGATCACCCCAGAGGACATCGTCGAAGCCACCAAACTCCTTTGCAAGCTGAGCGCCGGAGACGGTGCGATCGATGACATCGATCACCTTGGTTCCCGCCGCGTGCGCAATGTCGGCGAGCTCCTCGCCAACCAGTGCCGCGCCGGCCTCAAGAACGTCGTCAAGACGGTCAAGGCTCGCATCAACGAGTACGACCAGAGCGTCGACTCGATCACCCCGCAGAAGCTCGTTAACCCGAAGCCCTTCGGCAATGCGATCCGCGAGTTCTTCGCCCGCAGCCAGCTGTCCCAGCTGATGGACCAAATCAACCCGCTCGCCGAGCTGACGCACAAGCGTCGTCTCTCCGCTCTCGGGCCCGGAGGCCTCAACCGTGATCGCGCCGGCTTCGAAGTCCGCGACGTTCATCCGTCCCACTACGGCCGTATCTGCCCGATCGAGACCCCGGAAGGTCCGAACATCGGCCTCATCAACTCCCTCTCCACCTACGCGCGGATCAACGAGTTCGGCTTCATCGAAGCTCCGTACCGTAAGGTCGTGCGTGGTAAGGTCTCCAGCCAGGTCGAATTCATGACCGCGGACCAGGAAGAAAAATTCAAGGTCGCTCAGGCCAACTCCGAACTCGACGACGCCTCCCGCCTCAAGGGCAAGGTGACCGTCCGTTTCCGCGACGACATCCTCGAAGTGGATCCGGAAGACGTCGACTACATGGACGTCTCGCCTCAGCAGGTTGTCTCTGTCGCCGCCGCCCTCATCCCGTTCCTGGAACATGACGACGCTAACCGCGCGCTCATGGGTTCCAACATGCAGCGCCAGGGCGTACCCCTCGTCGTGACCGAAGCCCCGTTCGTGGGCACCGGCCTCGAACGTCGCGTCGCCATCGACTCGAAGACCGTCATCGTCTCTGAAGGCCCCGGCATCGTCGCCGCCGCTGACTCTCGTCGTATCATCGTCACGAAGGACGGCGAAGTCGCCCCCGCCCAGCTTGAGAACAAGAAGTTCAAGAGCGAGCCGGCCAAGGGCGTCTACGTCTACGACCTCCGCAAGTTCCTCAAGACCAACTCCTCCACGTGCTTCAATCAGCGTCCGCTGGTCCGCCGCGGTGACAAGGTCAAGCTGGGCGAAATCATCGCCGACGGTGCCGCCACCGACAAGGGTGAGCTCGCCCTCGGACGTAACGTCCTCGTCGGTTTCATGCCGTGGAACGGCTACAACTTCGAAGACGCCATCCTGCTCTCCGAACGTATGCTCACGGACGACGTCTTCACGTCCGTCCACATCGAAGAATTCGAAGTCACCGCTCGCGACACGAAGCTCGGGCCTGAACAGATCACCCGCGATATCCCGAACCTCGGTGAGGAAGCCCTGCGCAACCTCAACCGCGACGGTGTCATCCGCATCGGCGCCGAAGTGAAGCCTGACGATATCCTCGTCGGCAAAATCACTCCGAAGTCCGAAGGCGATCTCGCCCCTGAAGAGAAGCTGCTCCGCGCCATCTTCGGTGAGAAGGCCCGTGACGTGAAGGACACCTCCCTCCGCGTGCCCTCCGGCATCTCCGGCATCATCATGGACGTCAAGGTCTCCTCCCGTACCGATAAGGACGACGGACGCCTCTCGCCCAACGACCAGCGCCGCGCCCTCAAGAAGGTCAACGAAGAGTACCGCACGGCCGACTCTCGCCTCCGCGAAGAGATGACCGAGTCCCTCTCGAACATCCTCCTCGGTGAAAAGATCCCGCTCGACGTCAAGAACTCCGAGACCGGTGAAGCCATCATCCCGGCCAATCGCAAGATCACCAAGACTCTCCTCCGCCGCCTGGCCTCCGTCTCTCGTTCCATCGAGATGAACGACTCGCCGGTGAAGCAGAAGATCCGCCAGATCGTTGACGGCTACCACCGTCGTTTTGACGAGCTTGAGCAGGAGCGCGCCCGTAAGGTCGAAGCCATCGAACAGGGCATCGACGAAGGCGGCGCCATCAAGAACGTTAAGGTGTACATCGCTACCAAGCGTAAGATCCAGGTCGGTGACAAGATGGCCGGTCGTCACGGCAATAAGGGCGTCGTCGCCCGCATCGTGCCGGTCGAAGACATGCCTTACCTCGCCGACGGCACCCCCGTCGACATCTGCCTCAATCCGCTCGGCGTTCCTTCCCGAATGAATGTCGGCCAGGTCCTCGAGACGCACCTCGGTTGGGCTTGCTCCAAGCTCGGCCTGAAGATGGCCACGCCTATCTTCGACGGCATCCCCGAGAAGCAGATTCGCGAATACCTCAAGCAGGCCGAACTCCCTGAGACCGGCAAGGCGATGCTCATCAACGGTCACACCGGCGAAGCGTTCGACCAAGACGTCGTCGTCGGCTACATCTACATGATGAAGCTGAATCACCTTGTTGCGGACAAGATTCACGCCCGCGCCACCGGTCCTTACAGCCTCATCACCCAGCAGCCGCTCGGCGGCAAGGCTCAGTACGGCGGCCAGCGTTTCGGCGAAATGGAAGTCTGGGCCCTCGAAGCCTACGGCGCCGCTTACACGCTGCAGGAACTCCTCACGGTCAAGTCCGACGACGTCGCCGGCCGAACCAAGATCTACGAGCAGCTCGTCAAGGGTGACAACACCCTCGTCAGCGGCACGCCTCAGTCCTTCAACGTGCTGATGAAGGAGATGCAGGCCTTGTGCCTGGATGTCCGTCTCGGCTCCACCACCGCCCCCACCCCGGATCGTAACTGAACGTCCGACGTAACCACACCTAGACCTTAACAGACATGATTCACCCGGAGCACACCCCCGAGTTCACCGCCAACGAAACGAAGGAACAGTCCTTCGATTTCGTCTCCATCTCGATCGCCTCTCCCGAGGAGATCGTCCAGTGGACGGGCGAACAGTTCCTCGACGAACTCGACGAACACGGCAACCGCAAGGTCAAGGGCCTCAAGGAAGTAAAGAGCCCTGAGACCATCAACTACCGCTCGTTCAAACCCGAGCCGAACGGTCTCTTCTGCCAGCGCATCTTCGGACCGGTCCGCGACTACGAATGCTACTGCGGTAAGTACAAGAAGGTGAAGTACAAGGACGTCGTCTGCGACAAGTGCGGCGTCGAAGTCACTGTCTCTCGCGTCCGTCGTGAGCGCATGGGCTACATCCGCCTCGCCATTCCGGTCTCTCATATTTGGTTCCTGAAGAGCATGCCCAGCCGTCTGTCGCTGATGCTCGACATGACCACCCGCCAGCTCGAGCAGGTCATCTACTACCAGAAGTACCTGGTCGTCGACCCAGGCGCCACCGGCATGGAAGAAAAGGAACTCCTCGACGAGGAATCCTACCGCCGCGCCGTCGAACAGCACGGCCCTGACGCTTTCAAGGCCCGCATGGGAGCTGAAGCCCTCCAGCAGCTGCTCAAGAAGATGGATCTCGCCTCCACGGTCGAGAATCTCCGCGACCAACTCCGCTCCACGCGCTCCAAGCAGATCAAGAAGAAGATCGCTCGCCGCATGAAGATCATCCAGGGCTTCCTGGCTTCGGGCAAGCGCCCTGAGCACATGATCCTGACGGTGCTCCCGGTCATCCCTCCGGACCTCCGTCCGCTCGTTCCCCTCGAAGGCGGCCGTTTCGCTACCTCCGACTTGAACGATCTCTATCGTCGCGTCATCAACCGCAATAACCGCCTGAAGCAGCTCATTCAGATGAAGACGCCCGACGTCATCATCCATAATGAAATGCGCATGCTCCAGGAAGCCGTCGACGCTCTCCTCGACAACGGCCGCCACGGCAAGCCGGTCAAGGATCGCGACCGTCAGCTGAAGTCCATCTCGGACATGCTGAAGGGTAAGCATGGTCGTTTCCGCCAGAATCTCCTCGGTAAGCGCGTCGACTACTCCGGCCGTTCCGTCATCGTCATCGGTCCTGAGCTCAAGCTTAACCAGTGCGGTCTCCCGAAGAAGATGGCCCTCGTCCTCTTCGAGCCCTTCATCATCCGCCGCCTCAAGGAACTGGGCTTCGCCCACACCGTCCGAGGCGCCCGCAAGCACATCGAGCAGAAGAAGCCCGAAGTCTGGGATATCCTGGAAGAAGTGACCAAGGGTCACCCGGTGTTCCTCAATCGCGCGCCGACGCTCCACCGTCTGTCCATCCAGGCCTTCGAGCCCATCCTCATCGAGGGTGATGCGATCCGCCTCCATCCGCTCGTCTGTACCGCTTACAATGCGGACTTCGACGGTGACCAGATGGCCGTCCACGTCCCGCTGTCCCTGGAAGCCATCATGGAGTGCAAGCTCCTGATGATGTCCACGAACAACATCTTCTCGCCGTCCAGCGGTAAGCCGATTCTCACGCCGTCCCAGGACATCGTGCTCGGTGCCTACTACCTGACGCTTGAACCCGCCGACAAGCCCGCTGCCAACACTCACCTGCCGGTACTGGGCTCCGTGTCTGAGGCGACGTTCGCCGAAGCCGAAGGCTCGCTCCACCTGCATGACTGGGTCCGCTTCGCCAACCCCGACTTCAATCGCAAGACGGTCCACGGTGAAGCCACCGGCAGCACGATCGTCACCACGGTCGGCCGCATCATCTTCAATACCATCTGGCCTGCCGAACTCGGTTTCTTCAACGAGACCGTGAAGAAGGGCCAGCTCGGCGACCTGATCCTGAAGACCTACAAGCATTGCGGCCGCGAGGCTTCGATCCCGGTCCTCGACGCGCTCAAGGAGACCGGCTTCCGCATCGCGACCAAGGCCGGCATCTCTATCGGCGTGAACGACATGATCTACCCGAAGGAGAAGGAAGGCCTCGTCCGCGAAGCCACCGCCAAGGTCCGCGAATTCCAGCGTCAGAACGAATCCGGTACGATCACCAACGACGAACGTCGTAATAAGGTCGTCGACACCTGGTCCGGCGCTACCGATGCCATCGCGCAGTCGGTGTACACGACGCTCTCGCAGTCCGCGAAGGTGGCCGGCGTGAAGAAGGGCGATCCTCGCCATTCCCACCGCATGCTCATCAACCCGGTCTACGTCCTCATGGACTCTGGTGCCCGTGGTAACAAGGCCCAGGTGAAGCAGCTTTGCGGCGCCCGAGGCCTGATGGCCAAGCCGTCCGGCGAAATCATCGAACGCCCGATTCTCTCGTCCTTCCGCGAAGGCCTCTCGGTTCTCGAGTACTTCATCTCGACGCACGGCGCCCGTAAGGGTCTGTCCGACACCGCGCTGAAGACCGCTGACGCGGGTTACATGACCCGTAAGCTTTGCGACGTGGCCATGGACGTGATCGTCACCGACTCCCGCGACGTCGCCCCCGGCTCTGAAGTCATCACGCTCGGCGACGCCTCCCTCGGTCGTCACCTGGCTGCCGATGTCCCGAATCCGTCTGGTGCCGTCAAGCTCCTCGCCAAGTCCGAAGCCCCTCTCACCGAAGAGCTCATCGCGAAACTGCGCGACGCCAGCGTCGACCGCGTCCACGTCCACATTCCTAACGGCGTGTGGAAGACCCCGATCTACGACGGTGACGAACTCTTGGTGTCGCTCTCCGAGCGCATCGTGGGTCGCTGCCCGTCCGAAGATGTCACGAACCCGCTCAATCCTTCCGAAGTCATCGTGAAGGCTGGCGTGCTCATCGATGAAATCGCCGCCAAGCGCATCGAGACTGTCGGTCTCGACCGCGTGAAGGTTCTCTCTCCGCTCACGCACATGAACGTGAACGCGATTCCGCCCACCTCCTACGGCCTCGATCCTTCGACCGGCCGTATGGTCGAACGCGGTACCGCGGTCGGCATCATCGCTGCCCAGTCCATCGGCGAGCCGGGCACTCAGCTCACCATGCGTACGTTCCACATTGGTGGCGTCGCTCAGCTGAAGACCCCAGAAATCAAGTCCAAGGGCAAGGGCCTCGTCCAGTACGTCGACCTCACCACGGTCTCCGTCGGAGACAAGTTCATCGCCGTCAACGGCAACGGCTCCATCCGCCTCCTCAACGAGGCTGGTTCGCCGGTTGAGGAATACCGTATCGTCGCTGGCTCTGTCGTCGGCGTCGAAGATGGTAAGCCGGTCGATAAGGGCGTCCTCATCGCTGCTTGGGATCCTAACTCCACCCCGATTATCGCCAACGGCGACGGCAAGATCCGTCTCGTCGACATGATCTCCGGCGTGACGTTCACCGAAGAGCGCGACCCGTCGAACAACACGTTCTACAAGTCCGTCATCGAACACTCCGACGAACAGAATCCCCAGATTCAGATCATCGGCGCCAACGGTAAGGAAGTCGGTTCCTTCTCGATCCCTGCCGGCGCTCGCGTCGAAGTGGACGAAGGCGACAAGGTCAGCCGCGGCTCCATCGTCGCCAAGATCCCCCGCCAGGCTGCCAAGACGCAGGACATCACCGCTGGTCTGCCGCGCATCTCTGAGCTCTTCGAGGCCCGTCCTCCGAAGGATGCCGCTGAGATCGCCAAGATTGACGGCACGGTCCGCTTTGAGCCTTCCATCCGCGGTAAGAAGCGCCTCGTCATTGCCGATTCCATCGGTCGCGAAGAGGAGCACCTCATCCCGCACGGTAAGCACATCATCGTCGCTGCTGGCGATAAAGTGAAGCAGGGCCAAGTCCTTACCGACGGTGCCGTCGACCCGCACGACATCCTCGACATCCTGGGTCAGTCCAAGGTGCAGGATTATCTCATCACTGAGATTCAGAAGGTCTACCGTACTCAGGGCGTTGTCATTAACGACAAGCACATCGAAATCATCGTCTCGCGCATGCTCCGCAAGGTCCGCATCACCGAGCCGGGCGACTCCGATTACCTCTGGGGCGAACAGGTCGACCGCACTCTCCTCGCGGAGAACAACCGCTCCATCAACGAGCGCGGCGGCCAGATCGCCGAGTCCGAGCCGATCCTCCTTGGCATCACCAAGGCTTCCCTCGAGACCGAGTCCTTCATCTCGGCCGCTTCCTTCCAGGAGACGACCCGAGTCCTGACCGACGCCGCTACGATGGCCAAGCGCGACAACCTGACCGGCTTCAAGGAGAACGTGATCATGGGTCACCTCGTCCCCGCCGGCACCGGTCTGCCCGCCTACCGCCGCATCCGCGTCTTCCAGACCCCGACCCCGGCCTAACCGGAACGTCGAGGATGGGCATCAGCCCCCGCCCGGAAGGGTGGGGGCTTTGTTTTGGGGTAGTTGCGGGCGGTTTGGGGGTTGATACCCCCTCCCATTTTACCACTCTCTAAGCCAACCCCAAGCCAACCCTATGTCTCGCTTCCTCATCGCTGCCTCGGCTCTCACCGCTTCCGCCCTTGTTCAGGGTGCCAACTGGACCCCGTCTTCGCCGCTCGTCCAGATCGGTAACGACTGCGACATCTACTTCGACTCCGCTGCCAGCCTGGAAGTCACCGACAACCTTTACTCCAGCTCCACTAAGACCTCCGCTACGAGCTGGATGGTCACCCCGGGTCTCCTGCTCGAGTACGGTAAGGATTCGGCACTTTCCGCTACCTTCTCGGCCAAGCGCACCTTCGTGAACTTCACGGACTCGGCCTTGTCCGACCTCGAGGACTCTCGCGACGCCTTGTCCCTCGGCATCCGGTTCGCTGATGGCGGTCCGCTTTCTTTGTCTGTCGACTCGTCCTATCGCGTAACCGCTCGTAACGACGACCTCCAGATGCAGGGCCTCGGTGGCATCTTGGGCGCGACCCTCGCCCGCCAGGCTAACTACTCCCACGCCTTCCGCGCTGACTATAAACTGACGGAAAAACTGAGCATCGGCCTCGGCTTCACCAACACCTATAATCATTACCTCGATCCGACGGTGATCGTGAACACGTTCTCGAATTATAACACGAATACGCTCACCGAGCTGAATACGAAGTCCATCCCGCTCAACTTCGACTACCAGGCCTTCGAGAAACTCAGCTTCGGCCTAGCCCTGCAGCATGACGTGACCGACTATTCGGCCGCTCCCTACTTCAGCACCGACCCCTCCGCGACGACCCGCCCGGCGCTCACGAACAAGCAGCTCGTGAAGAACTTCGCCGGCCTTACCGCCAAAGGTCAGCTCACTGAATCTGGTAAGCTTAACGCTAATATCCGGGTCGGCTACTCCCAGTATCACTACGACAGCGCCGCCAACGACTCCGACCTTTCATATGCCGTCAGCCTGAATCACGTCCTCACCGAGCGCCTCAGCCACTCGCTGACGCTTTCCCGCGACGTCACGGCTTCTTCGACCAACACCCAGATGGCCTCGAAGAACTACACCTATGGCATGGCCTACACCGCTTCCGAGGATCTCAATTTCAACCTCTCGGCCACCAAGAGCGACGTCTTTGCCAGCACCAGCCAGGTCGACACCTACATCTATTCCCTGGGTGCGGATTACAAGTACTCGAAGCACCTGACCTTCCAGGCCAGCTACACCATGAACGACTCCACCGCCTCAGTCGCCACTTCGACCTACACCTCGAACGCCTTCACGCTTTCGGCGGCTTTCCGCTACTGAGGCTCACGTCTCGGAGTGCGGTTTAGCAGGACCGGTTGACCGGCAGGCCTGGTCTCCCTAATTTACTTCCATGTCTCCCGTCTTGAAAAGCCTGCTCGGCGCTTTCTGTGCCGTCGCCTTGCTGGTTGGGTGTGCTTCTTCCGGCTCCGCGCCGGTCACCTCCGCCTCCTTCGAGCCAGAAAATGTCCTCACCCTCGGGCGCGGGGCTGCGGACCCCGCTGAGACGTCCGCACCCGTCGCAACTGCTCCGGCCGTGCCAAGCGCCGCAGGCTCTGATTATGTGGTAGCGACTCCGACGGTCCAGGCCGAGCCCGCCGGCAGCCAGAACAGCTACCGTCTCCGCGCTCGCGACTTCATTCGCGTCTTGGTCATCAACGAGCCCGACACGCAAATCGAACGGCGTATCAATTCCGATGGCACGGTGGATATCCCTTTCCTTAAGAAGCTCGTCCCCGTGGCCGGCCTCACGCTCACCCAGGCGCAGGTCGAGTTGTCGAACCAGTTCCGGCTCTATTTCAAGAAGCCTCAGGTCACGATCTCGATTGTTACCTACGCCGAGCGCCGAGTCTACGTTTCAGGCTACGTCGGCAGGCCCGGCCCCGTGGCGATCCCTCCCGAAGAGACCCTCACCCTCGGCCGAGCGCTCTCCATGGCCGGTGGCGTGTTGCCGCGAGGTAACCGTTCCGATGTAGCGGTCAAGCGTACGCGCGACGGTGTGACGTTCCTGATTTCCAAGGACGTCCGCCGGATCGACGATGGCGACGAGCCGGACTTCGTCCTGGAGGACGAAGACCAGATTTACGTCCGCGATAGCCGTATCTGATTCCTTTCCATGTCCACTCCGGAACCCTCGTCTGATAATCGCCCGCCCGAACCTGCTCGCGGCGGAAACCGCGGTTACGGTTCCTACGGCAGCTACGGCAACTATGGCGCTGGTAACGGTGGCTATGGCTACGGCAACTACGGCGCCTCCAGCCGAGGGGGAGCAGGGGAGAGTAATCCGATTCAGGGCTACCTGCTGATGCTCCGCGAGCGTTACTGGTGGATCCTGCTGTCGACCCTCGTCTTCCTCACGCTGTCCCTCCTTAACACCTATAACACCGTCCCGGAGTACCGTGCCACCGGTCGCCTGCGCGTCTTCCGCCTCGCGCCCACTATCAATGGAGGTTCCTCGGCGGCCGACGACAACTTCAAGATCGTCTCGAACGACGACTTCTTCACCGCCGTTGAGGCGATGCGCAGCGCCAATATCATCGAAGGGGTCTCAAGGCGCCTCACCACCGACGAACGCAAGCTCGTCTTAGAGCCCTATCAGGCCGGCAATATCTTCTCGGGGCCGCTCACGGAACAGGAAGTCTTTGCCAAGCAACGTGGCATTAATCCGCAGCGCCAGACCTTGGTCATCAACGTCGACTTCACGCATCCTAATCGCGATCTCGCCCGGCAGGTCGCCCGTCTCTTCTGCGATTCAATCAAGAAGTACAGCGAAGACGACCGTCTGATGGTGACCAACCCGCTCGTGGAAAAGGCCCGTATTGAAATCGAGACCCTCGAGGACAAAGTGCGCCGTCTCTACGAGCAGAAGAATGACCTGATTAAGAATCAGAAACTACTCTCCATCGCGAAGGATACCAACACCCTTACCACGGAACGCTCTGTGCTCGTGAAGGACCGCGAGGAGACCCGCAAGCAGATCGACGAGAACGAGATCCTGGTCTCGGTCATCGCCAGCTACGAGAAGGAAGGCCGTCCACTCGGCGATATCCCCCAGATCCGCGCTGATAGCGACGTGGCCGCGACTCAGACGGCCATCAGCGCCTCCAAAATTCGTGTCAGCCAGATGATCGAGACCTACACGGATCAGCATCCGAAGCTCGTCGCCGAACGCGAGGCCCTGAAGCAGCTCGACAATCAGCTCAAGGAGGCCGTTGGTCAGGCAATCAAGTCCCGCCGCAGCTCGCTCGAGAACGCCAAGGCCCGCCTTGAGGCGATTCTGCGCAACCTCCTCGCGAAGGAGGAGGAGTTTTCCAAACTGCAGGCCGCCAACGTCGAACTCGAGCGCGTCGACAAGGATATCAAGGCTAGTGAAGAATTCCTCGGTCGTATGAAGCTTAGCTACGAGGAAGCCAAGCTGCGCTCCTCCACCTCCGGCACGAGCACCTCAATCAGTATCCTCGACCAACCTTCCGTTTCGGACAAGCCGATCAACAAGAACTACTACTTCAATGCGCTCGTCGGCATTGGCTCCGGCCTGCTTTTCGGCGTCGTGCTCATCATCGTGATTGGCACCTTGGACGACCGGATTAAGTCCGCCAAGGACGTCGAGGGCTCCCTGGGTCTATCCCTGATTGGTACCGTTCCGCGCGTCGCCAACACTTCCGGTCCGGATCGTGCCTTGCTGGCTCGCCAAGATAACGACCGCATCGCCACTGAAGCGATTCGCTCCATCTACTCAGCCCTCAAGGTGAATCCAGCCGTCTCAAAGGCGCGCGTGTTCCTGGTTACCTCCACTCGGCCCAGCGAAGGAAAGACCTTCGTCGTGACCAATCTGGCGCTGATTTTCGCCCAACATTCGGAGCGAGTGCTCGTCATCGACGCCGACCTTCGCCTGCCCAACGTCGGCCCGTCCCTCGGCTTCACGGGTGATGGTGGTCTGAGTAAGTGGTTCAATGCGGAGATGACCCTTGATGAGGCCATCGTCCGTGACGTGGCTCCCGGCATGGACGTCTTGCCGGTCGGGCTGAGCTGTAAGAATCCAACCCAGGTCATCAACAACCCCAAGTTCCTCGCGATGATTGATGAACTCCGCGGGCGTTACGACCGCATCTTCATCGACTCGCCGCCTATCGGCGCGGTCTCCGACGCTCTGCATCTCTTGCCGAAGGTTGATGGCGTCATCTACGTCGTCCGTTACAATACCGTCAATCTGCGCAACGCGACCTCCTGCTTGGCTCGCCTGCGCGAGGCGCAGGCCCCCATGCTTGGGGTCGTACTCAATGCGATGTCCCTCCGCATGGCCTCCGCCTATACGGACACGTACGATTCCTCCTATCGAAAGTATTACGTCGATGAACCCAGCAGCCGCTCAGGCGCGGGTCCGAAGAATTCCTGATTTCCCCATGCGACCGCTCCTCCTCCTTTTGGCCGCTCTCGCCTTCGTCGGCTGCCAGAATGTGCCCATCACGGGCCGCTCCCAGTTTATCCTCGTCGACGAATCGGAAGTGGCCTCGATGTCCGCTTCGGAGTTCTCGAAGATGAAGAAGCTCCCCAGCGATAAACGCCTGGCCAAGATCCGGGAGATTGGCCTGAAGATTGTCGCCGCCGCCCGTCGCGACGACAAGGCCGGCGTCCTGCCGCCCACCTCGAAGTGGGAGTTCGCCATCATCGACGATAAGACGCCCAACGCCTTCGCGATGCCAGGCGGCAAAATCGGATTCAACTCGGGGATGTTCCAGTATGCGCCGACCGACGACGATATCGCGGTGATCCTCGGCCACGAGGTCGCCCACGTCATTTGTCGTCATGGCTCTGAGCGCGTCTCGCAGGTAGTAGGTGTCGCCATCGCCGCCGCCGTCGCTGACGAGGCCACCAAGAATTCTTCAGCCAAAACCCGCTCCTCCTGGATGGCCGCTGTGGGCATTGGTGCCCAGTATGGTATCCTGCTTCCGTTTAGCCGTAGCCATGAATCCGAAGCCGACTACCTCGGCCTACTGTTCATGGCTCGCTCCGGCTACAACCCGGAGGCCGCTCCGGCTTTCTGGAGTCGCTTCGGTAAGGCAGGCAGCAAGACGCCGGAATTCCTCTCGACGCACCCGTCCGACACCACCCGCGTGAAGCAGCTTCAAGCCTGGCTTCCGGAGGCTAAGGCTCAGATGCCGAAGAAGCCGTAAGGCTCTCTACCGGCGATCAGGAACGAGCGGGCAGGTGAGGTACACGCCCTTGGGGTCGTTCAAGGCGCGGATGGAGCGTAACCACTTGGCGTTGGCCTTGAGGAAGTCCTTGGCGGGATCTGCCGATGCCTTGGAGAAGAGCGGAGAGTCATTATCGCCATCTGAGAGGAGCTGTTGGAGTAGGTTCTCGCGGCCAGAATTCAGGGCCGGAATCTGGATGAGCGAGGCCTCATCGATCTTGGCTAGCAGCTTGGCCTCCTTGATGGCGTCGCGCAGGCCACCGAGTTTATCCACAAGGCGTAGGCCCCGGGCGTCTTCGCCGAGCCAGACACGTCCTTGGGCAATCTCGTGGACGCCGTCGCGCTTCAAGGCTCGGCCGTCAGCGACGATGCGCAGGAAGTCCTCATAGACGCCATCCACGGACGTCTGCACGATCGCCAGCTCTTCCGGGGTCGCGGGGCGATGCTCGGCGAGAAGGTCGGCGTAACGGGCGGTCTTCACGCCGTCGGTGCCGAGCTGCACCTTCTTTGCCAGCTCATCATAATTGAAGTGAAGGCCAAAGACCCCAATCGATCCCGTGATGGTCGAAGGGTCCGCCATGATGAGGCTGGCTTTTGCGGCGATGTAGTAACCGCCACTGGCGGCGACATCGCCCATGGATACGACCACAGGCGTGCCTTGGCTTTTGAGGAGCCCGACTTCGCGTGCGACGACGTCGCTGGCGAAGGCCGAGCCGCCTGGACTGTTCACGCGGAGGACGACGGCCTTGATGCGACTATCGCCGCGCAGCAGGCGCAAATCGCGGGCCAAGCGGTCGCCCCCGATATCGCCTGGTGCACCCCAGCCATCGACGATATCGCCTTCGGCGTAGACGATTGCGATCCGAGGGCCGCTGTGCGGCAAGGTCACCTTGCTCGCGTAGCGGTGTAGGTTTACCTGTTGGAAAGAAGTTCCGGAGTCGTCGGCACCTGCGCCGGCGGCCCGGACCTGCTTGACGAGCTCGTCGCGATGCATGGATTTGTCGGCCAACTTGAGTTCGACGGCTTTCTGGGCGTTGAAGACACCGGCTGAGTTGACCGTCTTGGAGAGGGCACTGGCCGATAGACCACGCGATTTCGCGACGTCGCCAAGGATGCGCTTCCAGATTCCACCAATGAGGGCTTCAGATTGCTCTCTCGCCGCCTCGCTCATGACTCCGCCGAGATAAGGCTCCACCGCAGATTTATATTTCCCCACCTTGGTCACTTGGACGCCGATGCCTAGCAGCTTCAGCGAGTCCCCGTAGTAGGTGTGATACGAGGCGAGCCCCTTCAGTTCGAGTTCGCCAGCGGTATGCACGTAGACCTTGTCCGCAACGCTGGAGAGGTAGTATTCGCCTTGGCTGCCGTTCTCGAGCCAAGCGATGACGGGCTTACCACTGGTCTTAAAGGCGGCGATGGCCTTGCGGATCTCGGCCTTCTGCGCGACGCCGGCGCCGAGCGGTCCGTTCAGCAGGATGCCGACGATATTCCGGTCTTTGGCGGCGAGGTCGATTGCCTCTAGTGCCCGGAGTAGGTCGAGTTCAGGTCCGCTGCCGCCGAAGAGCAAGAGGTCTAAACCTGGGGCGCCGTGGGCGGGAGTATCGTTGATCGTGAGGTCGCCGCCGATGACGAGCATGGTCTTGGGTTTTACCGAGATCGCGTAGGCTTCGCGGTTGTTGCCGGCCGAACTCGCGAGCGAGACGATCAGGACAATCATCGCAAAGCCGCCGGCGGCGATGGCGAGGAAAGTGCCGAGCGCGGAGGCGAAGACGGACTTGAAGAAATCTTTCATGGGTGGGGCAAAGGGTGGCTGTCTTTGAAATGATGCTTTCGTGTCTCCTTTTCGCCAATCAAAAGCTCATTTTTGATACCCCTTTCCGCTCGATGCCGCCCGTCTCCGGGGCTAGTTTCTCGCTATGTCAGAGACCACATCCTCTGCCGGCGCCGCTACTTCCCGCAAGGCGTTGGCCATCAATCTCGACCGGTCGGCCTACGGGGCCTTTGCCGAGATCGGGGCTGGGCAGGAAGTGGTCCGGCACTTCTTCAAGTCGGGCGGAGCCTCGGGTACGGTGGCGAAGAGTATTTCCGCCTACGACATGCGCGTCAGCGACGCAATCTACGGCCACCCTCAACGCTATGTCTCCCGTCAGCGGCTCGAGCAGATGCTCGACCATGAGTACGGCCTTCTGGTCGATCGCCTGAAAGCTGAACGTGGCCCGGTGACCCGCTTCTTTGCCTTCGCTGATACGGTGGCGACGACCCCTCATGATGGCAAAGGGCAGGGGCACTCCTGGATTGGCATCCGCTTCCAAGATCGGCCCCAGGCTGAACCAAGCGAAGTCATCCTCCATCTCCGTCTTTGGGACAAGGATGCGGACCGTCAGCAGGACGCCCTCGGGGCCGTCGGCGTCAACCTCATCCACGCCGCCCTTAATACGTGCGATAGCGTCGACAACTTCCTCAATGCCTTGGTCGATGAGGTCGGGGCCGGCCGCGTTGAAGTAGAGTTTGCTCATTTTAGTGGCCCTGCTTTCGGTGCCTTCGATAACCGTGCGGCCGCTCTGCGGCTCGTCCGCCTCGGCCTTACGGATGCCGTGCTCTTTGGGCCGGAAGGCGATCCGCAGATCCCGAGCGAATACTTCTATAAGCGTTCGATTCTGGTCGCCCGCGGCACCTTCCGCCCCGTCTCAATCGTCAACGTGGATATGCTGGCCTGCGCACTGCGCGCCTTGCCCGAAGGCGGGAAGGACGTTCTCCCGTTGTTTGAGATGTGCATTGGTTCCGATCCGCACCCGGAATCCGAACTCATCGACCGCATCCGCCTCGTGGGTGCGATGCAGCACCCCCTCCTCGTCACCCGCCATCGCGGATGGTACCGTCTCCCGGCCTACTTCCGCCTGCATACCACGGGGAGCATCACGCTGGTGGCGGGCATGAACAACCTCGTAGACCTCTTTAATCCCGAGCACTACACCCACCTCGAAGGCGGCGTCCTAGAATCTTGCGGCCGTCTCTTTAAGGATGGCGTCCGCGTCATGATCTACCCGATGCGCGGCGATCAGCTCCGCCGCCTGGTCTTAGACCCAGTCGCCTGCAAGGTCTGCTTCCCGGAGAGCTATAGCGTCGCCGAAGACTCGGTGGTCACCGCTTCTGCTATCCAGATGCGCCCCTCGGTCGCCGGCCTATTCCAGCACCTGATTAACAATGGTTTTTTGGTACCCATTACGGGTGCGGACCCCCTGGCGATGGCTTGCCAGCCACGCACCTTGGCTGAACGGATCCGGAAGAATGAAGGCGGCTGGGAAAAAGAAGTGCCTCCTCCGGTTGCGGTTGCGATCCGCAGTCTCAAGTTATGGGCGAGGTAGCCCATGCCCGTCACTTCTCTTCCCCCCGCCCAAGATACCGAGCTCTCGCTCTCCGTCGAACGCGCCTACCGCGAGTCGTTGGTGACCGATCGGCTCGGCGCCATCTGGTCGCTCATCCTCGCGAAGTGTTTCTTGGCCCAATGGGCGATCCTGCAATTCGCGATCCCAATCAGCGGACCGCGCTACATCTGGACGCTCACGCTGATTATGGGAATCGTGGCCTCGGCGTATTACCTCCATGCCCATCGGGTCCGGCTGTACCTCCTGCCCACGCATTTCCGGGTGAATGCCGCGGTGCTCGCGGGGCTTGTCGTCTCGTTGGGCTTCGTCGCCTATGCTTACTTCGCCCTCGGCCTCCTGTCCGCCCCGCTGGCGGCGGCTATCGCGGCGGTGTTGCTAGGTTCATGGTCCCTCGCGCGCGCGGCTTTGCGACGTGCCTTGCCGCCGCTTTTCGGCGCCTTCCTCTGGTGGGGCCTTGCCGCCACCGCCCTGCGTGCACCGCCGAGTGAGGCGTTGCTCTGGCTAGGGTTGGGACTGCTGTGCGCACAAGCACTGCCGGGCTTCGCGGTCGCGGCCCAGGCGACCCGACGACGCGTCTGATCAGGCCGCTGGCTTGCTGCCGGCGCTGTTCATGAGGTGCGTCATGAACCGCTTCATGGCTGGCGTCAGCACGCGGCCCTTGCGGTGCAGGATGGCCAGCGGACGGGCCACGCGGCGGTCTCGCAGGCGGAGCATGACAAGCGTCCCTTGCTCGACTTCCTGGCGGATGGTGCCTTCGGGCACGAGCGCCACGCCAGC
>CAMCWL010000017.1 GCA_945882655.1 Opitutus sp. GAS368
CAGCGGCGCCTTCTGCGGTGCGACGAGGGACCAGTGCGGCTGCCAAGGGGCGCCTTGTTCAATCCAGCGACGGACGAGGGCAATCTGGTCCGGCAGTAGCTTCTTATGCGTCTCGGGCGGAGGCATGATTTCGTCCTCGTCCTTGGAAAGCATGCGCTGAAAGAGGGTGCTCTTGTCGGGCTGGCCCTTGATGACAGTCGGCGGCTCTTCATGGCCTTTCTTATCGATGCGTGGCGCGAAGAAGCCCGCTTCAGTGTCGAGGCGCAGGCCGACCTTACGGGTGCCAGGGTCCGGTCCGTGGCAGTGGAAACAGTTTTCGGCGACGATCGGGCGGATGTCGCGGTTGAACTCGACTTTCTCTTCGGCCGCGAAGGAAGCGGTTACGAGGAAGGGCAGGAGCGCCAAGAGGGGCTTACGCATGGGGAAGAGGTGTCTTGAATAAAAGAGGTTAATGGCAGAGGGGAAGCCGGATACACGCTTTGTGCATGTAAGTTCATCCTTTGTGTACATAAGAGTAGCATCAGGGCGGGTTGTTCCCTGCCTAGGTATTAAATACCACCCAACTGACGGTCAGGTTAGCTCAGAATTCCCAGCGGCGGGGCGCGCCTTGGGCAGGGGTCAAGACGATGTCGTCGAGGTCGACCGCTGCTGAGCCGGTCGGCAGAAAGAGACGAAGGATACTGGCGGCTTGCTTGGGTTCCAGGTCCACGCTGATCGTCTGCCAGACGGCTTCACCGGAGGTCCGGTAGGGCACGGAGAGCATCTCGGCACCGCCCGCGGCGCCCAGGAGGGCGATGCGTCCTTCGCCGGCCTGTGGGGCGCGGAGCTTGAAGGTGAGCTTGGCCTTGCCGGCGGTCAGACCAGCGCCGACGCCGAGGAAGGAGTCAGCCCCCTTGGACTCGATGTGCAGGGCGCCTTCGATGACCGAAGCCTTACCGGCGCGGTTCTTCCAGCCTCCTGGGAGGTCGTCCGGTGCGAGGGCCTTCTTCTTGGCCGGCGCCGTGGGCACGGCTTTGCCGAAGTGAGGATTTAGCTTCGGAATCACCGCTTCGGTGTCCTTGAGGAAGTCGGTGATCAGTCCGTTGAGTTCCTGCACGAGCTCGGGCTTCTCCTTGGCGAGGTTACGGCGTTCGCTGAGGTCGTTCTTCAGGTCGTAGAGCTCGAGGTCATCGGAGCCGTCATCATTGCGGGCGTAGAAGCGGAGGAGCTTCCAGTCGCCCTTGCGCACGTAGGTGCCGGCGTAGAAACCGTCCATGACGGAGTCACGCGTGGCATTGCCGTGCGGGAAGTGGCAGAAGACACGGTCGCGGGACGAAGCGCCGCCGAGGAGGGCCTTCGACTGGTCGTGGCCGTCGAGCTTCAGGCCGTCGCGTGGTTTGAGGCCGACGAACGAGAGTAGGGTCGGATAGAAGTCGACGGACTGGAAGAGGATGTCGCTGGTCGCGCCGGCCTTGGCCTTACCAGGCCAGGCGAAGATGAACGGCTCGCGCGTGCCGCCTTCGTAGAGCGAAGCCTTGCCGCTGCGGAGCGGGAGATTGCTGGTGGCTGGGATGTCGGCGTAGCCTTCCGGGTCGGTCTTCCTGGGTGGGTAGGCGAACCCGCCGTTGTCAGAATAAAACACGATGATCGTGTTGTCGGCGATGCCGGCATCGTCGACGGCCTGCAGGAGCCGGCCGATGCCGTCGTCGAGCGACTTCACCATCGCGGCGTAGAGGGCGTTGTGCTGAGGATTCTTCGGATCGGCCTTGGACTTGAAGTGTTCGATATAGTCCGCGCGGGCGTTCCAGGGGGAGTGGACCGAGAAGGCCCAGTAGTTCAGGTAGAACGGCTTAGCCTTGTGGGCCGCGATATACTTCGCGGCCTCCTTGGACATGCGGTCCTCGATGTTCACGCCCGCGGTATCGGTGATCGTCGGGTCCTTGATGAACTTCCATGGGGCGAGGTAACCGCCGCCGGGGCCGGGGGCGCTCGGCGTGTGCGGGAAGTCCAGGTCGAAGCCCTGGTCCTTAGGTTCATAACGGTCGCCGGGCTTGAGGTTTTGGCCGAGGTGCCACTTGCCGAAATGCGCGGTGGCGTAGCCGGCTTCCTTGAAGGCTTCGGCAAGCGTGAAGTATTCCGGCTTCAGGCGGGAGACGCTCTCGGCGATGAGTACGCGGACTTTACCGTTCTCGTTCTTACCGAGGCTTTTCTCGAGCTGCACCGTCGGCAGGTGGCAGACGGGCGCGGTGATGCCGGTGCGCGCCGGGTATTGGCCGGTCAGGATGCTCGAACGCGTGGGCGAGCAGAGCGGGCTGGCGGCGTAGGCCTGCGTGAAGCGCGTGCCGCGCTTGGCCAGGCGATCGAGGTTGGGGGTCTCGTAAAACGTGCTACCGAAGCAGCCGAGATCATGTGCGCCCAGATCGTCGGCGAGGATGAAGATGATATTCGGCTTGTCCGCGGCGACGGCCGCAAGCGGGGCGAGGAAGCAGGCTAGGAGGACGCGCACGTTCATGGGGATGAGCGAACCCTACTCCCCGCCCTCCGACTTAACAGATTATTTATATGACCGCATTTGAATCAGCGGCTGAAATCACTTCGGTCCGGCGTGCCTTTGGCGGGATGCAGTTCAATCGAGCGGAGGCGCAGGTCGTCCGTCTGGTCGCTGAGATTGAAGCGAACGTGAATGGCTTGGCCGTCGACGGGCAGGGCGATGGTCTGCTCTGAGGTGCCGGCAGGGATGCTGAAGCGGACAAGGTTGGTGGGCAGGAAGTCGGTCTGCTCCTTGGTGCGCCAGCTGAGCGAGGCGTTGGTCGCAACCTTGGCGTCGGCTTTGATCACGGCAGTCACCGGTCCATTCAGGGTAAGGCCGGTCTTGGCGAGGAAAGGCTTGGCGTTCTTGGCGGCTTTGGGGTCGGCGGTGATGAGCAGCGTACCATCTTTGGCCGCGATAGTGCCGTTACGGGCGAACCAGCCTTGGATGGAGCCAGGAGACTCTGTCTTGGACTTAGGGGCGACGGGCAGGGGTGGAATCACACCATGCTCAGCGAAGAGGCCCTCATGATGCCTGTCGAATGAAGTCGGCAGGCCGGGCGGCTTCAGCGTCTCGCTCCAGTCCTTGAGTGCTTTGGCCAGGCGGGCGGCGATCTCGGGCTGAGCGGTGAGCCTATTCTTTTTCACGTTCTCGCCGTCGGGCTGGGAGACATCGAAGAGGAGTTGTTCGCGGTCACCGAGGCGGATGAGTTTCCATGGATGCTCCAGCACCGCGGCCTGGGAGCCCCAGCGCCAGAAAAGGCGTTCGTGCGGCGTGCCTTGATTCTTACCAGAGAGAAAAGGAGTGAGGTCCTTGCCGTCGAGCACAGGGTCCGCAGGGAGTCCAGCGAGGGCGACCGCCGTGGCGGCGACGTCGAGGGCGATGACTGGCTTGTCGAAGACCTGCCCGGCAGGCAGGTGGCCCGGCCATGTGGCGACGAAGGGCGTGCGGATGCTGCCTTCGGTGAGCATGCCTTTCTCACCGATGAGCGGCGTGTTGAGCGAACCGTCCCAGTTCTTGCCCAAGGGCGCGCCGTTATCGCCGATGAAGAAGATCAGGGTATTCTTATCCTGGTCCATCGCCCTGAGCTTCGCGCGCAGCTGGCCGATGCCTTCGTCCATCGCTGCCATCATCGCCAAAGCCTGGCGACGTTCCTTGGGTAGGTGGACCGGCGTCTTCGAGAACCATGGTTCCGGGGACTCCAGCGGCACGTGCGGTGCGTAGTACGCGAGGTAGAGGAAGAACGGCTGCTCGGGCTTGGCGGTGCGGCGATCGAGGAAGGACAGGGCGGCATCGGTCTGTACGACAACGCGAAAGCGGGTGTCAGCGACGCCATGCGGAGCGTCCGCGAAGGGTTTGCCCTGCAGGTCATGCGAGGCGAGGTATTGCTTCATTTCACCCCGGAAGTATTCGTCGAAGCCGTGGGCATGCGGCATGAACTCCTTGGCGGAGCGGAGGCCTTTTTCGCCTTTCTTTCCGCCGACCAGGTCGAGGTGCCATTTACCGACTTGTCCGGTGACGTAACCGGCGGTCTTGAGGCGTTCGGCAATGGTCAGTTGTTCGAGCGGGAGCGGACCCTTGTTGTTATCCTCGACGCCGAAGCGCTGTTGGTAACGACCGGTGAGGACGCCGGCGCGGGACGGCACGCACTGCGGGGCAGTGACGTAGCCGCGCGTGAAGCGGACGCCATCGCGGGCCATCGCATCAAGGTTCGGTGTCCGGATGTCTTTGTCCGAACCCTGAATCCCGAGATCGGCCCAGCCGTGGTCATCCGAATAGATCAGGATGATGTTCGGCTTGTCCGCGGCGATGGCCGCGAGCGGAGCGAGCAATAGGGCGAGGCGGCGCATGGGACGGAAGAGGCGGGGGCGTTGAGATAGGCGAGGTCAACCTCTGAGGATGAGCTTATTTCTTTTTCTTCTTCGGCTCGCTCTTCGGTTCGCCCTTCGCCGGGCGTCCTAGGTAGCCTTGGTATTCCCAGCGCAGTTTCCATTCCGCGAGGAAGGGCGCATACTGCGGGGTCTCGAACCAGCTTACCGAAGTCGGATCGGGTGGTGAGACCTTGCCTTCGGGGTAGTCGCGGCCCGCGAAGCTCGCATCCATGCTCGCGTTCCATTCCAGCAATTGTTTCCGCATGCCCGCGGCGATCTCCGGTTGCTCGGTGCTCAGGTCGCGCCGCTCGTTCGGGTCAGCCTGCAGGTCGTAGAGCTGGAAGCTGCCGGCAGCGAGATTGTCGGTGAGGAGTTTGTAGCGGTCGTCCACTAGCGCCCGCTTGGTGGCGTAACGGAACCCGATGGGCTGACCGCGGGAGGTCAGCTCTTGCGTGAATAGCGGCTTGAGGCTGAGGCCGTCCACGGGCTTCAACAGTACGTTCGCGGGTAGTCCGAGGAGGTCGACGACGGTGGGAAACAGATCCATCACGCAGGCTGGGTAGTTCGTGATGCGAGGCTTGATGGTCGCTGGCCATTCGATGATGCCAGGCACGCGGATACCCCCTTCGAACACGCTTCCCTTGAAGCCGCGGAGTCCGCCCACGGTGTCCGGCGCGATGTTGGGCAGGCCGCCGTTGTCGCTGCAGAAAACGAGCAGGGTATTCTGGGCGAGGCCAAGCTCGCGAAGCTTGGTGCGCAGGGTGCCGATACTCCGGTCCATCGCCGCGAGTTCGCCGTAGTGGTTCGCCGATGTGTCGTTAAGCTTACTGAACTCCGCCTTGTCCGCGGCCAGCGCTTTAAAAGGACTGTGCGGCGAGCCATACCAGACCACGGCGAACATCGGCTTCCCGCCCGCCTTGTGCTTCTCCAGGAAGCTCACCGCCTCGGCCACGGCGACTTCCGACGAGTCGCCTTTCATCTGCTCGAACTTACCCGCGCGGCTCATCAGCGGGTCGACGTCGTAGAAGTTTGAGACGGACACCCATTCATCGAATCCGAAACGACTCGGTGCGTAGGGATCGTCCGCAAAGATGGGGACGCCTGGACCCTTGTGGCCGTTGAGATGCCATTTGCCGAAATGCCCGGTGACATAACCCGCGCCCCGGAGGGCTTGTGCGATGGTCTTTTCCTGCGTGCGCAGCGCATACCCGTGCGTAAGCACCCCCGCGCGTTCATGCGAACGACCGGTCAGGACCGAGGCGCGGGTCGGCGAACAGACCGGACCGCCGGCGTAGAAGCGCTCGAATCGTAGCCCGTTCGCCGCCATCGCGTCGAGGTTCGGCGTCTTAAGTATGGGGTGGTTGCGGTAGCCGGTCTGACCCCAGCCCATGTCGTCAGCCATGACGAAGATGATATTGGGCTGCTCGGCGGCTTGGAGGGAGGCGCAGAGGAGGCAGAAGCTGGACAGGAGGAGGCGCATGGGAATCAAGAGTGTCGGGGCGGGGAGAGGTAAGGGCAGGGTTTACTTAGACGCTTTCGGATGGTCCAGTCCTGCTGGTAGTTGGGCGAGTCTTTCCAGCTCGGTGATGTCATGAAAGAACCAGGGCTTCCCCGACTTGGTCTTGAAGATAACCGTTCGGCTGGCGTAACGCAGGCCATCGTACTCTTTCCATTCGCTGAAGCGGTAGAAGTCGCTGCGCCAGTCCAGTCGTCGGAGGAGCAGGGTCTCCAGGTCTAAGTATAAACTCATCGCCGGCGTGACGGAACCAGTGATCTTTAGTCCGACGCATTTTCTGCCTTCGTCGACGATGTCAGGGATGACCTCGAAGCGTGACTTCTCGTCGACCAGTAGGTCGAGCGACCAGGCGCGCGCGTCGTCCTTCGCGGGATCGGGGCCTCGCTCCTTCTTGTTGATCCACCACATGTCGGGCTGGGAGAGAATCGAATCGCGGAGACTACGTTTCTTGCCGGCCGCAGGTTCAGGGGTCTCCCCGAAATGAAAGACCTCCTTGAGGCGATAGATTTTCAGTAGCTTATCCTTCCCGCCGACCGCTTGGATGGCTTTTTCAACGAGAGGCTTCGGGTCGGCGGACTGCGCCTGCGCCAGGCAGCCTGCTAGGAGGAAGAAGGACCTGATGATTATTGTCCGCATTTTTAGGGGGTCGGGGTGATGAGCACGTTGTCGATCTCGATGCCTTTCTCGCCGCCGTTCTGCATCCAGAGCAGCTTGCGCTTGGTGGCGTCGAAGTTCTGGCGCTTCAGGGTGCGAGTCCACTTGCCGTCGACGGACATGTCCACCTTATCGCCTTTGAAGATGAGCTTCACCGTGCGCCATTCGTTGGCGGACAGGTCGACCTTCTCGGCGGGGAAGTGTTCATTGGTCCGGTAGGCCTTGCTGACCGGATCGGCTTCGCGGGTGTTCTGGCGCAGTGGGTGTTTGGGGTCGAGGGTGTGGGCATCGACTTCGAGTACGACGGTGTCGCGGTTGAGGCGGACGCGGAGCATGTGGTCGACTGCGCCGAAGCCGTCATCGCCGTCGACGAAGAGCCAGAGCATGCCGCCTTTCTCGAGGTGGCGGTAACGGAAGGACATCGTCAGGTCCTTGCCGTCCAGCGCCAGGGTGACCATCGGCGGGTATTTTCCGCCGCTGGATCCGCGCGTCCAGAGGACGCCGTCGCGCACCGACGTATTCTTGTTCGGGAGCGGCGTCAGGAATTTCTTCGCATCAAAGCCCGGTCCGAAGTCCTCGCGGACCGAGAAAGTCTCCGGCGTGGCGCAACCGGCCAGCAGCAGGATGGAAAGGAGCGCCGCGACCTTCATTTGACGGCTTTCAGCTTCGCCAAGAGGAATTCCGTGGGCGTCGCGTGCTTAGGGTTGGCGAGCCCCCGGTAATGCAGTTCGGCGGAGACGCCCTTGGTCGCGCAGAGTTCGGCGAGCTTGGCGCCGAAGTTCGCGGTGTGCGTCGGGTCTTTCTCGTTCTGGCCGATGGCCGGGGGGCCGCCGAAGGTCATGTACACCGCGGGGTCGTCGGACGACACTAGCGCATAAGGCGAATATTCCGCGATGAGGGGCAGGATAGACTCCCGCCCGGCGAGGAACTCCGCGAACGTATTGAAGCCGAAGGCGTGGCCGCCGTAGTTGCTGTTGGGCGTCCACTCCTTCATCTGCGCCGGATCCAGGGTCGTCTGCGGTCCGGTCACCGCCGCGCAGGTCAGGCGCGTGGACTCGCGGGCGACCGGGTCGGCCGACTTAGGGTCGGCGAGGTCGTCGTGGAAGGCCAGCCAGAGGCTCGAGCAGGCCCCGGCCGAACCGCCGGCGGCGCCGACGCGGGTCTTGTCGAGATTCCACTCGGCGGCCTTGCTGCGCACGAACTGCAGGGCGCGGGCGGCGTCATGCAGGGGCGCCTTCACGGCCGGCGAGGTATCAACCGCGGGGTCGCGCTTGATGAGGCGGTAGTTGATGGAGACGACCGAGACGCCGGCCTTGAGTAGGACGTCGACGTCGGCGAACTTCTCCGCGCGCTCCTTGCTGCCGCCGACCCAGCCGCCGCCGTGGATGATGAAGACCAGCGGCGTCGGGGTCGCGGATTCCGCCTTCCAGAAGTCGAGCACCTGACGTTCATGGTCGCCATAGCGCACGCCGGCGTGGGTGGGCTTGGGCAGCGAAGCCGAATAGGCGTCAGCCTTAGGGGCGGCGGCCTTGGCTTTCTTGGCCGGGGCTTTGCTCTTGGGGGCGTCTTGGGCGACGAGCGCGGCGCCGGCGAGGAGAGTGAGGAGGGTGAGGAATCGCATGGGTAAGGTCTCAGTTGCCGGCGCGGACGAACTCATCCTTGGAGAGGCGTCCGTCCTTGTCCTGGTCGAAGCGGATGAAGCGGGCCGGGGCGTCGGCCTGATCGCCCATGTGCGGGATGAATTCGTCTTTCGCGAGGAAGCCGTCCTTATTCTTATCCCAGCTTTCGAAGATCTTCGGACGGTCGAGCGTCTTCTTGGGTTTGGCGTCCGCCTTCTTCGGCGTCTTGGCGACGATCCCGCCGAGGATGAACTTCTCGCGTGCTGGGCTGGCCGGCAGGGCCTTGTTCCAGGCGAGGGCCTTCGCGGTCAGCGTCTTGACGATTTCCGGGTTCTGCGCGGCGACGTCGTGGTGTTCGCCGGGGTCCTTGGGGATGTCGAACAGCTGGGCGCCTTGTCCGTCATGCTTCACGAAGAGTTTCCAGTCACCGTCCCGGACGCAGAGGGGCGAAGGCTGGTAGCCGTCCTGCGCTCCCTGGACGCCGGAGATCCATTCCCAGTGCAGCGGAGCCCGGCGGGGCGTCGCGGCGCCGCCCAGCCAGAGGGCCGAACGGTCTTCGCCGTCGGCCGCAAGGTTGGCCGGGACTTTTACGCCAGCCAAGGCGGCGATGGTGGGCAAGAAATCGACGCCGCCGACGACCGCGTTCTCTTCGACGCGTCCGGCGGGCACCTTGCCGGGCCAGCGAACGAGACCAAAGGTGCGGATGCCGCCTTCGTGCATGCTGCGCTTACGGGCGCGGAGCGGGCCGGCGCTGCCGACACCGGCGTTGGCAGCGTTACCGATACGGTAGTCTTCCGGACCGTTGTCGCTGGAGAAGAAGATGAGAGTGTCGTTGGTCAGGCCGAGCTCGTCGAGGGAGTCGAGCAGGCGGCCGATCTGGGTGTCCAGGTCGGTGAGCGAGGCGCAGAAGACCTGCATCTGCGAGCGAAGGTCTTTGGCGTTGGCGTAATACTTCCGGGTCCACTCGCCGAAGGCGGGATCATCGGCCTTGGGCTGGAGTTCCGCGTAGACCGCGAGCTGTTCCGGCGTGGGCTTTAGCGCCGCGTGCGGGACAAGCGTCCAGAGGTTGACGTAGAAGGGCTTGTCCTTGTTGGCCTTGGCGAAGCGGATCGTCTCGTCGACCATCAGCGCGGTGGACTTGGCGCGGAAATAGGGCTCCTTGCCTTCGTCGCCGAGGGACGGGCCGGACGAGTTCACGGTCTTGGAGACGTCGATCCCGTAGGCCTCGGGCGCGGGCGCACCGGTGCCATGGCCGAGATGCCACTTGCCGAAGTGCGCGGTGGCGTAGCCGGCCTGCTTTAGGAGATCGGGCAGCGTGGTGACTTCGGGGTCGAGCCAGTCCGGCATCGAGCGGGCGGCGTTTGACGCATGGTCGGCGAAGTGGCCGTGGATGCCGAAACGGGCCGGGACTTGCCCGGTCATGAACGCGGCGCGGCTAGGCGAGCAGACGGTCGCGGCGACGTAGAACTGGCGGAGCCAGGTACCTTCCTTGGCCAGACGATCCAGGTTCGGAGTCTTCACATACGGATGCCCGGCGAACTTGGCGTCACCCCAGCCTTGGTCGTCGGTCAGGATGAAGATCACGTTCGGCGGCCGGGCGACGGCGAGCGCGCCGACGAGCGATGCT
This sequence comes from Opitutus sp. GAS368, assembly GCA_945882655.1. GTDB lineage: Bacteria > Verrucomicrobiota > Verrucomicrobiia > Opitutales > UBA953 > UBA953. The sequence continues at coordinate 9,797 of CAMCWL010000017.1, forward strand.
AGGAGCAGGAGAAGGCGGCTCATGCTCAGGCGAGGATGCCCTTGATGACGTGGCGTTCCTCCACGCCGGTGAGGCGTTGGTCGAGGCCTTGGAACTTGTAGGTTAGCCGGTGATGGTCGACGCCCATGAGGTGGAGGATCGTGGCGTTGAGCTCGCTGAGGTGGACCGGGTCCTTCACGACGTTGTAACTGAAGTCATCGGTCTCGCCGTAGGAGATGCCGGGCTTTACGCCGGCACCGGCCATCCACATGGTGAAGCAGCGTGGGTGGTGGTCGCGGCCGTAGTTGGTCTTGGTCAGCGCGCCTTGCGAGTAGACCGTGCGTCCAAACTCGCCGCCCCAAACCACGAGCGTGTCTTCGAGCATGCCGCGCGATTGGAGGTCGAGCAGCAGGCCGGCACAGGCCTGGTCAGTCTGCTGGCACTGGCGGGCGATGTCCTTGGGTAGGTTGCCGTGCTGGTCCCAGCCGCGGTGCAGGATCTGCACGACGCGGACCCCGCGTTCGACCATCCGGCGAGCGAGGAGGGCGCTGTGGGCGAAGGTGCCGGACTCCTTTACCTCGGGTCCGTAGAGGTCGAGGGTAGCCGCAGTCTCCTTGGAGAGGTCGGTCAGGTCGGGCACGCTGGCTTGCATGCGGAAAGCCATCTCATACTGCGTCGTGCGGGTGAGCGTTTCCGGGTCGCCGAACTCACGGTGGCCGGCGGCGTTGAGCTGAGAGAGGGCGTCGAGGGTCACGCGGCGGTCGGCGGGCTGCACACCGGGCGGGTTCTGGACGTAGAGTACCGGATCGCCGCCCGAGCGCAGGGCGACTCCCGTGTGGCGCGTCGGCAGGAAGCCGCTGCTCCACATGCGCGTGAACAGCGCTTGGCCGCCGACGCTCTTGGGCGTGAGCACCACGAACGCGGGCAGGTCGTCGCTCTCGCTGCCGAGGCCGTAGCTGATCCAGGAGCCGATACTCGGCTTGCCGGGAATCTCGTTTCCGGTCATCGCAAACGTGCAGGCCGGGTCGTGATTGATCGCGGTGGTGCTGACGGACTTCATGACCGCGAGCAGGTCGACGACTTTGGCGGTGTGCGGGAGGAGTTCGCTGATCCAGCGTCCGGACTTACCATGCTGCGCAAACTTGAACTGGCTCGGGGCAATCGGGAAACGCGCCTGACCCGAGGTCATGGTGGTGATGCGCTGTCCATTGCGGATGCTTTCTGGGAGATCCTTGTCGAAGTGAGCCTGCAGCTGGGGCTTGTGGTCCCAGAGGTCGAGCTGCGACGGGGCGCCGTTCATGTGCAGGTAGATGATGCGCTTGGCCTTGGGCGCGAAGTGCGGATAGCCGGCGAGCGGCTTGTGTACAGTGTTCGCGGCCTTAGCCTCACGGGAGAGTAGGCTGGCGAGGGCGACGCCGCCGACGCCGAGTCCGGCGGTGCTCAGGAAGCTTCGGCGGTTCAGGAGGCGCAGGTGGTCTTGGATCGGGTCGTTCATCGGTTAAGGGTCTCGTCGAGGTTAAGGAGAAGGCTGGCAGTGAGGGTCCACGCCGCGACTTCGGGCGCGGGCAGGGAAGCGTCGGGCTTCGACTCGCCGAACGTGATCAGCTTGGTCGCGTCGGCGGGTTGGGCGGCATAACGGGCGCGGTGCGCACGGAGGGCGTCGAGTGTGACCTGGGTCTCGCTCGCGGCGGGACGTCGGCCGACGGCCGTCAGCCAAGCGAACGCGGCCTTGGTATCGTCGGTGGCGCCGCCTTCTTTGAGAATGCGTTGGGCGAACGCGCGGGCGGCCTCGACGTGCTGGACGTCGTTGAGTAGCGCGAGGGCCTGGAGCGGCGTGTTGCTGAGCTCGCGGCGGACACAGCTCGCTTCGCGGGCGGGCGCGTCGAAGGCGATCATCGAGGGCGGCGGGGCAGTGCGCTTCCAGAACGTGTAGAGCGAGCGGCGGTAGAGCGCTTCGCCCGTGTCCCGCGTATAGCGGGCGGTGTTACTGCCGGTGAAGCCGACCGGTTCCCAGACGCCGTCCGGCTGGTAGGGGCGCACGCCCTTGCCGCCCATGCGCGGGCTGAGCAGGCCGGAGACGAACAGCGCTTGGTCGCGGATGACCTCGGCGTCGAGGCGATGGCGCGGTCCGCGGGCGAGAAGACGGTTCTCGGGATCCTTGGTCAGGAGTTCCGGCGAGGCCGCGGCGGAGCGGCGGTAGGCAGCGCTGGTGACGAGCAGGCGTACGAGGCGCTTCATGTCCCAGCCGGATTCGCGGAATTCCACTGCCAGCCAGTCGAGGAGTTCCGGGTGGCTGGGCGAATCGCCCTGTGAGCCGAAGTCGCCGCTGGTCTTGACCAGTCCGTAGCCGAAGAACTGCTGCCAGTAACGGTTGACCGTCACGCGGGTCGTCAGCGGGTTGGCAGGGGAAAGGAGCCAGGCCGCGAGGTCGCGGCGGTCGTAGGTGTCCTTCTTTGGCAGGGGATGGAAAGCCGCGGGGACGCCGCGGGAGACCGCTTCACCGGGCTTGTCGTATTGACCACGGATCATCACGTTGGCCTGACGGAGCTGCGGGAGCTCGGCCATGACGAGCGTCGCGGGGATCATGTCGTTCAGGGCTTTCTTGCGCGATTCCTCGGCGAGCTTCGCGGCACGCAGGCCGTCGAGCTGTTCCCGGCCGCCTTGGAATTCATTCTCCAGCCACCAGTCGAGCAGGCGCTTGCGTTCGGCCACGGACCATTCCACCGCTTTCTTACCGCGGACGAGAGTCTGCAGGTCGCCCGGTAGTTCGGCGACGCGCGATCCTTGCTTCTTCTCGGACCAGAGTTTGAAAGACCACTGGATATCTTTTGCCTCATCGATGCGATGGCTGATGGCCAAGCGGTCCCAGAAGACCGTGCCGTCGAACTGCGTGAAGGCGAAGCCGTCGACCTTCATGCCCGGCTTGAGGCCAAGTTTGGCGATGTCGATTTTGAGCTGAGTCCACTTACCGGCCTCAGGCAGCTTGCCCATGTTCACTTTCTCCGCTGTACGTACCTTGCCAAAGGGGATGGCGCCTTCCTCGCCCCAGAACGCGCGGTGATTCCATCCACCGACGTGGAACTGGAGCATGATCGATTTGGGCAGGTCGGCCGGATCGAGGTAGGTCCAGACGGAGATGACCCCGTTGGCGGGGATTTCGAAGGAGGCACCTTTGGCGAAGAAGTCCTGGGCGACGCCCTTGGCCGTGCGCTTGAGGGCCCGTTTTCCGCTATGCACTGGGCCTTGGCTGGCTTCGACGAAGGTGGTGGGATTGCCGGAGTGCTCGACCTTAGCCTTCTCGGGGAAGGCGTCCTCGAACCAGACTGTCTCGCCGGTGCGGACGGGCGGAGGCGGCGTGAGGGTCGCGGGGTCAACGTATTTGAGGGAGGCGATGGCGTCGCGCACGGCCTTGAGGTGCCCGGCGATTTTAGCGTCGAAGTCCTTGAGGGTCTTTTCCTGTTCGGGGGTCGTCAGCTGCAGCACCGGCGGGGTCAGGAGGATATTGCCGTCCATGGCCGGATCGGCGGCGCTGTAGAAGAACGAATAGAGCGAGTAGAACTCCTTGGTCGTCACCGGGTCGAACTTGTGGTCGTGACAGACCGCGCAGCCGGCGGTCAGGCCCATCCAGACACCCATGGTGGTGTCCGTGCGGTCGACGGCGTAGCGGAACAGGAGCTCGTCGTTGATCGAGCCGCCTTCGCTCGTCGTGACATTGCAGCGATTGAACCCGCTGGCGACGCGCTGTTCGCGGGTGGCGTTGGGCTGGAGGTCGCCGGCGAGCTGCCAGGTGGTGAAGACGTCGAAGGGCAGGTTGTCGTTGAAGGCCTTCACGACCCAGTCGCGGTAGGGCCACATGCTGCGCTCGTTGTCGAGGTGCAGGCCGTGCGTGTCGGCGTAGCGGGCGGCGTCGAGCCAGCCGCGGGCCATGTGTTCGCCATAGCGAGACGAAGCCAGGAGGCGTTCAACGACCTTGTCGTAGGCCTGAGGGGAGTTGTCTGCGAGGAAGGCGTCGACCTCGGTCGGTGTCGGCGGCAGGCCGGTCAGGTCGAGCGTCACGCGGCGGAGAAGGCGGGCTTTGTCGGCTTCGGGGGCGGGCTGAAGGCCTTGGGTGGAAAGTTCGGCATGCAGGAAAGCGTCGATCGGCGAGATGCCGGCGGCGGTGGAGGGAACTGGCGGACGCACCGGGACCTCGAAGCTCCAGTGCTTCCGGTAGGTCGCGCCTTGGGCGATCCATCTGCGGAGGATGTCGACCTGCGCGGGGGTGATTTTTTTGTGCGATTCCGGCGGCGGCATGACCTCTTCCGGGTCTTTGCTTAGCATGCGCTTGATGAGTTCGCTGGCCTCGGGGTCGCCGGGCTTCACGGCTTGGATGCCGTCCTTGAGCGCTGTGGCGCCCTCCGAGGTGTCGAGGCGCAGCTTACCCTTGCGCTTCTTGGCGTCGAAGCCGTGGCAGGCGAAACAGTTGTCGGACAGGATCGGGCGGACGTCCCGGTTGAAATCCAGTTTCGCGTCGGCGGCCATGAGGCCGGTGGCGACGAGCAGGAGGCTGAGGGAAGCGGAACGCATGGTCTACTTGGTAAGGGGGAGTGCGGTTTCGGCGGCGAGCAGGGCTTCGGCGTAACGTCGGCCGATCTCGAGCGTGCCGACGGCGGTGAAGTGGGTGTGCGACGGGGGCAACGTCTCGGCGCCGGCGGTGTCGACATAACGGGCGCGGGGCAGGGCGGCCGCTACTTCCTGCTGGGCGGCGATGACCTTGGGCATGAAGGCGTTCTTGCCGTTGCCGAAGCGGGTGTTGACGCCGAGGAGCAGAATCATGTCGGGGGCGTTGAGGTCGGCGCGCAGGCGCTGGAGCATCGCTGATAGATTCGCGACGTAGGCGGGTGCGTCCTTGGCGTTGGCGTCGCTTTCGCCTTGCACCCAGACGAAGGCGCGGGGTCGCAGTGTGACGTCCTTCGACTTCGCAGCGGCGATCGCGGCCTTGGCTTCGTCGATCATGGCGCGGTAGCACGGGTCGGCCTTGCCGGGCAGTCCGACGTTCCAGTCGCCAGCGACGGACGTGCCGCTGAAGGCCGTCTTGATGACCGCGAGCGGACGCGACTCTTTCGTCGCCAGCGTGCGGACCATCCCGATCTCGGGGCCGAAGCCACCCTTGGACTTTAGGTTAAAGTTGCCATATTGGCGCGCGAGCTTCTTGCCGTTGATGGCAGGCATCGCCGGCGTGCGCGGTTGGAATTGCAGGGTCGACCACTGGCGGGCGCTCGTGCCGTCGTATTCGTCGGGGGGCGGATCGCCCACGCGCCACCAGAACATCGTCGCGGCGTCCTTCGGGTCGGCTGGGAGCTCTTCCGCGTAGGCGTCGGCGCCGACGGCGTTGGACTGACCGGCGACCAAAATGAGGTCACGGGTTTCGGCATAAGCCAGTCCCTGCAGGAGCAGGGCCAGCCCAAGGGTAAGGCGGCGGAACATGGGGTACCTTATCCGTAAGCCCACACCCTCAGTAGTTCCACCTTTTCCCTTGGTCGGGACGCTTATTTACAATCGTTTAGCAAGAAGGTGACCAGCTCCGGGCAGGCAAAGAATGATGGGCCGACCTTGTGGCCTTCGCCGGGGACAATCTTGACCGTAAACTTACCTCCGAGGGCCTCGTAGCGTTCCTTGAGGGGGAGGGTGTTATCCTGGTGCGGGACGACCACGTCGTTGTCGCCATGCACTGCGAACATCGGGACCTTCGCGGCGGCGAGGCCGGCGAGGTTGTCGGGCGGATTGAACTCCTTGAGGCGGAAGAGGAGTTCGGATTCGGTCATGTCGAAATCGGCGAGCGTCTGGGCTTTCGAATTCTTGAGCGGCCAGCTGGTGAGATTACAGACCGGGTAGATGCCAATCCATGCCTTCACCTTGCTGGGATTACGGAACGCCCACGTGAGGGTCATCATGCCGCCGCGGCTCTGGCCGATTAGGATGGGCTTGGGCGAATAGCCGCGCTTCACCATCTCATCGTAGAACTTCGTGAACTGCGCCGCGCTCTTCGGGGCGCCGCGGACTTCGCCGAGGTCATACCCCGCGATGGCGATGCCCGCCTGCTGGCAAGCGTCGGCGTAGAGCTTATGCTGGACAATCGAGACGCCGCCATTGAGCGCGGGCGCATACCAAAGCCAGGGTTTACCTTCCGCCGGCTTGGTCGCCGGGTGGATCACGGCCTTTCGTCCGTCGACCACGAAGTTCTCGGCGGAGAAGAGCGTGGCCGCGGATAAAGTCAGGGCTAATAGCAGGGCAGAGAGTTTCATTCGACGAAGATCAGGGCATTACTGTTGAGCAGGGCGCGGCAGAAGGCGGGCTTGCCGTGCTGGGCGATGAGCTTTTCGGCGGCGGTGCGTTCGGTGGCGGAGGGCTGGCGCTGCAGGGCGAACGAATAGGCCTGGGCGATCGGGTCGGCTCCGTCGAGACGGGCGGCGAGGGCTTTGGCCATATCCAGCGTGAAGCTGTTATTGAACAGGGTAAGGGCCTGCAGGGGTGAGGTGGTGTTGGCACGCTTAGGTGCGGCGAAGGCGATGTCCGGCAGGTCGAAATCGTTGAGGACGTCGACGACGCTGGCACGGGCGTTCTGGTGGTAGACGGCTCGGCGGTAGGTCTCAGGTCCCTGCGTGTCCAGCGGGATATAGGTCGAGACGTTGTTGACGAGGTAACGATAGAGGCGGAAGCCAGGGCCGCCCATGGGCTCGAGCTTGAGCTGGCCAGCGGTCGCGAGCAGGGTGTCGCGAATCTCTTCGGCACCGAGGCGGCGCGGCGGGAAGCGCCAGAGCAGGCGCGCGTCCTTGTCGGCACGCGCCGCGGTCGGATTGAAGTCCGCGGACTGGAGGTACGTCTGCGAGAGGACGATCTCGCGGTGTAGGGCCTTCAGTTTCCAGCCGTGTTTGATCAGTCGCTGCGCGAGGAAGTCGAGGAGTTCGGGGTGCGAGGGCTTGCTGCCCATGAAGCCGAAGTCGCTCGGGGTGTCCACGAGGCCGGTGCCGAAGTGGTAATGCCAGAGGCGATTCGCGAGCACGCGGGCGGTGATGGGGTTGTCCTGGGTGATCCAGTCAGCCAGGGCCACGCGCCGTTCGCCTTCACCGGCGTCGGCCTTCAGGGCGTAAGGCTTCGTGACGAGGTCGAGCACGGCGAGACTGGATGGGACGACCTGACCGGCGGGCTTGGTGGGATCGCCGCCTTTGTGGACGAAGGTGGGTTCGGGTTTGGGCTGGTGCGTGCCGACCCAGGCCGAGGGCATCTTCGGTACGGCGGCGATGCGCTTATCGACGGCGGCAAGGTCGCGGCCGAGCAGGCCGAGACGCTTGGCTTCATCGGGTGTGGTCACCTGCTTGCGGACGCGTTCGAAGGCATGCGCCGGGGACCAGGCTTCACGGTCGTAGGAGTCGGCGACCTTCTTCCATTCTTTACCGTCAAGGGAGACGGACATCTCGTATTCGCAAGGCGTGGCGCCTTGTGAGTTATCGCGCAGGATTCGTCCCTTGGCGGAGCGGTAGCCGAGACGGCTGATCTTCTCGACGCGGGGAAGGGTGATGACGAGTTCGGCCGGGGTGCCGATATACCACTGCGCACCTTCGTCACCATCGATGGTCAGGGCGGCGCTGTAGGCCATTGGGAAGTCTTCGGCGTTGGCACCTTTGACGCCATCGGCCTTGGAGCCGTTGGAGGCGAGGGCGACGTTGCGAGGCGTGGCTTCATCCGTCCAGATCTCGAACTCGGAGATACGACCGCCAACGCCGCTCAGCGGGTTGGCCGAGTTAGCGGACATGGTGAGCTTGACGAAACGAGCCTCGGTGGGAGCGATCTTCTCTTCGGTCAGCAAGGTATCCGCCTTGGGGCGTGGGTAGGTACGCGTGGCGAGTAGGGCCTTGGCCTTGGTTTCGATGGCCGCGGTGAGGGCTGACTGTTCGGCGACGAGTCGGGCACGCTCCTTGTTCAGCGGGCCCATGGCGGCATTGTAGGCCTGGGTCTGCTCCTTGGTCGCGACCGGTCGGCGTCCATGGACGACGCCTTCGAAGGCCGCCCGAACCCGGTAGTAGTCTTCAGTCGGGATGGGATCGAACTTATGGTGATGGCATTTCGCGCAGTTGATCGTCAGGCCCAGGAAGGCGCTGCCGGTCGCAGTGACCATGTCGTCGAGGGTGGCGGAACGGATGACCTTCTGGGCGTCCTTGTCTTGATTGCCGACATCGTCATAAGGACCGGCCACCAGGAAGGCGCTGCCGATCTCGACCTCGGGATTAAATTTCCCGATGACGTCGCCGGCGAGGTGTTCACGAATCAGCTGATCGAACGGCTTGTCGTCGTTGATCGAGCGGATGACGTAATCTCGGAAAGGATAAAGGTCATCGATGACGAAGTTACGTTCGAAGCCGTTGCTTTCGCCGAAGCGCACGACGTCAAGCCAGTGGCGACCCCAGCGCTCACCGTAGCGAGGAGAGGCGAGTAGGCGATCGACGAGGGCTTCGGTCGCTTTGCGGGCGTCGGCCTGGTGGGCAGCGACGAAGGTATCGACCTCGGCCTGGGTGGGCGGCAGGCCGGTGAGGTCGTAACTCAGACGACGGATCAACGCCTGGGGCTTGGCCGGGGCGCTCCGGGTGAGCTTCTGTTCGGCCAGCTTGGCGTCGATGAAGCCGTCGATATCGGCGTGCTTGAGATCTTTGGCGAGCGGCTGGAGGGACCACCAGGACTTATCGGCGCGCTTGACCTCGACGGTCGCTTGGTCGCGCGGGTCGACGGCCCCGGCCTTGATCCAGGTGGCGAAGTCGGCGATGAGCGCATCGGCCAGCTTCGGCTTCTTCGGCGGCATCTCCATGTCCGGCTCGAGGTGGCGGACGTAACGAAGGAACAGGCCTTCGTCGGGTTTGCCCGGGACGATGATCGGGGTGCCCGAATCGCCGCCTTTCTGCCAGCCGGCCTTGGAGTCGAGGGCGAGGCCGCCTTTCAGCTTCTTGGCCTTGGCGCTATGGCATTCGTAGCAGTGCTCGGCGAGGGCCGGCCGGATCTTCTGCTCGAAGAACGCGACGCTTCCGGAGTCGTCGGCGGCGATGACACGTGCGGAAGCGAGCAGGGCGAGGGCGAGGCTCAGGCGGCTCATGCGAGGACCGGTTTGATCACGTGGCCGTGGACGTCGGTGAAGCGGCGGTTCACGCCGTTATGGTAATAGGTAAGCTTCTCGTGATCGAGGCCCAGCAGGTGGAGCACTGTCGCGTAGAAGTCGTAGCAGGTCGCGACGTCGGTGACGCTGCGGCGGCCGAAGTCATCGGTCGCGCCGTAGGAGACGCCGCCCTTCACGCCGGCGCCCATCATCCAGGCCGTGTAGGCATCGGGATTGTGATCGCGCCCGGTCGTGCCGACCTGGTGGGTCGGCATACGGCCGAACTCCGTGCACCAGATGATCAGCACGTCGTCGAGCATGCCGCGCTGCTTCAGGTCCGCGAGCAGGGCAGCGGTGGGCTGGTCGAAGACCGGACAGTGGCGGTCATAGTCGGCCTTCAGCGTGCGGTGAGCGTCCCAGTTGAGCAGCCCGTCGACCCCGCTGGCGCGGGAGGCGCAGTAGAGGCTCACATAGCGTACGCCCTGTTCGAGGAAGCGACGGGTCAGCAGGCAGTTCTTGGCGTAGGCCGCCTTGAGCGGATTGGCGTCCTTCGTGCCATAGAGCGCGTGGACGTGCTCCGGTTCGCGGGAGAGGTCGCTGACTTCGGGCGCGGCCAGCTGCATCTTCGCGGCGAGTTCATAGGCGGCGATGCGGGCGCGGAGCTCGTCGTTGCCCGCGTGGGCTTCCGCGTGTTCGAGGTTCGTGGCGCGCAGGAATTCGCGGGTGGCCTCGTCTTCGGCGGAGGAAATGCCGGCGGGGCGATCGAGATTACGTAGCGCCTGCTGGGCGGCCATGCTCACGCCTTGGTGGCGAGCGGGAAGGAAGCCATTACCCCAGTTCGCCTTGCCGTTCGGAGGTTCTCCGCGGACATCCTGGACGGAGACGTAGGTCGGAAGGTTCTGGTTGAGCGAACCGAGCGCATGGCTGATCCAAGCGCCGCCGCTCGGGTAGCCTTCGCGGGTGAAGCAGGTGTTCATCGCGACGCAGCCCGGGCCGTGGGTATTGCTGCGCGACGTCATCGAGTGGATGAACGCGATGTCGTCCACGTGCTGTGCCATGTGCGGCAGGTTCGAGCTGATCATCTTACCGCTCTTGCCGGCTGGCTTGAAGGCCCAGGGGGACTTCATCAGGTTGCCGTTCTTGCCTTGGAAGGTCACCTCGACCGGGCCGGGCAGGGGAGTGCCGTCGTATTTCTCCAGCAGAGGCTTATGGTCCCAGAGGTCGATGTGCGAAGCTGCGCCCGGGCAGAAGATCTGGAGCACCTGCTTGGCCTTCGGGGCGAAGTGGGCGCCGGGTGGCACCGCCGCGCCGAGGTCGCTCATGAGCAAGCGCGATAAAGCCAACCCCGTCATGCCAGTGGTCATCTGGCCGAGGAAGCGGCGGCGGGTCAGCTCGAGGGGATCGGACATGAGGATATTCTACTCTCCTTCTGACAGCTTACTACTCCCCTTGTTTCAAGGGATAGCACTATCGTCTCACTCTGGCCAGCAGGAGCCCAGGCAAGGGGGCAGGCCGTTACCCATACGACCTGATACCAAAGTGTCTTAAACCTGTGGGTTTTGGTTGCAGTTACGTTTCGGTAACGGCCTGACCCCTTACTCAGCGGGAGCGGAAGACGTCGCTGGTCAGGCACTCGACGACCAGGCTGCGCAGGCCGAGGCCCTGCTGCTTGACCTTGTCGTGGATACGGTCGACGGCGAATTCGTCGGCCGGCTCCATGAGGCGGCCGGTGCTGTAAGCGAGGAGCGAGCGGATGAGGTGGCGGGTGAACATCTCGTCACGCTTGTCATGCAGGATATCGCGGAAGCCGGCGAAGTCCTTGTAGGTCTCGCCGGAGGCGAATTCCCCGGAGGTGTCGATCTTCGGCGCCGGGCCCTTCTTGGGCTTCGCGTAGTTCACGCGCCAGCGGCCGACGGCGTCGAAGGATTCCAGGCTGAAGCCGAGCGGGTCGATCTTACGGTGGCACTCGGCGCAGGCGCGGTCGGTGCTATGCTTGGCGAGGCGCTCGCGGATGGTGGTCGTGCCGCTGACATCCGGTTCGATGGCCGGCACGATGTCCGGAGGAGGCGGGGGCTTGATGCCGAGGATGTTCTCGCTGACCCAGGCGCCGCGGGTGACGGGCGAGGTCTCGACGCCGTTGGCGCTGACCGTGAGCACGGCCGCCATGCCGAGCAGGCCGCCGCGATGCGAGTCTCCCTTGAGGCTGATCTTCTGGAAGCCATCGGCCAGGCGCAGGGTCTTCTGTTCGGGCAGGTCGTAGAGCTTGGCGAGTTTCTTATCGATGAAGCTGTGGTCGGCTTGGAGGAACTGGTTCACCGGACGGTTCTCCTTGAGCATGTCGCGGAAGAACAGGCGCGCCTCGGTCTTCATCGAAGCGGGCAGGTCCTCGGCGTAGTAAGCACGATTCGTCTCGCGGGGCGGCGGCATGCCGCCGAGGTCGCGCATATTCAGCCAGCTGTCCAGGAAGCCGTCGACGAAACCTTCGAGTCGGGCATCGGCCAGCAGGCGGTCGATCTGCTTCTTCAGTTCGGCGTCGTCGGTGAGCTTGCCCGCCGCCGCGGAGGCGAACAGGGCTTCGTCGGGCGTCGTGGCCCAGAGGGCGTAGGCGAGGCGTGTGGCGAGATCATGGGGCCGCAGGCGGCGGTCGTTCTCCTGGGTGACCTCGCTCAGGTAGAGGAAGGAAGGGGAGCAGAGGATCAGCTTCACCGCGTCCAGCGCCGCCTGGCGTGGGCTGGCTTTCTCGGCGAGTCGCTGCTCGTAGAGTTTGCGGATGGGCGCGCG
>CAMCWL010000018.1 GCA_945882655.1 Opitutus sp. GAS368
TCCGAGATCGCCCTCAAGACCCTCGACTTCATCAAGACGAATTTCCCGAAGGAGTTTAAGAAGATCCGCTTCGGCGCCGAACAGCCCGCCACCGTCGGCCTCGGCATTAAGCCGGTCTCTCGCCCGGGCTCCGAGCGTCTCATCCGTTCGGCCATCCAGTACGCCATCGAGAATAATCGCAAGTCGCTGACCCTCGTCCATAAGGGCAATATCATGAAGTACACTGAAGGCGCCTTCATGAAGTGGGGCTACGACCTCGCCAAGAGCGAGTTCGGTGCCGAGGAAATCGACGGCGGCCCCTGGTGCAAGATTCCCGAAGGCAAGCCGGGTGCCGGCCTGATCATCAAGGACGCGATTGCCGACATCACCCTGCAGCAGATCCTCACCCGCCCGACCGACTTCGATGTCATCGCGACCCTCAACCTCAACGGCGACTACCTCTCCGACGCCCTCGCGGCGCAGGTCGGCGGCATCGGCATCGCTCCCGGAGGCAACATCAATTACCTCACCGGCCACGCGATCTTCGAGGCCACGCACGGCACCGCTCCCAAGTACGCCAATAAGGATGTCGTCAATCCGGGTTCCGTCGTGCTCTCGGGTGAGATGATGCTTCGTTACATGGGCTGGATCGAAGCGGCCGACCTCGTCCTCAAGGGCCTCAATGGTGCGATTGGCGGTGGTCGCGTGACCTACGACTTCGCCCGTCAGATGCAGGGAGCCACCGAGATCAAGTGCTCGGAGTTCGGCGACGCGATCATCGCGTCGATGTAATCGTACTGGATCGTCACATAATCCGCACCACGCCGTTGGCGGCCCCTTGGGGCTTGCCAACGGTTTGTTTTTGGGCGGGAATAAAGGTCTAAACATCACTCTATGAAACACGCCCTCACCGCCCTAGCTCTTTCCGTCTTCGTCGCCGGCGTCAACGCCCAGAGCCCGGCTCCGGCGCCCGTCGCGGCCTCCACCACTGACCTCTCCCTCCGCGGCAGCGCCTCGTGGAACGGCAAGAACGTCTTCCGTGGTATCGAGCGCTCCGATGTCGATGGCCTGTTCCAGACCGCGGTCACTTTGGATTACAATCTTCCGGGGCTGGCCGGAGCCTCGGCCTATGCCAACTTCTTCAACGCCGATGCCATGGAGCGTACCTATACCTTCGGCCTGCGTAAGGACGTCGCCTTCGGCGAACTCGACCTCGGTTATCAGCGCCTCACGACCCGCACGGCTCGCACCATCGGCTCCGACGGCTTCACCCAGATCTCCGCGAACTCCGAAATCTACCTCGGCTTCTCCCTGGCGAATCTCTCCCTTAAGCCCTCGGCCTATGTCTATTACAGCACCGATCTCGAGCAGCTGACCGTCGAACTCGCCGGTTCCAAGTCCTTCGCTGGTTCCAGTATCGGCCTTTCTGGCTGCGACATCGTATCCAAGTTCTACGGCGGCATCACCGACGCCTCGACCACCAGCTTCGCAACGCGCAACACCTACGGCTACTTGGGCGCCTCCTTGGATCTGACCCGTCAGGTCGGTCGGGGTGGCGAACTGGGCGTGGGAGCCAACTGGGCCTACAACACCGACAGCCAGGTCAAGACGGCCGGCTCCGCCGTCTGGGCCCGCGTCTTCGCCACCTTCCGTTTCTAAACCGCCCCCCATTAAAGGGGAGGGCAGGGAGGCGTGGCTGAGGCCGCGCCTCCCTTATTTTTGGCCTATTTAAGGCACACCCCCTCTGGGGTGCATTCGGGTGTTGACGGAGGGGGGTCCTTTCTCATGTTCCCGCTTTCCCTCTTTATGAAGACCACGCTAGCCAAGAACGTGCAGCTCAAGGACAAGACCTGGTACGTCGTTGACGCCAAGGACCAGATCCTGGGCCGTCTCGCTGTCAAAATCGCCAATATTCTCCGCGGCCGCCACAAGCCCACCTACACCCCCCACGTCGACACCGGCGATTACGTCATTGTGATCAACGCCGACAAGGTCCGCCTCACGGGTTCCAAGGAAGAGGACAAGACCTACATGTTCTACACCGGTTGGGTCGGTACCGCCTACCGCCGTACCGCCGCCGCCATGCGCGAGCGTCGCCCTGAGTTCATCGTGACCCATGCCGTCAAGGGCATGCTCCCTAAGAACCGCCTCGCCAATGCCATGCTCCTTAAGCTGCGCGTCTACGCCGGCGACAAGCATGACCAGGCCGCCAACAACCCTCAGCCTTTCCCCGAGGCTAAGAAGGTCTAATCGCCCTTACTCTTTTTAAATGAGCGCCAAGTCCTCTGCTATCCTTGCCGTCGGCCGTCGTAAGACCGCCTCGGCCCGCATCCGCCTTTCCCGCGGTACCGGCGTCATCGTCGTCAACGGCAAGCCCGTCGAAGAATACCTTTACACCGAGGCCCTGGTGAAGTCCGCCACCCTCCCGATCACGACCGCCGGCCTCGATGGCCAGCTCGACGTCATTGTCCGCGTCATCGGCGGCGGCCCCAACGGCCAGGCTGGTGCCATCTCCCATGGTCTCGCTCGCGCGATCCAGAAGATGGACGCCACCCTCCGCGCTCCTCTCAAGAAAGAAGGTCTCCTTACCCGCGATGGTCGTATGCGCGAACGTAAGAAGCCCGGCCGTCCTGGTGCCCGCAAGCGCTTCCAGTTCTCGAAGCGTTAATCCGCAAAGAGACAGGAAACCTCGAAGGCCCCGGCACCCCGGGGCCTTTTTGTTGCCCAGTTCCCCGTGTCCCGCCATCACTTCGTCATCAAACCAACCTATTCTCTCAAGCCATGACCCAAAACCTGACCAAGGTCGGCATCGTCGGCGCCTCCGGTTACACCGGGGAGGAGCTCGTCCGCGTCTTGGCCCGCCACCCGCGGGTCAAGCTCGCCGCGGTCTGCTCCCGCACCTTGGCCGGCAAGTCCGTGGCCGAAGAGATCCCGCGCCTCCGCGGCATCGTCGACCCTCTCTTGGTCTTCTCCGCATCCTCCCCCGAGGAGTGCGCGAAGTCGGACGTGGACGTCTGGTTCCTGGCGCTGCCTCACGGCGTCGCCGCTGAATACGCCCAGCCGCTCGTGGCGGCCGGCAAGCGGGTGCTCGATCTTTCCGCCGACTTCCGTCTGCGCGACCTCGGGTTGTACAAAAAGTATTACGGCCATGACCATCCGGCGCCGGCGCTCGTCGCGCAGGCCCATTACGTCATCCCGGAGTTGCAGACCAATGACGCGTGGAAATCCGCGAAGCTCATCGCCTGCCCGGGTTGCTACCCGACTAGCATCCAGGTTCCGCTGGTGCCGCTCCTTCGCGCGGGTCTGCTTAAACCCGAGCCAGGCCGGCTGATCATTAACTCTTACAGCGGCGTCTCCGGCGCCGGCAAGAAAGCCGATGTCGCCTTTCTGTTCTCCGAGCGTGACAGCTCAATCAAGGCCTACGGCATCCCTGGTCACCGGCATATCGCCGAGATCGAGGAGCAGTTCGGCGTGGCCGCCGGCCAGCCGGTCGTGGTCCAGTTCAATCCGCACCTCGCCCCGATGCACCGGGGTATCGCCACGACCATCGTCGTGCCCGCCCCCGGCGTCACCGTCGCGCAGGTCGAAGCCGTGTGGCAGAAGGCCTATGCTGGCCGGCCTTTCGTGACCTTGCTCAAGTCGGGCGAGTTCCCTGATACCGCGCACGTCGCGAATACCAACCGGGTCGCCTGCTCCGTTGTCGCCGACGCACGCACGGGTAACCTCATCATCACCTCGGTGATCGACAATCTCCTGAAGGGTGCCGGCGGTCAGGCGGTCCAGAACCTCAACCTGATGATGGGGTGGGACGAGTCCGAAGGCCTCCGCTAATTTTCCATGTCCATCGAGTTCACCAATGATTCGCCGGGCGTCTCCGACGTGCCCGGCTTCCGTGTCGGCGCCGCCGGCTGCGATATCCGTAACAAGGGTCTCGACCGCCTCGACCTGACGCTCGTCGTCGCTGACCAGCCGTGCGCCGCCGCGGGCGTCTTCACGACCAACGATGTGAAGGCCGCCCCGGTGCGCTTCTGCCAGCAGGTGCTCGCCGTCTCCGCGGACAAGATTCGTGGCATCGTCGGAAATAGCGGCAACGCTAACGCCTGCACGGCCGCCCAAGGCGATGCTGACGCGGTTGCGATGGCGAAGCTTGCCGCGGCCGCTATAGGCGCCCCTTCCGAAGCATTCCTCGTCTGCTCCACCGGCCGAATCGGTGAGCTGCTCCCGATGGCCAAGGTCGCCGAGGGCATCAGAGTTTCGGCCTCCCGTCTTTCGCGCGACGCCGCCGAAGGCGTGCGCTCCGCTAACGCCATCCTTACCTCCGATACCCGTCCGAAGTCCGTCACCGCGCGCTTCGTCTGGGAAGGAAAGACTATCACCATCGCCGGCATCGCCAAGGGCGCCGGCATGATTGAGCCCAACATGGCTACGATGCTGGCCTTCGTCTGCACCGACGCGGCGGCCTCGCCTGCAGAACTCAAGGCGGCCCTGAAATCCTCTTCGGATCAGTCCTTCAATTGCGTCAGCGTCGACGGCGACATGTCCACCAACGACACCGTCCTGTTGCTCGCTTCCGGCGTCTCGGGTGTGTCCGTGGGCGCGTCCGCCCCCGCCGGCCTCCGGACCCTGTTCCAGGAAGCTCTCGATAAGGTCTGCTTCGCGCTGGCCGAGAAGATCGTCGGTGACGGCGAGAAGATCACCAAGGTCGTGTCCGTGGAAATCGAAGGCGCCCGCACCCGCGCCGACGCCGAGAAGATCGCCCGCGCCATCGGCAACTCCCTGCTGGTGAAATCCTCGTGGTATGGCGAAGACCCGAACTGGGGCCGCCTCGCCGACGCCGCCGGCTACGCCCGCACCGGCCTCGATGAAGCCAAGCTGGACATCTATTACGACGACATCCCGGCCGTCCTCGGCGGCAAGCCCCTGCCCGAGAACAAGACCCAGTGGAAGCTGGTCGTGAAGGCCGCCCGTTTCGCTGTCCGGCTCAAGCTCAACCTCGGCGACGCAAAGTTCCGGCTCCTAGCCGCGGACCTCACCGACGGCTACGTGAACTACAACAAGAGCGAGTAAGGTTTTCCGTTTACTCACCCGTCCGCAATCCCGACACTCCCTTCCGTAAGATGAGCATTCCTGCCACGCAAAAAGCCGAGGTCCTTCTCGAGGCGCTTCCCTACATCCACAAGTTCCGTGGCTCCACCTTCGTGGTGAAGTACGGCGGCAGCTTCATGGATGATCCGAATCCCGAAGGCCGCGACCGCGTCGCCACGGATATCGCCTTCCTGGCCGCCGTCGGCATCCAGGTCGTCGTCGTCCACGGCGGCGGCAAGGCCATCACCCGGGCCATGGATAAGGCCGGCATCAAATCCGAGTTCCGGGGCGGCATGCGCGTCACCGACGCCGCGACGGTCAAGATCGTCGAAGAAACCCTCAACAACGAGATCAACGGACAAATCTGCGAATCCCTCAAGGCGCGCGGTGCTAACCCGCTCGGTATGCCGGGCAACCACGTCAATCTTTGCGAGAAGCACTTCGGTGCTGATGACAAGGGTGAGCCGGTCGATATTGGCTTCGTTGGCGACATCAAGTTCGTGAAAACGAAGCTGATCAAGAAGGCGCTCGCCGATGGCCACCTGCCGGTCGTCTCGCCCATCGCGCTCGACGCCGATGACCAGGCTTACAATACGAACGCCGACGTCGCCGCCGCCGCTGTGGCCAATTCCCTCCGCGCCCGCCGCCTGATCTTCATGAGCGATGTCCCGGGCCTCCTCGCCGACGAGAAGGATCCGACCTCCCTCATTACGACGCTCAAGGTCAGCGAAGTCGACGAACTCAAGCGCAAGGGCGTCATCGCTGGCGGGATGATCCCGAAGGTCGATAGCGCCGTTAAGGCCCTAAGGGAAGGCGTCCGCCGCGTGCACTTCATCGACGGCCGCGTCCCGCATGCGCTCCTGCTCGAGGTCTTCACCGATAAGGGTATCGGCACCGAAATCGTCCACGGTTAATGAACGGCCCGTCCACAGATCCTACCGCCGCGAACTACGCGGACAATGTCGCCCATAACTACGGCGCTCCGCCCATCACGCTCGTGAAGGGGCAGGGGACGTACGTCTGGGACGCCGCCGGTAAGCGCTATCTGGATTTCGCCTCAGGCATCGCTGTCAACGCTGTCGGCCACGCCCACCCGCACTGGGTCAAGCGCGTCTCCGAGCAGGCCAGCAAGCTGGTCCACGTCAGCAATCTCTACCGCAATGAGCCGCAAGGCCAGCTCGCCCATGCCCTCGCGCAGCGTTGCGGCCCGGGTCGCGTCATCTTCTGCAACAGTGGCGCCGAAGCTAACGAAGGCCTGCTCAAACTCGCCCGTCTCCATGGTCAGCGTAAGTCTGGCTCTGAAGGAGTCTGCATTGGAGTCATCGTCGCTGAGAAGGCTTTCCACGGCCGCACCTTCGGCGGCATGTCCGCCACGCCGCAGGAGAAGATCCAGAAAGGCTTCCGTCCGCTGCTGTCCGGTTTCACCGCCGTACCGCTCAACGACCTCGCCGCCTGGGATAAGGCTATCGACGCCAAGACTACCGCTGCCGTCCTGATCGAATCGATTCAGGGCGAAGGCGGCGTGAATCCGGCCAAAGCCGATTTCCTGCGCGGCGTTGAGCAGATTTGTCGCGAGCGTAATGTGCTCTTCATGATCGACGAAATCCAGTGCGGTATCGGCCGGACTGGTAAGTTCTTCGCCTATGAGCATGCCGGCGTGAAGCCTGATGCGATCGCCATGGCCAAAGGCCTCGGCGGCGGCTTCCCGATTGGCGCAATTTGGATGGCGCCTCCTCACGACGACCTTTTTCAGGCCGGTTCGCATGGCACTACCTTCGGCGGAGGTCCGCTGGCGGCCACCGCTGGTTTGGCTGTTCTCGAGATTCTCGAATCCGAACAGCTCGTTGCCAAGGTGGCCGAGCGCTCGGTCAGCTGGCATGCCGAACTCCACAAACTGGTCGAGCTCCGCCCTGACCTCGTGAAGGAAGTGCGCGGCGCCGGCTACATGGTCGGAGTTATCCTTCATATCGACCCAGTTCCGGTTGTCGCCGCCCTGCGCGAGGCGGGTATCCTGACCGCTCCGGCGGGCGGGGTGGCCGTGCGTCTACTCCCTCCGCTCAACGCCTCTCCCGAGGAGCTGGCCGAGGCTGTGGCAATCCTGCGTCAGGTCCTTGGCGGATGGAAGACCGCCTAAGCGGTTTTCACCCTTATTTTCCTCTGTCCAAACAGGGCTTGAGGCCTATGTTCAAACGCTTTCCGAGATGCGTCATTTCCTAAAGGAGACCGACCTGAGTCCGGCCGAAACGGCCCAGGTCTTCGCCGCGGCTGCAGCGCTCAAGGCCGGACGGGGCAAATCCGCTGGGGTTGCCCTCGCGCACCAGTCTTGGGGCCTGATGTTCTTCAAGAAGAGCACCCGTACCCGTGTCTCCTTCCAGGTCGGCGTCCATGAGCTCGGCGGTCAGCCGGTGATGCTCAACGCCGATGACCTCCAGATCTCTCGCGGTGAGACCGTCGCGGATACCGCGCGCGTCCTTTCCCGTTATCTCCACGGCATGGTCATCCGTTGCCACGAACACAGCCTCCTCGAGGAATTCGCTCGCTGCGGCACGATGCCGGTCGTCAACGCACTTTCCGACTTCCTGCATCCGTGCCAGTTCATGACAGACATGTTCACGCTCGCCGAACGCTACGCGCCTGGCCGCCCAGAACAGTACGCCGCCTCACTCAAGGGTAAGAAAGTCGCCTTCCTTGGCGATACGGCCTGCAACATGGCCAACTCCTTCGTGCTCGGTGGTGCCGCCCTCGGCGTCGAGATCGCGCTCTCCGGTCCGGCTGGTTACGAGCCTGGCGCCGAGATCCGCGCCCAGCTGAAGAAGGACGGTCTGCCAGAGACCTTCACTTTCTCCACCGACCCTGCCTCCGCCGTGAAGGGTGCCGACATGGTCTACACCGACGTCTGGGTGAGCATGGGTATGGAAGCCGAGAAGGCCGAGCGCCTGCGCACCATGCAGCCTTATCAGGTCAACGCGAAGCTGATGTCTTTGGCCAAGCCCTCCGCCTATTTCATGCACTGTCTCCCGGCCCACCCCGGCGAGGAAGTCTCCGCCGAAGTGCTCGAGAGCAAGCAGAGCATCATCTTCGACCAAGCTGAGAACCGTCTGCACGTGCAGAAGGCCATCCTCGCTCACCTCGCCGCCCATCGCGGCTGATTTTTCCATCCCACTAACATGAGCAAGAAGAAGAAAATCGTCCTGGCCTACTCCGGTGGCCTCGATACCTCCGTCCTCCTTTCCTGGATCAAGGACAAGCACAACGCCGAGATGATCGCGTTCTGCGCCGACATCGGCCAAGAAGACGAGCTCAAGGGCCTTAAGCAGAAGGCCATGAAGACCGGCGCCTCCAAGCTATACATCGACGACCTCCAAGCCGAGTTCGCCCGCGATTTCATCTTCCCGATGATGCAGGCCAGCGCCATCTACGAAGGTCAGTACTACCTCGGCACCTCCATTGCGCGCCCGCTTATCGCTAAACGCATGGTCGAGATCGCTCGCAAGGAAGGCGCCACCGCCATCGCTCACGGCGCCACCGGCAAGGGTAACGACCAGGTTCGCTTTGAGCTCACCTGCGCCGCCCTCGCCCCGGACCTCGAGATCATCGCCCCTTGGCGCAACGAAGCCTTCCGTAAGGATTTCCCCGGCCGCGCCGAGATGATCGCTTATTGCGCCGACCATAAGATCCCGGTCGAAGCCAGCGCCAAGAAGCCTTACTCCTCCGACCGCAACCTCCTGCACATCTCGTTCGAGGCTGGTATCCTCGAGGACCCGTGGATGGACGCTTTCCATCCTTCGAACAAGGCCATGTTCAAGCTCTCCGTCTCCCCGGAGGATGCTCCGAACAAGGCCGAGTACGCTGAACTCGAGTTCCGCCAGGGCGACTGCGTCGCCGTCAACGGCAAGAAGCTCGACCCCCTCGGCGTCATGCGTACCCTCAATAAGATTGGTGGCCGCCATGGCGTCGGCCGCGTCGACATGGTCGAGAACCGCTTCGTCGGCATGAAGAGCCGCGGAGTCTATGAGACCCCGGGCGGCACGATTCTGCACTTTGCCCACCGTCAGATCGAGTCTCTGACCATGGACCGCGAGGTGATGAACCTGCGCGACTCACTCGTCCCGCGCTACGCTACGCTCGTCTACAACGGCTTCTGGTATGCTCCGGAGCGCCTCGCCCTCCAGGCCCTCATCACCGAGTCCCAGCGCAACGTCACCGGTACCGTCCGCGTGAAGCTCTACAAGGGCTGCGTCTACGTCGCTGGCCGCAAGAGCCCGCGTTCGCTCTACAATCCGCACATCGCCACCATGGAAGCGGATCCGACCAAGGCTTACAACCAGGACGACGCGACGGGCTTCATCCGCCTCAACGGTCTGCGCCTGCGCGTGAACTCGAAGGTCAACGGCGTCGCCAACCTCAGTAAGACCGTCCGCTAAGGTTATCGTCAGGAAAGAAGAAGGGCGTCCCGGTTCGGGACGCCCTTCTTGTTTTAAACTGGAGGCGCGGGTCGGAATTGAACCGACGCATGGGGCTTTTGCAGAGCCCGGCCTTACCACTTGGCTACCGCGCCTTAAGACTGACAGGCCCACAAAATGCCTCCTCGGGGAGGGCGTTTCAAGGGTTTTGTGCGAGGGCTTCCCTTTGGCCGTAATATCTCCTAAGAACGGGGTATGATCCAGCCCCAGCCAGCCTTTCGAGTCGGTCTCGGGTATGATATCCACCCGCTTGTTGCCGGCCGTCCCTGCATCCTTGGCGGTGTGAATATCCCTTCGGACGTCGGTCCGGATGGGCACTCCGATGCCGATGTGGTGCTGCATGCCGCCGCTGATGCGATTCTCGGTGCGGCTGGCTTGCGCGACATCGGGCATTATTTCCCCAACACCGATGATGCTATCAAGGGATTGGATTCCGCCGAGATCGTTAAAAAAGCCGTCACCGAAGCGAAGGCCAACGGTGGCTGGGTGGTCGGCAATATCGATATCGTGATCATCGGGGAGCGCCCGAAGGTCATGGCTCATGTCGAAGCGATGAAAGCCAAGATGGCCGGAATCATCGGGATTTCTCCGTCCCAAGTGGGCATTAAGGCTACGACCAATGAGGGCATGGATTCGATCGGGCAGGGTAAGGCCCTCGCTGTTCAGGCGATTTGCCTCGTTTTTAAGGGTGTTTAAGGGGGTTTTAATGCCATCTTAAGGTTCGGGCTTGTGTTTTTAGCCTTAAAATCGAATAGTGAACGACCCTTCAGTACGAGGGGCACCCTATGGAAAAGACTCTTATCATCCTTAAGCCCGACTGCATGGAGCGCCGTCTGTGCGGCACTGTCCTCGCTCGTTTTGAAGCCGCCGGCTTCGAAATCCAGGCCAGCAAGATGACCCGCCTTACGTCGGCTCAGCTTCGCGAGCATTACGCCCACGTCGCCGACAAGCCCTTCTACCCGGAGATCGAGGCCTTCATGTCCTCTCGTCCGGTCATCGTCGCCGTCCTCGTCGGTGACAATGTCATCTCTCGCGTCCGCGAACTCCTCGGACCGACCAATTCTAAAGTGGCTCCTAAGGGCACCATCCGTGGCGATTTTGGCACTGAGATGATGCGTAATGTTTGCCACGCCTCCGACAGCCCCGCCGCCGCGGATGCCGAGGTCCGCCGTTTCTTCCGTCCTGACGAAGTTTTCGCCCCCGAGGCGAGCCGAGTCTAAGCGAAAGCATAGCAAAATAAGCCCCGCGGTTCGCGCTGCGGGGCTTATCTGTTTTCCGCAGTCCACCCCCGCCGACAATTCCCCGTTGCCCTTGGGCGGGTGAATTGGGCAAAGTCGGCCTATGCTGGATCCTAAGTTCCTCCGCGAAAACATCGACCTCGTCCGCAAGGGCGTCGCCCGGAAGAAGTTCCAGGTCGACCTCGACGCCGTACTGGCCGCCGACGAAGCCCGCCGCCACGCGGTGGCCGAGTTCGAGGTCGCCCGCTCCGCGCAGAACGCCGCGAACAAGGAGATGGCCGCGATGCCGAAGGGCTCCCCGGAATTCCAGGCCAAGCTCGCCGAGATGAAAGCTGCTTCCGCCAAGGTGAAGGAGCTGGAGAAGAAGGTCACGGAAACCGAGGAGCAGATGAAGGCCGTCGCGCTTTCCGTCCCCAATATCCCGCACGACTCCGTGCCCGAAGGCCGGACCGAGGCCGACAATAAGGTCATCCTGGAATGGGGCGACCATGCACAACTGATCTCCCCGGCCGCCAAGGCTCACTGGGATATTTCCTGGTTCAATAAGGCCATCGACTTCGAGCGCGGCGTGAAGGTCGCTGGCGCGGGCTTCCCCTTCTATATCGGCGACATGGCACGCCTCGTCCGCGCGCTCATCCAATACTTCCTCGAGGAGGCCGGAGCCAATGGTTATACCGAGGTCCATGCGCCGTTACTCGTCAACGCCGCTTCCGCCACGGCCACGGGCCAGCTGCCCGACAAGGAAGGGCAGATGTACCACGCGCAGACGGATGATTTCTACCTGATCCCGACGGCTGAGGTGCCCGTCACTAATTTCTTCCGCGACGAGATCCTCGAAGAGGCCTCGTTGCCGGTGAAGCGCGTCGGCTACACGCCGTGCTTCCGTCGCGAGGCCGGCAGCTGGGGTGCACACGTGCGCGGTCTGAATCGCCTACACCAATTCGATAAGGTCGAGCTCGTGAAGTGGACCCACCCGGACAAGTCGTTCGAAGAACTCGAGCTCCTGCGCGGCGACGCCGAGCGTCTGCTCCAGAAGCTTAACCTGCCTTATCGCGTGCTAATGATCTGCGCCGGCGACATCGGCTTCTCGCACAGCAAACAGTACGACCTCGAAGTCTGGGCCGGCGGCCAGAAGCGCTGGCTCGAGGTGTCGAGCTGCTCCAACTTCACCGACTTCCAGGCCCGACGTGCGGGGATACGATTCCGCCCGAAGGATGGAAAGCCGGAGTTCGTCCACACCCTCAATGGTTCCGGCCTCGGTCTGCCGCGCGTCCTCGCCGCCATCTTGGAGAACAATCTCCAGGCCGACGGTACCGTCCGCGTCCCTGAGGTGCTCCGTCGATGGTACGGCAAGGAAACGCTGTCGTTCTGACGTCCGCTTTGGATTGGCAGGGCTTCGGCGCGACGTAGTCTGATCGCGTACCGATGAGCCTGCCACCTCCCGATGCCTTGCGCGCGGCCGCTTTGCGGTTGCCGCGCTTGCCGTCGGCACCCGAAGGGCGCGTACCGATCGCCGTCGCGGTTTCGGGTGGCGCGGATTCGGTCTACTTGCTTTGCGCGCTCTGGGCGGACGAAGGCGTGCGGCCGAGATTACACGTCCTGCACTTCGATCACCGCGTGCGGGGCGAAGCTTCGGCGGAAGACGCCCGTTTCGTCGCGGCCCTGTGCGCTGCCCTCGAAGTACCTTGCGTGCTCGGAATGAGGGAAGGGCAGGGGAATGCCTCTGAGGCTGAGCTGCGTGCTGCTCGCGACGCGTTCTTCGCCGAACAGCGTCAGGCTCTTGGTTTCGAACTGCTTTGCACCGCACATCATCTCGACGACGTCGTCGAGAACGCACTGCTCCGCCTTGCTCGCGGCGCCGGGCTCGCCGGCCTCGCTGCCCCGCGGGCGCTGCAGGATTTCCGTGATGGCCACCGTCGCTGGCGACCGCTGATTGCTGCCGGCATTGCGAAGCCTGCTCTGCTGGGTTCGCTTCAGGCCGCCGGGATTCCTTGGCGCGAGGATGCCACGAACGCTTTACCTATTGCGGCCCGTAATCGTATCCGCACTTGGCTGGCCGACGGGGGCGAAGCGGCCTTAGGGGTTGGATATGCGGAGGGGTTCGCTCGTTCCGCCCGGATTATTGGTGAGGCCCAAGCGGCCTTGGCCAGCTGGGCCCGGGAGTTAGGCTGTGTCGTCTCCGCTGCCGGTACTATGCCTATCGGTGCGCTCAAGGGCCGCCCAGATGCCTTAGTGCAGGAGTGCCTACGCGAGTTCCTGCATCGCCATGGAGTCGCCGACCCCAGTGCGAAATCACTTCTACCGCTTTCGTCAGCGATTGTTGCCGGGAGTGACGCCCAGTCCGCCGTGCGCGGTATCTTTGTGCGCGTGAAGGGCGGAGAACTTTCCATTCTGACGGAGACTCCGCCGTTCGGTCCTGAAGAGCGGCGCTTGCTGATGGGTTCGCCTGATGACGAAGGCGGCTTGCTTGCCGAAGTCGTGGAGGTCGATGCGTCGCTGTGGGCAAGCCTGTGTCGCGGAGACATCTCCCCCGCAAGGGAGGTCTACCTCGTCGCGCCGGTTGCCGCGCTTGTTTGGCGAGGACGAATGGAAGGTGATCGCTATCAGCCGCTCGGCTCATCCGGGACGGCCAAGCTGTCGGACCTCCTCATCAACCGCAAAATCCCCGCGGAAAGGCGGGAGACCCTGCCGGTGGTGCTGGCCGGCTCCGAGATTCTCTGGGTGCCGGGCCTGCCGCCGGCCGAGTCCAGCCGTCTGGCCGGGCCCACGAAGGGGGCTCTCCGGTTGACTTGGCTTGGCCTCTGCTTAGGTTAAATCTTCTGCCCATGAGTCAAAACGACCAGCCGGATGATAATAAAAACGGCCCCCGCTTGAACGCCAAACCCGTGTTAGTCTGGCTGCTGCTGATGGCCGCCATCATCGCCCTTTTCAACATCCCGGGCGCGGAGTCCCGTAACGCCGTCCAGCGGCTGGAGGTTACCCAGGTTCTCGCCTACGCCCAGGAGAAGAAGATCAAGAACCTCACGATTCAGCCTAACCCAACCGGCGGTAATAATCGCTGGGTGCACATCACGGGCGAACTCGAAGTCGCCGGAGCCAAAGACGATGAGAAGGCGCGCTTCTTCGCCGATGGCAGCCTAACCGAAAAGGCATTCGAGGCTCTCCAGGCTTCCGTCTCCCGCGACTCTTTCAAGGAAGTTCCGGCCCAGACGGGTTGGACGATGTTCCTCTACAACGTGCTCCCCACGCTCCTTATCTCGGGCGTGGTGCTGTTCATGATGTACCGGTTCCTCAAGAACGCTAACCGCGGCGCGATGCAGTTCGCCAAGTCCCGCGCACGGCTTAACTCCACCGATAAGGAATCCACGACCTTTAAGGACGTCGCGGGCTGCGATGAGGCCAAGGAAGAGGTGAAGGAGATCGTCGATTTCCTGAAGGACCCGAAGCGTTTCACGAAGATTGGCGCGAATATCCCGAAGGGAGTGCTCATGGTAGGCCCTCCTGGAACGGGTAAGACCCTGCTCGCCCGCGCAGTTGCCGGCGAGGCCGGCGTACCTTTCCTCAGCATCAGCGGTTCGGACTTCGTCGAGATGTTCGTCGGCGTCGGTGCCGCCCGCGTGCGCGATACCTTTGAGCAGGCCCGCAAGCTCGCCCCCTGCATCATCTTCATCGATGAAATCGACGCGGTCGGCCGTCAGCGCGGCGCCGGTGTCGGCGGCGGTAACGACGAGCGCGAGCAGACCCTCAACTCCCTCCTCGTCGAGATGGATGGTTTCGATGGCCAAGCCGGCGTCATCGTCATCGGCGCCACCAACCGTTCCGACGTCCTCGACTCCGCCTTGCTCCGTCCTGGTCGCTTCGATCGCCAGGTCTTCGTCGACTTGCCCGACTTGCGTGGTCGCGAAGCCGTCCTGGCCGTGCACGCCAAGCGCTTCCAGCTGGCTCCGTCCGTCGACCTTCAGCGGGTCGCCCGCATCACGACCGGAATGTCCGGCGCCGATTTGGCTAATCTCCTCAATGAAGGCGCCCTCCATGCGGGCCGTCGTAATCGCGAGAAGGTCGAGATGTCGGACATCGAGGAAGCTCGCGACAAAATTGCCTACGGCCGTGAGCGCAAGAAGGTCATGGACGAGTCTGACCTCAAGAATACCGCCTATCACGAGGCTGGCCACGCGGTGGTGCAGGCCCTCATCGATGACGGCGCGCTCCCGCTGCATAAGGTCACCATCATCCCGCGCGGCCGCGCTCTTGGCATGGCCATGCTCATGCCGACCAAGGAGATTCTCGGTTATTCCCGCAAACGCCTGCTCGATTACATCTGTATGGCGATGGCTGGTCGCATCGGCGAGAAGGTCATCTCTGGCGAAATCTCCAACGGTGCCTCGAGCGATATTAAGCAGGCCACGCGTTTTGCGCGCCAGATGGTCTGCGACTGGGGTATGAGCGACCTCGGCCCGATCGCCTACGGCGAGAATTCCGACACCGTCTTCCTTGGTCGCGAGATTTCCCGCACCCAGAATCACAGCGACGCCACCGCGCGTCGTATCGATGAGGCCATCTCCGCCATCGTGCAGGAGCAGTATGTCCGCGCGGAGAAACTCATCGCCGATAACGCCGACGCCCATCGCAAGATCGCCGAGGCCCTCCTGCAGTACGAGACCCTCGACGGCGTGCATGTGATGGAAATCCTTAAGACCGGCTCCATTCAGACGCCGATCGCTGGCCCCGTTGTGGCGCCTGCTCCGGCCGCTGACATTGCTCAGCCTCCGTCGATCCCCGCCTCCGACGCCGGTTCAGGCCTGCAGTCCACGCCGAGCCCCGCTTGAGGTTTGCCCTCGGCCGGCAGGGGAGATAGGGTAGGGCATGGTCATCGGACTCACGGGCGGTATCGGCTGCGGCAAGACCGCAGCGGCCGCCTGCTTTGCGGAGCTCGGCTTCAATGTCGTCGATGCGGATCAGCTGGCACGACAGGTATTGGAGTCTGCCGATTGCGTCAGCCAGCTACGCGCCCGCTGGGGCGACGCTTGCCTGGGGGCGGAGGGTCGGCCTAATCGCCGATGGATCGCGACGAAGGTTTTTAATGACCCGGCGGAGCTGGCCTTCCTTGAGGGCCTGACGCATCCAGAAGTTGCCCGACTCCGGCAGGCGGCCGTCGTAGAGACGAAACGACATCACGTGGTCGAGATTCCGCTCCTTTTCGAAAAAAACCTGACCACAGGATTCGAGTTCATCGTGTGTGTCGCTTGCTCCGAAGAGACGCGGCGGTCCCGCCTGCTCGAAAAGGGCCTCACCGAAGAAGAGATTTTACGCCGTATCGCTTCACAAATGCCTCTCTCGGAGAAGGTTAAGCGTTCTGATGTCGTTTTTTGGAACGATGGAGAGCCGGAATTCCTGCGTGCGCAGGTTGCGGCACTCGTCGGCCGACTTCCGGCCCCGTAAATCCAAGCATCTTTGGTTAATTTGCGATTGCGGGCAAGGTGCCCGGATTTAGGGTATTTTTCCCCGTTGTTCACCTCTCTGAGGAACAATCTCCCTACCCCTATCTTCCGCTCCGGATTTCCCTACTGTGACGACCGCCGACGACTACGTCATCCAATTCATACAGGACAAGGGACTGGTGTCTCCTGCCGACGTGACCGCGGCCCGCGCCGCCATCGAGCCCATCCCAGACGGTCAGAATGCGGACACCCTGACCATCTCCAAGCTGGTCGAGACCGGTAAGGTCGAATGGCCCAAGATCACGGCTGCCCTCAGCCTGGAGTTTGACATGGAACTCGTGGATGTCGCGATGGTCACGCCCTCCGACGACATCTTGAAGCTCATCAGCCGCGAGCAGGCCGAGAAGCATAATATCCTGCCGCTGCAGATGGATGGCACCGAGCTGCTCATGGCCATCTCGGACCCGCTTGATACCGAGACCATCGATTCCGTCTCGCGTGTGCTCAAGCTCGCCATCAACCCGAAGCTGGCTCCGCCGGATGCGCTCAAGGAAGCTATTTCGCGCTGTTACAACGGTGGCCAGATTGGTGGTTCAGCGTCTTATTCCGACATCTTGGGCAAGGGCAGCGATGACGGCTTAGCCGTCGAACTCCCCCAGGGCGGAGACGTCAAGGAAGACGACGCGCCGATCATTCGTTACGTCAACTCGCTCATCGTCGATGCCATCCGTCGCAAGGCGTCGGACATCCACCTCGAGCCTCTGGAGAAGCGTTTCCGCGTCCGTTTCCGCGTCGACGGTGTGTTGCAAGAGATGAAGGGTCCGCCCAAGCGCCTTCAGCCTTCGATCATCTCTCGCCTCAAGCTCATGGCGGAAGTTTCGCTCGCCGAGAAGCGAATCCCGCAGGACGGACGCATTCAGGCCCGCACCGGCGGCCGCGAAATCGACTTGCGCGTCTCGGTCCTCCCGACCGTCTACGGCGAATCGATCGTCATGCGAATCCTCGACAAGGAAGGCCTCAAGCTTGGCCTCCCTGAGCTGGGTTTCTTCGCCGACGACCAAGCCAAGTTCCAAGGGCTGATTTCCGGCTCTGACGGCGTCTTCCTCGTCACCGGTCCGACCGGTTCGGGTAAGTCCACCACGCTTTATTCGGCGCTGAATTACATCAACAAGCCCGACCGTAAGATTATTACCGTCGAGGATCCCGTGGAATACCAGATGGCCGGGATCAACCAGGTGCAGGTGAAGCGCGACGTCGGGATGACTTTCGCCGCCGCCCTCCGCGCCATGCTTCGTCAGGCCCCGAACATCGTGATGATCGGTGAAATTCGAGATCTCGAGACCGCGGAAATCGCGATCAATGCGGCTCTCACGGGCCACATGGTGTTCTCGACCCTCCACACCAACGATTCCGTCAGCTCTGTCACCCGACTCGTCGACATCGGGGTCAAGCCCTTCCTCGTTTCCGCCGCCTTGCGCGGCGCGCTCGCGCAGCGACTCGTGCGTCGTAATTGTCAGGCCTGCGCAGTCCCCTACAAGCCGACCTCCAAGGAGCTCTACTCCATCGGCATGAGCGAGCAGGATCTCGCCAGCGCCACGCCCATGAAGGGAGCCGGCTGTCCGAAGTGCGGCGAGCGCGGTTACAAGGGTCGTCGCGGCGTCTTCGAGCAATTCGTCATCACCGAGGAGATTCAGGAAATGATTTACGGCGGCTCCAATCTCGTCGAGCTCCGCCGCAAGGCCCGCGAGGCCGGCATGCGCACCATGCGCGAGGACGGCCAGCGCAAGGTCGCCTCGGGTATGACCACCATCGAGGAAGTGCTCGGTGCCACCGTCGCGGACGACGTCATCTAAGATCATGGCCTACGAGATGAACCAGTTGTTGGAGGCCATGATCGAGAATGGCGCTTCGGACCTGCACATCCGCGTGGGCCGCTCCCCCAGCCTGCGCGTCAACGGAGATATTATTTCCATCGATGGTCCGGCCCTCACGGAAGCCGAGGCCAAGTCCATGGTCATGGCCATCGTGCCGCCCGCCCATGTCGCCCGGCTTGATGCGGATGGCGGCTGCGACTTTGCCTTCTCCTTTCGCAACAAGACGCGACTGCGCGTGAACGCTTTCCGCGGCCTTGGCGGCCATGGCATGGTGCTGCGCCTGTTGCCATCGGCCATGTTCACGCTCGAGCAGTTACGTCTGCCGCCGGTCATCAAAGATATGCTCAAGCGCGCGCGCGGCCTGGTGCTCGTCACTGGCCCCACCGGCTCCGGCAAGTCCACCACGCTCGCCTCCATGATCAATTGGATCAACGAGAACGAACAGGGACATATCATTACGATTGAGGACCCAATCGAGTACACCCACGCCCACAAGAACTGCCTTATCACGCAGCGTGAAGTCGGTGTCGACCTACCTTCCTTCTCCGAGGGCGTTCGTTCCGCGCTCCGTCAGGATCCGGACGTCATCCTCATCGGCGAAATGCGTGACCTCGAGACCATTGAGGCTGCCGTCACTGCGGCGGAGACCGGTCACCTCGTCCTCGGCACGCTCCATACCTCCGGCGCCACGCGCACAATCGACCGCATCATCGACGCGTTCCCCGCTTCCGCCCGCGACCAGATTCGCGCCCAGCTTGCGACCTCCCTTAGCGCCGTCATCTCGCAGTGCCTGTTGCACACCACCGACGATAAGCGCGTCGCAGCGTTTGAGATCATGGTGCGCACGGATGCCATCGGCGCGAAGATCCGCGACGGCAAGACCTACCAGCTGCTCAGCGACATCGAGACCGGTAGCGCCCGCGGTATGCGCACCCTCGACAGCGATTTGCTCGCCCTTTTCTTCCAAGGCACCGTGTCCGAGGAGGAAGTCTTCAATTACTGCCAGAACCCCGAAGCCATGCGCGAGCGCATGCGCGGTGGGGCAGCGGCGCGTTAAACCCCTACCCAAACCCTTTTCCCTCTCCCTTCCCATGTTCGACGACCATAGTGACGTGATCCGTGATATCGCCCTCGAGGCCGGCCTTGTGACGCCAACCCAGGCCGAGGAGATCTGGGAGTCGCACGCGACCACCGGAAAGTCTTTCTGTGACAGCCTCGTTGACGCCGGCCTGGCCGACCGACCGACCATCTTACAGGCCATCGCCGACCATCTTCAGGTCCAATTCTATTCCGCCGTGCCGTCCGATCCGGGCGAGGCCCTGACCAAGCTGCTCAAGGCGCCGCAGGCCCATAAGTACGTCGTGCTGCCCGTCTCCGACGAAGCTGGCAAGTTGACGCTGGTCGCGAAGGACCCTTTCAACTCGTCCGTCATCAGTGAGCTGAGCTTCATCTTGCAGAAGGATATCGAACTGGCCGTGGCAGACCCCACCCAAGTCGAAGCCGCCGTCACGAACGTCTACGGCGAAGCCACTTCCTCCTCGATGGAAGACTTGCTCGGCGAATTCGGCGAGGTGGACACTGCCGCCGTCACCGATGAGGACGTCACCAAGCAGGCCAGCCAGGCACCGATCATTCGTTTCGTCGACCTCGTCCTCCAGGAAGGCGTCAAGGCCAAGGCGTCGGACATCCACTTCGAGCCGTTTGAGCATGAGTTCCGGATTCGTCTCCGTATCGATGGCTCGCTTTACGAAATGGCGCCTCCGCCCAAGAACCTCGCCTCGGCCGTCATCGCCCGCGTCAAGGTCCTCTCATCGCTTAACATCGCTGAGCGCCGCGTGCCGCAGGACGGACGCATCAAGACCACCATCAGCGGTCGTCAGATCGACCTTCGTGTGTCGACCCTGCCGACGCAGTTCGGCGAGTCCGTGGTGCTTCGAATCTTGGACAAGACCGTTGTCAACCTGAGCCTCGAGGCCCTGTCGATGCAGGATGATATCAAGGAAGGAATCCGCGCGATGGTCGGCCGTCCGAACGGCATCTTCATCGTCACCGGTCCGACCGGTTCCGGCAAGACGACCACACTTTACTCGGCGCTCCGCGAGGTGAATACCGAGGACGTTAAGATCCTGACCGCCGAAGACCCGGTCGAATATGAAGTCGAAGGCATCATGCAGGTGCCCATCAACCACCAGGTCGGCCTCACCTTCGCCGCCGCGCTCCGCTCATTCCTTCGACAGGACCCGGATACCATCATGGTCGGTGAAATCCGAGATCTTGAGACCGCCCAGATCGCCGTGCAGGCCTCGCTGACCGGCCACGTCGTACTTTCCACGCTCCACACCAACGACGCCCCTGGCGCCGTCACTCGACTCATCGACATGGGCCTGGAGCCGTTCCTTATCTCGGCCTCCCTTGAAGGCGTGCTGGCCCAACGCCTTCTCCGTCGCGTATGCAAGACCTGCCGGACTGCCTATGAGCCAGATAAGGACGTCATCAACATGCTCGATGTCGATGCGCTCGAGATCGCCAACAAGCAGTTCTACTACGGCAAGGGTTGCGCGGACTGTA